>JAXJQE010000209.1:0-9033 GCA_036311305.1 Bifidobacterium sp.
CCGCCGCCTCGTCGGCGCGCAGCTTCTGCTTGTGGATCGCCATGGAGTGCTCGTGCAGGGTCATCGCCTTCTGCATGCCCGGGTTCGTGGTGATGACGTGCATGCCGAACGCGTCCATCGCCTGGACGGGGTCGTACTCGTCGACGAGCGTGTCCAGCACGTTGAGGTCCTGGTACTTGCCGAGCTTGTTGTCCCACAGTGCGTGGCGGGAGACGCCCGAGGGCACGAAGCCGAGGGACTGGTAGACGGACATGGTGCGCGTGTTCTTCTCGGGCACCGCGGTCCACACGCGGTGCAGGCCGAGGCCCTCGGGCTCGTCGGCGAACCCGTAGGTCATGACGCGCGGCATGGCGTCGCGGCTGTAGCCGCGGCCGCGGAAGTCGCGGCCGAGGATGACCTGCAGGCGCGCGGAGCGGGACCAGCCGTCGATGTCGATGAGGAAGATCATGCCGAGGAACTCGGTGGCGTTGTGCGCGCCGGGCTCGCCGTCGACGCCCTCGGGGACGGCCATGAGCGCCCAGGCGATGGTGCCGCGGTGCTCGGGGTCGTCGATGCCGCCGCCGACCTTGGCGCCGTCCTGCCACGCCAGCGAGCGGCGGACCCACGCGTGCACGGCGTTGCGCTCGGCGATGCGGTCCTTGCCGGTGATGCCGGAAGCGCCCACGTAGGCGTCGAGCATGTCCATGCGGTCGAGGTCCTCCATGGTGACGGGGCGCAGGTAGACCATCTCGCCTCGGATCTCGGGGATCTCGATGCTCGGCGGGAGCGTGCGCGGACGCTCGCGCTCCTCCGTGGTGGCCTTCGGGCGGTCCTCTGTCTCAGCCATGGTGATTCCTCTGGTCTTTTCTCTTCGTCTTGTTGGGAACGGTTCGTCGGTGAACCCCTTGTTCTCCGACTGTCCATAGTATTCTACGACCCCACCCGTGAACAAGGTGCGGGCGGCAGTATCTTTTCAGCTGGCTGCCAGGGTCTTGTCAGGTGGGATTGGGTGGGATGGGTTCTGAGGGAAATTGGGGGAATCTGATGGAAATAGGTAAGGAATCACGTGGAGAATCAGGGAAAATCGGCCGGGATTGGAGGCAATGGGGCGTGATGGTTGGGGTCATACTCGGAGGGGGCCTCCACATATTTAAGGAGTGGTTGAAATGTGGAGGATGGCATCAGTCTGGACCATGGTATTTGTGAGATTCTGGGTGGTTTTGTGTGGGTCTGGTCCCCACATCTCCGGCGGCTTTCTGTTTTGTGGAGGGGCTCACGCGGTATGCTGGGCCCCATGCACGAACCCAACCCCATCAGCGTGGCCGCGGCGGCCTCCGGCGAGCCCGAATTCAGGAAGATCGGCGTGGGCCCGTGGGCCGAGGAACACCCCGGCGAGCCCATCCCGGACGACCCGCGCCTGGACCAACAGCTGCTGGCGGAGGGCGACCGGCGCAACGTGCTCGACCGCTATAGATATTGGAGCGTGGAGGCCATCAAGGCCGACCTGGACACCCGCGGCCGGCACGGCTTCGAGGTCGCCGTCGAGAACTGGACCCACGACTTCAACATCGGTTCCATGGTCCGCACGGCCAACGCCTTCGCCGCCGGCAGGGTACATATTGTTGGCCCCCACAAGTGGAACCGCAAGGGCGCGCTCATGACCGAGCTCTACCAGCACGTCCACCACCACCCCTCCATCCAGGAGCTGGTCGACGACTGGCACGCGCGCCTCGCCGCCGACCGCGCGGAGGCGCTCGTGGCCGGCGACACGGCTGCCCTGGCGCGCCTCGACGACGCCAAGGTCATCGCGCTCGACATCATCCCCGGCGCGGTGCCGATGGAGACCTACCGTTTCCCCGAACGCTGCCTGCTGCTCTTCGGCGCCGAGGGCCCCGGCCTGTCGCAGAAGGCGCTCGACCTGGCCGACGACGTCGTCTACATCAGCCAGTTCGGCTCGGTGCGCTCAATCAACGCGGGCGCGGCCGCGGCCGTCGCCATGCACGCCTGGATCGCGCAGCACGCGGACATCCGGGGCTGAGCGGTCCCTGCCGCCCGGCATCGCGGCGAGGCCGGCCACCCAAGCTGGGGCACCTGCGCCGAGCGCCCCGGCACGCCCGCACCACGCCCCGCCCACGGCGCAAAAACACGTCACAATACGGCGCTAAGGTGGGACCCATGCCAACTTTCACACGCGAAGAAATCATGCATCTGGGCGACCTCGCCCGGATCGCGCTCACTGACGAGGAAATCACTCGCATGCAGAGCGAACTCAATGTCATCGCGGAATCCATCAATTCCGTGCAAGAGGTGGCCACCGAGGACGTCAAGCCCACGGCCAACCCGATCCCGCTCGAGGCCTACCTGCGCCCCGACGTGCCCGTCACGCCGCTGCCGCAGTCCGAGGTCCTGGCCGCCGCGCCCGTCGCCGCCGACGGCATGTTCGTCGCCCCGCGCATCCTGGGAGAGGAGTGACCCATGGCCAACACCACCACTGAACTCGTCAAGCTCTCCGCCCTCCAGCAGGCGGAGCTCCTGCGCGCCAAGGAGGTCTCCAGCCGCGACCTCGTCAACGCCCACCTCGAGGTCATCAACGCCGCCGAGCCGGACATCAAGGCCTTCCTGAAGGTCTCCGGCGAGGGCGCCCTCGAGCAGGCCGACGCCTTCGACAACCTCTCCGACGACGACAAGGCCGAGCTGCCCGAGCTCGCCGGCGTCCCGATCGCCATCAAGGACATGATCGTCACCAAGGGCATCGAGACCACCGCCGCCAGCCGCATCCTCGAAGGCTGGGTGCCGCCGTACGACGCGACCGTCATCGAGAAGCTCAAGGCCGCGCACATGCCGATCCTGGGCAAGACCAACCTCGACGAGTTCGCGCAGGGCTCCTCCACCGAGCACTCCGCGTTCCAGAAGACCGCGAACCCGTGGGACTTCGACCGCGTCCCCGGCGGCTCCGGCGGCGGCTCCGCGGCCGCCGTCGCCGCCTTCGAGGCGCCGCTGGCCCTGGGCACCGACACCGGCGGCTCGATCCGCCAGCCCGGCGCGCTCACCGGCACCGTCGGCGTCAAGCCGACCTACGGCGGCGTGTCCCGCTTCGGCGCCATCGCGATGGCGTCCTCGCTCGATCAGATCGGCCCGGTGACGCGCAGCGTCGTCGACGCCGCGCTCCTGCAGGAGACGATCGGCGGCCATGACAAGCGCGACTCGACGTCGATCCCGGAGGGTCCGCGCCCGATGGTCGCCGCCGCGCGCGAGGGCCTCAACCGCGACCTCAAGGGCCTGAAGGTGGGCCTGGTCAAGGAGCTGGGCGGCGACGGCTTCCAGGCCGGCGTCGAGGCCCGCTTCCACGAGGCCGTCGCGGCCCTGGAGGCCATGGGCGCCGAGGTCGTGGAGGTCTCCTGCCCGCACTTCAAGTACGCGCTGGGCGCCTACTACATCATCATGCCGTCCGAGGTCAGCTCCAACCTGGCCCGCTACGACGGCATGCGCTACGGCCTGCGCGTCATGCCGCCGGAGGACGTCACCCAGACCGCCGCGAACATGATGAGCTACACCCGCGAGGCCGGCTTCGGCGACGAGGTCAAGCGCCGCATCATCCTGGGCACCTATGCGCTGTCCGCCGGCTACTACGACGCCTGGTACGGCTCCGCGCAGAAGGTGCGCACGCTCATCATCGACGACTTCAAGAAGGCGTTCGAAAAGGCCGACGTGCTCGTCTCCCCGACGAGCCCGACCACCGCGTTCAAGTTCGGCGAGAAGATGGACGACCCGCTGGCCATGTACGTCAACGACATCGCCACCATCCCCGCGAACCTCGCGGGCGTGCCGGCCATGAGCATCCCCGCCGGCCTGTCCGACGACGGCCTGCCGGTCGGCTTCCAGTTCATCGCCCCGCAGCAGCGCGACGAGGTCATGTACAAGCCGGCCGCGGCGCTCGAGGCCGCGCTCGAGGCCGCGTGGGGCGCGCCCGCCTGGCAGTCCCTGAAGACGCCGTGGCTCGACGGCCTGAACAAGTGAAGGGTGTGAGGAACAACAATCATGGCTGAACAATTGATGAAGTACTCCGAGGCCGTCAAGGAATTCGACCCGGTCATCGGTCTGGAGACCCACGTCGAGCTGAGCACCAAGACCAAGCTCTTCTGCCCCGCGCCCATCTCCTTCGGCGCCGAGCCGAACACCGAGCTCACCCCGGTGAGCCTCGGCCTGCCGGGCTCCCTGCCGGTGATCAACGCCGCCGCCGTGGACTACGCGATCAAGCTGGGCCTGGCCCTGCACTGCGAGATCCACGAGTGGAGCCAGTTCGCCCGCAAGAACTACTTCTACCCGGACATGCCGCGCGACTACCAGATCTCCCAGTACGACAAGCCGACCAACGGCGAGGGCTACCTGGACGTCGAGCTCGAGGACGGCACCGTCTTCCGCGTGCCGATCGAGCGCGCGCACATCGAGGACGACGCCGGCAAGAACACGCACGTCGGCGGCGCCGACGGGCGCATCGAGGGCGCCGACCACTCGCTCGTCGACTACAACCGCGCGGGCGTGCCGCTCATCGAGATCGTCACCAAGCCGATCGAGGGCGCCGGGGACCGCGCGCCGGAGATCGCGGGCGCGTACATGCGCGCCATCCGCGACATCGTGCGCGCGCTGAACATCTCGCACGCGCGCATGGAGCAGGGCAACATGCGCGCCGACGTCAACGTGTCGCTGCGCCGCAGCCCGTCGGACCCGCTGGGCACGCGCTCGGAGACGAAGAACGTCAACTCGTTCCGCGGCATCGAACGCACCATCCAGTACGAGATCCGCCGCCAGGCCGCGATCCTGGACAAGGGCGGCGAGATCCTGCAGGAGACGCGCCACTGGGACGAGTCCGCGCAGGCCACCGCCGGCGGCCGCGTCAAGTCGGACGCCGACGACTACCGCTACTTCCCGGACCCGGACCTGGTGATGCTGCACATCACCAAGGAGCACATCGAGCGCATGAAGGCCGAGATGCCGGAGATGCCGCGCGAGCGCCGCAACCGCCTCAAGGCCGAGTGGAAGTTCTCCGACACGGACATGCGCGACGTCATCAACGCCGACGCGCTGGACCTGATCGAGGAGACCGTCAAGCTCGGCGCGACGCCTGCCGGCGCCAAGAAGTGGTGGCTGGGCGAGCTGTCCCGCGAGGCGAACGCCCAGGGCGTCTCGCTCGAGGAGCTGCCGGTCACGCCGCAGGAAGTCGCCGATGTCGAGAAGCTCATCGCCGACGGCAAGCTCAACGACAAGCTGGCCAAGCAGACGATGGCCCTGGTCCTGAAGGGCGAGGGCACGCCGGCCGAGATCGTCGAGAAGCACGGCTTCAAGGTCGTCTCCGACGACGGCGCCCTCCAGGCCGCCGTCCAGGAGGCCATGGACGCCAACCCGGACGTCGTCGAGAAGCTCAAGAGCGGCAACATGAAGCCGATGGGCGCCATCATCGGCGCCGTCATGCGCGCCACCAAGGGTCAGGCCGACGCCAAGGCCGTCACGAAGATCGTGATGGAGAAGATCAAGGGCTGATCCCGCCCATTCGACGAGGAGGGCCGTTTCCCAAGCACTACTTGGGGAGCGGCCCTCCCGTTATCTCTCTGGAGGATTCCCCATTGAAAAGATGCCCCCTATAACGACTGTGCTCGTTCGTTATAGGGGGCATCTTTGGTTTCATCACCTCTCTTGTCGCCTTATGACGCCTCTTTTCCCACGTCCATGGATGGTTCATACCGGAAAGAGCCCTCCACAACTCGCTGGGGCCGTGGAGATGTGGGCAACTTACCCGGCGTATTCCACCGGAATTCGGGCGAGAACCTGTCCACATCCCGGCGGGGAAGCGCCATTGTGGAGGCCGTCCGACCACAGTGGGCCGTATGGTTTGGTGCCGCTTTCCCCTCTCCCCTAGCGTGGGGGCATGGCTTCCTTCATGAATGACGAACAGCGGTGCCGCAATGAGCTGGTCAGCGGCCGGATCGACGATGCCCTGCCTCGGCTCAAGGGCATTCCCGTGTTCTCGCACAACACGGCAGTGCTGTATTGGGGCAGCGAGACCTATGACAACGACCTTGACGACCACCTGGTGCACATCTCGGTGGACGATCGCGACCGGCGCCCCAGGCTCGTGGGCATCCACGCGCATCTGTGGACCGCCCCGTTGGAAACCTCGCTCGAAGGAGGGTACGAAGTGGTGCGACCGGCGGTCTGCTGGGCCCAGATGGCGCAATACGCCACCAGGGAGACGCTCATCAAGATCGCGTCCAACTTCACATGCCGCGATCAGAAGCGGCGCGTGGCCTCGCTTGATGAGCTTGCCACCTATGTCAAGGAGAACAAAAAGTTCCGGGGACGATCAACGCTCCTGGAGATCCTCCCTTTCCTCGTGGAGGGTACTGACTCGCCGGAGGAGGGGGTACTGGCCGACTTCCTGATCGCCAACGAATTCGGCAGGCCGGTGATCAATTATCGTGTGCCCTTGGATGATGGCGACTGCTACCTGGACGCCGCGTTCCCGGACTTGAAACTGGGCTTCGAGTACCAAGGCGCCTACCACAGCGGGGTGGACCAGATGCGGCGGGATGCCGACAAGCACAACCATCTCATCAAGCGCGGCTGGAAGATCGTCTACGTGACCGCCAACGACTTCGCCACCAAGCAATCGAGGCGTGCCCTGCGGGACATCATCGCGAGCGCCAAGGCGCAACAAGCCTGCCTGATGAGCCTCAGGGCAATACTCTGACACCCGGAAACCCGGTGGCCGAAAGCCAGGTCAGTCCTCCTCGGGGACCCTCAGCTCGGCTTCGGTGTAGATGGGGAGGAAGGGCATGTCGACGGCCTGGGCGGTGCTGGGGTTGACCACGTGGAGCTCGGACGTGTCCGCACCGATCAGCGAGGTGATGCCCACCACGGTGGCGCCCTGCGCCTCCACGATCCCGAAGTCCAGGCCCAGCTCGTTGCCGTTGCGCAACGTGACCAGGGAGGAGGTCTGCACGTAGGACTTGTTGGACAGCCACGAGTCGACCAGCATGACGCGCTTGCCCTTGATCGAAGGACCCTTGATCGAGGGGTACACGAAGTCCATCACGAAACCGTCGAGCGACTCGCCGCGCGACGTGGCGGCGGCCATCACCGCGCACACGATCGGCACGGCCGCCGCGGTCAGCGCCCCCGCGGCGTCGAAGTCATCCACCGAGTAGCCCTTCTCCTCCAGGGCGTCCAGCATCACGTGCCCGATCAGCTCGGCGCCGTCGTGGTCGAAGGTGACCGGGGAGAGCTCGGAGAACGGCCGGTCGCGCACCTGCTCCTCGAGCATGGCGCGCAGGCGGTCGGCTGGTTCCATCATGGCAAAGTCTGCCGCGTCATCGCGGCCGGTGGGGCGGAATTCACTCATGCCCCCAGCCTACCGGCCAACCACGCCAAAACACACCGTGCATTCAACCTTCCCAACGCGTAGAGTGGGGTAGGTCAAAACCGCACACCCCAAGGGGACCCGCATGAACCTGTTCATCGCCGTGGTGGTCGTGGTCGTGGCCATCGTGCTCACGATCATGGCCGTCCGCTTCTTCTTCGGCGCGCCCGCCGACCAGGCCGCGCGCGCCGACCTGCGCTTCGACGAGCCCGCCCCGCCCCGGGACGCCCCCGTCAGCGCCGGCGACACCCTGCGCAACCGTCCCTCGGACAACCCCAACGCCGTCTCCATCCTCACCAAGCAGACCGCCGTGAGCGCCGTGCTGACCATCATCGCCCTGCTGCCCATGTGCCTGGACGCGTTCCACGACTCCCTGGTCCCCGACTGGCTCGTCAACCCATGGCTGCAGGCCATCATCATCACCCCGGTCATGTTCTACGGCGGCTACCCCATCCACACCGACGGCTGGTCCGCCATCCGCCGCCGCGACCCGAACATGAACTCGCTGGCCTCCCTCGGCGCCATCGCCGCGTACTGCTACGGCCTGGTCGTGTGCGTCGGCGGGGGCGCCCTGCCCGGCGACATGCGCCACCCGTACTTCGAGGTGACCGGCGTGATCATCACCCTGGTCCTCTTCGCCCGCCTGGCGATGGACATCTGACTGCCCCACCAGCCCGCGGTGCCCATGCAGGTCACCGTCAACCGCATCTCGCGCGTGCTCGTCCCGGTGGTCATCCTGATCGCCCTATGGACCTTCGTCGTCTGGCTGATCGCCTCCCCCTCCCCCACCCGCGCGCTGCTCATGGCGATCAGCGTGCTCATCATCGCCTGCCCGGTGGCGCTCGGCTGGGCGTCGCCGTTGGCGGCCGCCGCCGCGCTCGTCAACGCGCGCCGCCACGACCTCGACGTGCGCACCATCGCCGCCCTGCAGGTCGCGCAGCTCACGCGCACCGTCGTCACGACGCCGTCGCGCGAGCCCGACGTGCGCGCCGCGCTCGCCGGGCTGAAGGTGCGCGTCGTCGGCGCGGACCTGTCCAATACGCGCGCGGCGGTCGAGCTGCTCGACTCGTACGACGGCGTGACGATGCTCGTCTCCGACGGCACCGAGGCCGCGGAGGTGCGCGAGGCGGCGGGCGTGGCGATCGTGCACAGCGACGACGCCGACGGCGACTACGCGCACGCGGACGTCATCGCCCCCGCGCACTCGCTCGACTGCGCGCCCGAGCTCATCAGGCTCTCGACGGCGATGATGCGCAACATCCACTCGAGCCTGGTGTGGGCGTTCGTGTTCAACATCGTGGGCATCCCGGTCGCCGCGGGCGTGCTGTTCCCGTTCACGGGCTGGATGCTCAACCCGATGATGGCGGGTGTGGCCATGATCCTCTCGAGCGTGTGCGTCTTCCTCAACGCCCTGCGCCTGCGCAACGCGAAGATCTGATCCGGACGCAACTGCAGCGCTACAAGAAACCTCACGTTTTTCCGTGACATTCCTAGGGCCGGCGACGCCGGCGTCCTAGAAATGTCACGGAAAAACGTGAGGTTTCTTGTAGCGTGAGGGTCCCTGTATCTGGGTCAGCGGCTCAGGTCAGTCGCCGATCTCCTTCTCGTCGGGGTCGACCTTGGGCCAGCCGCCTTCGAGG
>JAXJQE010000210.1:0-5419 GCA_036311305.1 Bifidobacterium sp.
CCCCGGGCCGCGCGTGGCCGTCGTGTCCCTCGCCGCGTGAAGCCGGTACCCGTTGCGTCATGGCCATGTCTTCCTTCTCCGATCCTCCCGTGCCACGGTCGCGGCGGGGAGCGTTCGACCGTGGGACACTGTACCAAGCCGGCCGTGCATGCGCCGACGGCAATGGCGCGCCCACCGCACGCGGCCCGTTGTGCACATCGCGTGAAGGCGCCCGTTCCGTGAGCCGGACCGTCTTGCCACGCCCCTGCACGCTCCGGTATGCTTGGCCGAATGTCATTCTTCGATTTCTTCCCCCACGCCGGCGGCGCCGGGCCGCGCCGTAACCCCCACGGCAAGCGCACCGACGACGACCCGGTGATCATCGACATCGAGACCAACGGCGACCCCAAGCCGCAGGGTTCGTCCGGCGGCCAGGCGCCCCCGGACTCGCCGCGCATCGCGCGCAAGGGCGCGGGCGGCGGCAAGCACCACACCAGCCGCGGCACGCGCATCCTCATCGGCGTCGTCGTGGCCCTCGTGGTCGTCGTCGCGCTGTTCTTCGCCCTGGCGACCTTCGCCACGGACCTCATGTGGTACTCGCAGCTGGGCTTCGCCAGCGTCGTGTGGAAGCTGCTGGGCACCAAGGTGGGCCTGTGGGTCGCGTACGCGCTGGTCATGGTGGGCGTCACCTACCTGTCCGCCACGCTCGCCATCCGCGCCCGGCCCGCGTACGCGGACGGCTCCACGATCCGCATCCACGGCGACACCGTCGAGATCGGCAAATCCGTGTCCTCGCGCACCGCGCGGCGCGTGGCCATCGTCGTCTCGCTGCTGGCGGGCGTGCTGTTCGGCTCGCGATTCAACGCCAACTGGTCCGAGATCCTGCTCATGTTCAACGCCGAGTCCTTCGGCACCACGGACCCGCAGTTCGGGCTGGACACCGGCTTCTACGTCTTCGTGCTGCCGGGCCTGAACCTGCTGTTGTCGGGCCTGAACCTGCTGCTGCTGTTCGGGCTGCTGTTCAGCGTCGGCACGCACATCGCCATGGGCGGCATCCGCTTCACGATGCCCGTGCACGGCCGCGGCCTGTTCACCATGACCGCGCGCGCCCGCCGCCAGGTGGCCGTGTGGTTCCTGCTGTGGATGCTCTCGTGGGCCGTCGACCAGGGCATGGGCGTGTTCTCCACGCTCACCGAGCAGGGCGAGCGCATCACCGGCGCCACCTACACCACCGTGCACGCGCACATCCCCGTGACCCTCATCATGGCGGCGCTCACCGCGCTGTGCGGCATCGTGTGCGCCGTGTGGCTCATGCGCACCCACGCGCTCGACGAGCGCGGCGGCCAGCCGGTCGGGCTGGCCGCCGGCTGGAAGGCGTGGCGCGTGCCCACCGTCGCCATCGGCGCCACGCTCGTCGTCGGCATCCTGCTGACCGCCGTGTGGGGCCCGCTGCTGCAGCGTTTCCGCGTCAACCCCAACGCCCAGGAGATGGAGTCGACGTACATCCAGCGCAACATCGACGCCACGCGCGCAGCCTACGGGCTGGACAGCGTGGTCACCGAGGAGTACGACGCGACGACCAAGGCCTCGGCCGGCGCCCTGAAGAACGATGCGGAGACCACCGCGCAGATCCGCCTGCTCGACCCGCAGATCGTCTCGCCGACGTTCAAGCAGCTGCAGCAGATGAAGCAGTACTACACGTTCGCGGACACGCTGGCGGTGGACAAGTACGACATCGACGGCACCAACCAGGACACCGTCATCGCCGCGCGCGAGCTGGACCTGTCCGGCAACGACAACCGCAACTGGGTCAACGACCACACCGTGTACACGCACGGCTACGGCGTCGTGGCCGCCTACGGCAGCAAGGTGACCGCCGACGGCCAGCCCGAGTTCTTCGAGTACGGCATCCCCACGCAGGGCTACCTGACCGACACGCAGCACTACGAGCCGCGCATCTACTTCTCGCCCAACGCGCCCGAGTACTCCATCGTGGGCGCCCCGGCGGCCACCACCGCGTGGGAGTTCGACTACCCGACCGGCTCGGAGGGCGCCACCACGACCTTCACCGGCGACGGCGGCCCCAGCGTGGGCAACATCTTCTCGCGCCTGCTGTACGCCATCCGCTTCGGCTCGGACCAGATCCTCTTCTCCGACCGCGTGACCGCGGACTCGCAGATCCTCTACGACCGTTCCCCCAAGGAGCGCGTCGCCAAGGTCGCCCCGTACCTCACGCTCGACGGGCGCGTCTACCCGGCCGTGGTCGACGGGCGCGTCAAGTGGATCATCGACGGCTACACCACCTCCGACCAGTACCCGTACTCGCAGATGACCGACCTGGCGAGCGCCACCGAGGACTCGACGACCGTGTCCTCGGACACCGTGCAGTCGCTGGGCGACAAGCGGGCCAACTACATGCGCAACTCGGTCAAGGCGACCGTCGACGCGTACGACGGCTCCGTGGACCTGTACACCTGGGACGAGGACGACCCCGTGCTCAAGGCGTGGCAGAAGGTGTTCCCGGGCCAGTACCATTCCATGTCCGAGATCTCCGGCGAGCTCATGGCGCACATGCGCTACCCGGAGGGCATCTTCAAGGTGCAGCGCCAGCTGCTGGCCAAGTACCACGTCACCCAGGCCAACCAGATCTTCTCCGGCGAGGACTTCTGGCAGACCCCGGTGGACCCGACCGAGTCGGCCACCGAGCAGGCGCGCGACGTGCTGCAGCCGCCCTACTACCTGACGCTGCAGACCGGCGGCTCGGACACGCCCGTCTTCTCGCTGACCTCCACGTACATCCCGGCCGGCTCGCAGACGCGCGAGATCCTCACCGGCTTCCTGTCCGTGGACTCGGACGCGGGGCGCACCAAGGGCGTCAAGGGGCCGAACTACGGCACCATACGCCTCCAGGAGCTGCCCAAGGACTCGAACGTGCCGGGACCGGGCCAGGCGCAGAACAACTTCAACGCCAACGCGGACGTGTCCAAGGAGCTCAACCTCCTGCAGTCCGGCTCCACGCAGGTCGAGCGCGGCAACCTGCTGACGCTGCCGCTGGGCGGCGGCCTGGTGTACGTCGAACCGGTGTACGTCAAGTCGTCCGGCGCGACGAGCTACCCGCTGCTCAAGAAGGTGCTGGTGGCCTTCGGCGACCAGGTTGGCTTCGCGAACACGCTCGACGAGGCCCTCAACCAGGTCTTCGGCGGCGACTCCGGAGCCTCCGCCGGCGAGGCGGAGAACGCCTCCGGCGACACCAAGGCCTCCTCCGGCTCCACGTCCACGGACGGCGGCAAGGAGGAATCGTCCTCCGGCTCGTCCGGTTCGTCGGCCACGTCCTCCGGGGACAGCGCCGCGATGCGCGAGGCCCTGCAGGACGCCTCGAAGGCCATGAAGGACTCCGACGCCGCCATGAAGGACGGCGACTGGAGCGCCTACGGCGAGGCGCAGAAGCGCCTCGAGGAGGCCCTCAACAAGGCCCTCGAGCTCGACAAGTGACGCCGCGGGCGCATGCCCGACGGCCGGACGCCCCGGCGCGCCACCCCACGCACACCCATGCCGTGAGGGGCGCGCCGGGGCGTCCGCATGCCCGGGCGGGGCAGGGTGGCGCGTTGCGCGCACGCTGAACGCCCCGGGCCGGTCGGCGCGCCCGTTGTACACTGGCAGCCATGATCGACTACAGTTACCGGCTCGCCAGCGAACTCGACCTGCCCATCCTCACGGACGTGTACAACTACTCGGTCGTGGAAGGGGGCGCGAGCGCGGACACCGCGCCCGTGGACGTCGAGGCTCGCCGCCGGTGGCTCGAGTCGCACCAGTACCCGTACGCCGTGTTCATCGTCGAGGCCCGCGAGGGCGACGGGGCACCCACGCCCATCGGCTTCGCCGCGCTGTCCGTCTACTACGACCGTCCCGGCTACGACGGCGTGGCCGACCTGGCCTACTACCTCGACCCCGCCTGGCGCGGCAAGGGCGCCGGGAGCGCCACGCTGCGCTTCCTGCTCGACGAATGCCAGGACCGCGGCATGCGCAAGGCCGTCGCCATCATCTTCGCCGACAACGCCGCCTCGAACGCGCTCGTGCAGCGCGCCGGCTTCACGCGTTTCGGCCTGATGGCGAAGGCCGCGTACGACGCCAAGGGCGTCCTGCACGACATGGCGTACTGGGACTACGACCTGGCCGACGCGCCCGCGCGCAAGTGACACGCGCCTGTCCGCGCCAAGAACCACAAGGAACAAGGAAACAGAGGGACCACCACACATGGCATCGGAATACTGGCTCATCGTCGGCCTGGGCAACCCGGGCGCGAAGTACCGCGACACCCGCCACAACATCGGCTTCATGACCGTCAACGAGCTCGCCAAGCGCTGGGGCGTGCGCTTCGCCAACCACAAGGGCCTGGCGGACCTGGGCAAGGGCACCATGACGATGGGCGACCGGACCGTCAAGATGTTCCTGTGCAAGCCGCTGACCTACATGAACGACTCCGGCCAGGCGGTCGCCTCCGTCAGCGAGTACTACAAGATCCCCAAGGAGCGCATCGTCGTCATCCACGACGACATGGACCTCGCCTTCGGACGCATCAAGCTCAAGAGCGGCGGCTCCTCCGGCGGCCACAACGGCATCAAGTCCATCGACCGCTGCCTGCACAGCCCCGACTACTTCCGCGTGCGCATGGGCACCGGCCACGCCAGCCGCTCCGGCGACGCGCACGACAACACCATCAACTGGGTGCTCGGCGAGTTCAACAAGGCGCAGCGCAAGGAACTGCCCGAGTTCCTCGCCGACGGCGCCGACGCCGCCGAGGCCATCGTCTTCGACGGCCTCGCCAAGGCCCAGGACAAGTACAATGTCCGCTGACGCCACCGCGGGGGAGGACCCCACGCCCGTCGACATGCACGGCTCCCTGACGGCCGTGCGCGAACGGCTCATGGACGACCCCGACTTCTCCATGCTCGTGCTCGGCGAGGCCGAGGAACCCACCGACGGCGACCCAAGCCTGCTGGTCGGCGCCGTCGCCGGCATCCGTCCCGCCCTCGAGGCGGCCGTCGCGCGCCGCTCGCCCGTCATCGCCGTCACCGCCTCCGGCCGCGACGCCGAGGAGCTCGTCGACGACGTGCGCTCCTGGTACGACGGCGACCCGCACGAGGTCGCGCTGCTCGAAAGCTGGGAGACGTTGCCGCATGAGCGCCTCTCGCCGCGCGCCGACACCGTCGCCAACCGCATGGCCGTCTTCCGCCGGCTGTGCCACCCCGTGGCCGGCGACCCGATGTTCGGCCCCATCCGCGTGCTCGTCATGCCCGTGCGCTCCCTGATCCAGCCCGTCGTCGCCGGCCTCGGCGACGTCAGGCCGCTCGTGTTCCGCCAGGGCGAGGAGCTCGACCTCGAGGACGCCGTGCGCGCCCTCGTGCACAACGCTTACACGCGCGTCGACCTGGTCATGGAC
>JAXJQE010000211.1:0-2602 GCA_036311305.1 Bifidobacterium sp.
GCCGGGCCCGTGAAGGCGAGGGCGTCCCGGGGGACCCGGCGCGCGGCGCCGCGGCGGGGCGCCGTGGCGGGCGCGGGACACGGCGAGGGCGAGGAGCCCTGGGGCCTGGAGACCCAGGACGGGGAAGGCCCCGGCGCGGACGGCAAGGCGGACACCCCCTACGTGCGCCGTGGGGGCTTCGGGCATGCCATGGCGGCCGACCCGCGGGACGCGGAGGAATGCAAGGAGGCGGCGCTGCGCCTGCTGGACGCCGCCGACCGGCCCACCGGCACGCTGCGCGCCAAGCTGCTCGAACGCGGCTACGCGGACGGCGTCGTGGACGGCGTCATCGACCGGCTCGTCGAGCTTGGCCTCGTGGACGACGAGGGCTATGCCGAATCCGTGGTGCGCGTGTGCGCCAACCGGATGATGGGGGAGCGCGGCACCGTCATGGAGCTCGTGCGCAAGGGTGTCGAGCGGCCCCTGGCCGCGCGCGTGGCCGCCGAGGCCGCCGCGCGGGGCGTCTTCGAGGACGCCGCCTGGGAACTGGGCCGCTCCGTGGCCAAGCGCACCCGCGGCCTGGAGCCCAAGGTGCGCAAGCGCCGCTTCTGGGGCGCCGGGGCGCGCAAGGGGCATGACAGCGCCACCCTGGGACGGGTGGCGAATGCATTGTTCGGCGACGGTGCCGACGAAGAGGAGTGAGACCTTCCATACCCCGGGTTCTGTCACGCCGCCGAAGCGGCGCGGATGGCCATCCATCTCGACCCAGTGTCGCCACTGGGCTCCAGCGGCCTACCCGGGGACGTCGGACGAGCAGCCCTCAAGCGTCCCCTGCTTGGCCTTGCTCCCGATGAGGCTTGCCATGCGGTCCACTGTTGCCAGGGACCCGGTGGTCTCTTACACCGCCGTTTCACCCTTACCGGTCCACGGGGGACCGGCGGTCTGTTCTCTGCTGCGCTATCTCTCAGGTCACCCTGGGCGGACGTTATCCGCCATCGTGCTCTGCGGAGCCCGGAAGTTCCTCAGCGCCCGTCCTCGGACGGGCGCCGCGGCCATCGGAAGGTCTCGAATCCTTGATTGTACCATCCGCCGGGACAGGCACGCCCCATTTGCCCAAAGTGGCGGAAAACCGCGCCGCCGTGGGCGTGTACCGCGTGCGCGGCGAGGCAATGGCCGCTACAATGAGGGATACATCCGGGCGGCGGGACCGCCGTTCCGGTCCATACATAGCGGTGCACCAGCCGCTTGAGTCTAGGGAGGTCCACATGGATATCGTTCTTACCGGCCGTCACATTCAGATCAAGCAGAAGTTCCGTGACGTCGTCGAAAGCAAGATGAATCGTGTGACCGCAATCGCGCCCGATGCGCAGCGCGTCCAGGTGGTGCTGTCGCACGAGGGCAATCCTCGCCTGCACGACACGGCCATCCGTGTCGAGCTCACCGTGATCGCCGGTTCTACCGTGGTGCGCGCCGAGGCCTCCAGCCTCGACGAGGTCAGCGCGCTCGACCTGGCGCTCGACAAGCTCACCCTGCGCCTGCGCCGCGCCCGTGACCGCCGCAAGGACCACCGCAAGAACTACACGCCCGTCCCGGTCGACGCCGGCAAGTTCGTGCCGCCGTCCGAGGAGGAAGAGGACATCATGGGCGAGGACGTCGCCGAGGGCGCCAGCCCGGCCCAGGCCGTCGCCGCCGACCTCGGCCCCGGCGAGTCCGTCGAGGTCCACGTGGGCGACACCCCGATCGTCATCCGCCGCAAGCTGCACCTCGCCGAGCCGATGAGCATCGACGAGGCCCTGTACGAGATGGAGCTGATCGGCCACGACTTCTTCCTGTTCGTCAACAAGGACACCATGCGCCCGTCGGTGGTCTACCACCGCCACGGCTGGAGCTACGGCGTCTTCGAGATCGACACTCCCGAGAACGTCAAGAAGATGAAGGCGGAGGCCGAGGCCGAGAAGTGAGGGCCGCATAGCCTGCGCATCGACCATCGATCGATAGTGGGGACGGACGGGCACCGACGCCCGGTCCGTCCCTTTTCCATGCCCGCGGCCATGGCCGCGTGGCACCTCTGGGGAGACGCCGGACGGCCCGGTTGTGGGCGGGATGTGGGGGAATCGCCAAAAGTTTCGTAAATGTGCCGAATTTCGGTCGGCAATTTTCGTTCCAACGATTATGGTGGGAGTGTACCTGTTCACGGAACACCACGAAACGAGGGAGTGCATCAGTGGTAGACATCGTTGACAAGGCCCTGCGCATGGGCGAGGGCCGCCAGATCAAGCGTCTCGAGAACGTCGCCAAGGAAGTGAACGCGCTCGAGGACAGGATCTCCGCCCTCACCGACGAGGAGCTCAAGGCCCAGACCGACAAGTTCAAGAAGCGCCTCGCGGACGGCGAGACGCTCGACGACCTCATGCCCGAGGCGTTCGCCACCGTGCGCGAGGCCTCCAAGCGCGTCCTCGGCCAGCGCCACTTCGACGTGCAGATCATGGGCGGCGCCGCCCTGCACTGGGGCAACATCGCCGAGATGAAGACCGGCGAGGGCAAGACCCTCGTCGCCACGCTGCCGAGTTACCTCAACGCCCTGGAGGGCAAGGGCGTGCACGTCATCACCGTCAACGACTAC
>JAXJQE010000212.1:0-2426 GCA_036311305.1 Bifidobacterium sp.
GCTCGAAATCGGGGTATGCCTCGGCGATCATGTCGCGCGCCGTCTCGGCGGCGTCGGCCAGCGTGCGCATGCGGCCGTGCGCGAGCAGGGAGTCGAAGAGCGTGCCGTTGGCGATGTCGTGGTAGTCGAGGTCGAGCTGGCGCACCTGCGCGGCGTCCAGCGGACGGCGCGCGCGCAGGGCCTCGATGGTGGCGCGCTTGCACGCCCAGTCCACGACGTGCGACAGGGCGTCCAGGTCGTGCGCCGCGAGGCGCCCGAGCACCCAGCGCCACTGCGCGAGGGTCTCGCCCGCGTCCTGGCCGTCGCCGATGGGGTGCGCGTGCGTGAAGGCCTCGACGGCGTCCAGGATGCGCTCCTGCAGCCGCAAGGCGGTGATGCGCGTGCCGTCGGCCAGGTCGAGCACCGCGTCCGGGCCGTCGGCGTCGACGGCGAGGTTGGCGGCCACCGGCTCGGCGAGCGCCAGACCTTCCAGGCCGTTGGGCTCGCCGGTGCGCGCCGACCATTCCATGGCGCACAGCACCAGGTGCGTGGTGGCGGCCTTCATCCACGTGGCCCACTGGGAGCGGTTGGAGTCGCCGATGATCACGTGCAGGCGGCGGAAGGCCTCCGGGTCGGCGTGCAGTTCGTCGCGCGTGTTGACCATGGGCCGCGAGCGCGTGGTGGCCGAGGAGACGGCCTCGTCGACGACGCCGGCGCGCTGCGTGTACGTCCAGCGCTCGCCGTCGGTGTGGCCGGCGCCGGTGTAGGCCTGGCGGGTGATCAGGAAGGGCAGCAGCTGGTCCTCGATGGCCCTGAGGTCCACGCGCCGGCGCACGAGGTAGTTCTCGTGGCAGCCGCAGGAGTTGCCCTCGCTGTCGAGGTTGTTCTTGAACAGGTGCACGCGCGCGGCCGGGTGGTCGCGGCGCAGGCGCGCCTGCGCGTCGAGCGCCATGGCGCGCATGACGCGTTCGCCGGCGCCGTCGGCCACCATCATGGCGTACGGGTCGCGCGCCTCGGCGGTGGCGTACTCGGGGTGGGCGCCCACGTCGAGGTAGAGGCGCGAGCCGTTGTCCAGGTACGTGTTGGTGGAGCGTTCGGCGCGCACCATGGGTTGGAACATCATCATGGCGACCTGCGCCGCGTCGGCGTCCATGCCGGTCACGCAGACGCCGTACTCGGTCTCCAGGCCGAAGATGCGCGCCGTGTCGTCCAGGTGGGTGGTGGGGGTGGTGAGCCGGTTACCGCTGTCGTGCAGCTGCGGCATCACTGGCCGCCCTTCTGCACGAAGCCGCGCACGTACTCCTCGGCGTTGGTCTCGAGCACGGACTGGATGTCGTCGAGGATGGCGTCCAGGTCGTCCATGCCGGCCTGCGCCTCGGCCTGCCCGGCCGCGGCCACGGACGCGCGTTCCTGGGCGTCCTGCCGGTCCTGGCCGGCCTGCGCGGCCTGTCGTTCGTCACGTTCCTGCGGCATGGCCGCCCTCCTTCGTGTCGTGCGGGGTCACGGCCCCTGCTGGTCGTTGCCGCGCTCGTGGGCCAGCTCGTCGAGCAGGTAGGGGCGCAGCTCCTCGGTGATCTGGCCGTTGGAGGCGAGCACGTCGTTCTCGCTGCGCCAGTGCACCAGGTCGCCGTTCCACGTGCACAGCTGGCCCTGGGCCTCCCAGATGACCACGGCGGCCGCGGACATGGCGGGCACGTCCCAGTAGTGCAGGTGGGGTTCGAAATACGCGTCGTAGGTGCCGTCGGCCACCTTGCACAGGTCCAGTGACGCCGGGCCAATGCGCTTGATGTCCGCGGGCTTGCCGGCCAGGTGGTACACCACGTCGAGCGCCTCCTCGGACTCGCCGGGCTTGAAGGACATGCCGAAGCCGAGGACCGAACCGTCCAGCTGCGAGGTGGTGGACGGCATGATCTTCTCGCGCTTCTCGCCCAGCGGGGTGCGACGGATGCGGATGGCGCCCTCGCGGCGGGCCGCCACGTAGGTCAGGGCGAGCGCCGGGGCGTGCACGACGCCGATGATGGGCTGCGCCGAGCCGAACTCGTTGAACTCGAACAGGGAGATGGTCACGGCCCATTCGGCCATGTTGCGCGAATAGTTGATGACGCCGTCGATGCCGCCGATGCACCAGTAGCGGCTGCCGGCCCACCCGTGCTCCGGGCGGTCCTCCCAGCGTCCCTGGAAGGCGTCGATGTACGTCAGGCGGTTGTAGATGAACTGGGAGAGCCTCTTGTCCACGTCCAGTCCACGTGAGTAGTCGCGCGCCGCCATGCTCAGCGCGGCCAGGTCCTTGGGGGTGACCTGGTCGTTCAGGGCATGCTTGCCGGCGTCCTGTGCGATGCCTGCCACCTGCATCGCAAGATCGCGTAGTGCCATGGGTGCTGTTCGTTCCTCTCGGTCTGGGCCGTCTGTCGGGTGCGTGGACGGGCGCCCCCCCCAGCGGCGCGCCC
>JAXJQE010000213.1:0-1636 GCA_036311305.1 Bifidobacterium sp.
CCCCGGGACGCCGCTCAGGCCTGCGGCACGCGCGCCATGTCCTCACGCGTGAGGAACACGGCCGTCGATTCGCGCGGCGCGTCGAAGTCGGCTCGCCCGTCGGCGTCGGCGCGCACCACGTGGCCGGGGTCGAACAGGTCGACGAAGGTGCGGCCGGCGAGCGCCGGGTCGTGCACATGCTGGACGAAGCCGTCGGCGTTGGTCATCACCACGATGACGGGGTGCTCCCCCTTGACCTGCCAGGCCAGGGCGTGCGGGTCGTCGCGCGTGAGGTCCTCCACATGGTCGCCGAGCAGGTGCGCGCGGATCCACGCCATGCGCGGCAGCCAGTCGAGGGCCGGGAAGCCCTGGTGCGGGATGCCGTACCAGTCGCCGTAGAAGACGCAGGGGTACGGCAGGTCGCGCAGCAGGATGAACGCGTAGGCCATGGGCTTGAACCACGGCTGCACCCAGGACTCCAGGCCCTGGCCCGGCACGGTGTCGTGGTTGTCCACGAAGACCACGGCGCTGCCGGGCTCGCACACGGACAGCGTGTCGAAGAACAGCATGCGCAGGTCGTAGTCGCCGCGTTGCTCGGAGGCGTCGCGGAAGCGCAGGTGAAGGGGCACGTCGAACACGGTCATGCTGTGCCCGACGTCCTCCAGGTAGCGGCGCAGCGTGGCGGCGTCGTAGCCCCAGTACTCCCCCACGGCGAACCGGGGGTGGTTGCCGAGCGTGGCCATCTCCTCGAGCCATGGCTTCCAGAACGTGGAGTCGATGTGCTTGACGGCGTCGAGGCGGAAACCGTCGACGCCGGTGGTCTCGACGAACCAGCGGCCCCAGCGGGTCAGCTCGTCGCGCACGCGCGGCGAGCCGAAGTCGGTGTCCAGGCCCAGCACGTAGTCGAAGTTGCCGCGCTCGTCGCTGACGTTGGGGTTCCATTGCTTGCCGTCGAAGAGCACGACCTGGCGCTCGCCGTGCGGACCGTTGCGGTAGGTGCCGGTGAAATCGCGCCAGTCGAGCGTGGTGTCGGAGTACATGCCGTGGCGCCCCTTGAAGTCGAAGCGCGTCCACGGTTCGATGGTGACCTCGCCGGGCAGCACCTTGCGCTGGTCGCGCGAGTCGACGACATGGCCCTTGACGCGTTGGCGCGCGTCGCCGCCCATGCGCTGGTTGAGGACGATGTCGGCGAGGACGTCGATGCCCTGCGCCTGCAGCGCGCGGATGGCGGCGAGGTACTCCTCCTTGGTGCCGTACTTGGTGCGCACGGTGCCCTTCTGGTCGAACTCCCCCAAGTCGTACAGGTCGTACACGCCGTAGCCGGGGTCGCCGGTGCCGCCACCTCCCTTGTTGGCGGGCGGCAGCCACGCCTTGGTGATGCCCGCGGCGGCGAGCGCCGGGGCCTCGCCGGCCAGGCGCCGCCAAGTGGAGCCGTCGGAGGGCAGGTACCATTCGAAGCATTGCATGAGCGTCTCGTGACGGGGTGTGTCCTGTGTCATGGGCCCGTATTCTACACGGCGCCGGCGCGGCGCGCCCGCGGGCGCAGTCCGGGCACCGCGTGCGCGCGGCATGCCCGTCACCGCCCCGTCCCCGATGTACGGGAAGGCCCCGCGCACGCCGTCGACGGCGTGCGCGGGGCCTTCCCGTACATCGGTGC
>JAXJQE010000214.1:0-22209 GCA_036311305.1 Bifidobacterium sp.
CATCGGGCCGGAGCCGCCCTTGCCGCGCTGCAGGCGGTCGTCGGCGGCCGTGTGGGCGCCGTCGAGCAGCATGTGCGCGTCCTGCGGCACGTCGAGGCCGCGCGCGTAGGGGGAGTCCATGACGGACTGCCAGCCCTCGGGCGGCAGGTAGCCGTCAACGACGCCGGCGCGGCAGTCCTCGGCGTAGGTGCGCGCGAGCTCGTCGACCTTCTCGTTGCCCGGGTTGCCGTTGTGGCCCTTGACCCACACGAACTTGACGGGGCCCTTGCGCGAGCGGATCTCGTGGTCGATGGCCTTGATGAGCGGCGCGTTGCGTACCGGCTCCTTCTTGGAGTTGCGCCAGCCGTTCTTCTTCCAGCCGTGCACCCACTTGGTCGAGCAGTTGATGGCGTACTGCGAATCGGTCTCGATGGTCAGCGGCTCGGTCCCGGGATGCGTGCGCAGCGCCTCGAGCACGGCGCACAGCTCGCCGATCTGGTTGGTGCCGTTGGTGGCGCCGCCAGCGTCGCAGTCACCGGCGTGGTGGTGGCCGTCGGAGCCTTTCGTGTCATGGTCGGCCCACGCCCAGCCCATGGGGCCGTTGGGGTTGCCCAGCGCGGAGCCGTCGGTGGATACGGTGATGGTCATGCCCACCAGCGTATCAGCGTGTGAGCCAATCGACGAGGTTCACCACCTGGATGCCGTCCTCGGTGGTGCCCAGCGCGAAGCGGTCGAGCGTCAGCACCATCTTCGGGAAGGAGTCGCGGATCGCCTGCAGTGGCGCGAGTTCCCGGGCGCGCGTGGCCTCATCGAGCATGGACTGCGTCACCTGGACGTACAGTCGCTCGTCGAGGCGGGTGGCCACGAAATCGACCTCCCCGTGGGAGAGCGCACCGACGTGCACGTCGTAGCCGCGGGCGACGAGTTCATTGGCCACGACGTTCTCCAGCTGGAAGCCGTAGTCGCGCGAGGAGAAGCCGATGGTGATGTTGCGCAGTCCGTTGTCCTCGACGTAGACCTTGCGCAGGGGCTTCATCAGTTGCTTGCCCTGCAGTCCGAACTGGCTCGCCTCGTACAGGATGAACGCGCGCGACAGGCCGTCGATGTACGACTCCACTGTCTCGGCCGAGGTGCGCCGTCCCGCGCTGGTGAGCGCGCCGACCACCTTGCGCGTCGAGTACAGGTTGCCCGAGGTGGAGAACAGGTAGGCGACGAGCCGGTTGAGCAGAGTGAGGTCGCGGATCCGCAGGTGCTGCGCCAC
Source organism: Bifidobacterium sp. (assembly GCA_036311305.1). GTDB lineage: Bacteria > Actinomycetota > Actinomycetes > Actinomycetales > Bifidobacteriaceae > Bifidobacterium. Next base: position 1,241 of record JAXJQE010000214.1, read on the forward strand.
GTCGCGCAGGATCACGGTGTTGTAGATGGAATCGAGTTCACGGGCGATGTCGTCGGTGTCGAGCGAACGCAGGGCGAACAGGCTGGGCATGCCGCCGAACCGCACGTAGTCGGCGAAGAGCGCGTCGGTGCCCAAAGCGGTGCGGTCGGGATGGATCTCGTCCGTGAAGGACAGGTACTCGCGGAAGGAAAGCGGATGCACATCGATCGATACGGTGCGTCCCGCCAGCTGGGTGGCGAGGTCGGTGGAGAGCAGGTGGGCGTTGGACCCCGTGAGGTATACGTCCACGTTGTCCATGGTGTGCAGGCGACGCACCACCACCGGCCAGTCGCGCACTTCCTGGATCTCGTCGAGGAAGACATAGCGCATCTGGGAGGGGTCGGAGTCGGCGAACATCGATTCGAGCTGCGCGACCAGGTCCTGGGCGGTCTGTTCCAGTGGCAGTCCGAAGTCGTCGAACCGGCGGTGGAAGATGTTGCGCTCCGGCACGCCGCGTTGCGCAAGGCGTTCACGCAGCATTTCGAGCAGGCTGGACTTGCCGCAGCGACGGATGCCCTGCAGTACCTTGACCTGTTCGGTGCCCACCAGGGATTCGAGGGTCTCCATGTAGCGGGGGCGGTCGAGATATCGGCGGGGCATGGGCTGACCTCCTGGGACGGCATGAACAAGGTGGGTGTGTCAGCCATGGCTGACACACCCACCATTATATTTCAAAAGTGTCAGTTATACCTGACACTTTGGGTGTTGGAAACTGAATGTGTCAGGTATACCTGACACATTCAGTTTCCAACGTTTGCGTCCTCACTCGCCGAGGGCGGTGTCCACCACGTCGGTGGCCTCGTCCAGGACGGACTCGAGGGTCTCGGGGGAGACGAAGGACTCGGCGTACACCTTGTAGATGTTCTCGGTGCCGGACGGACGGGCGGCGAACCAGTTGTCCTTGGTCGTCACCTTGATGCCGCCGATCGGCGCGTCGTTGCCCGGGGCCTTGGTCAGGATCTGCTCGATCGGCTCGCCGCCGAGGGTGGTGGCGGTGACGTCGTCGGCGGAGAGCTTGGCGAACTTCTGCTTCTGCTCCAGCGTGGTCGGCGTGTCGATGCGGCTGTACCAGCTCTCGCCGAAGCGCTCGACCTGCTCCTGGTGGAGCTGGGCGGGGTTCTTGCCGGTCTTGCCGGTGATCTCGGCGGCCAGCAGGTCGGGGATCAGGCCGTCCTTGTCGGTGGTCCACACGCGGCCGTCCTTGCGCAGGAAGCTCATGCCGGAGCTCTCCTCGCCGCCGAACGCGATCTCGCCGGTGAACAGCGGGTCCACGAACCACTTGAAGCCGACCGGGACCTCCACCACGCGCGCGTCGATGGCGGCGGCCACGCGGTCGATCAGCGAGGAGGAGACGAGGGTCTTGCCCACGCCCGTGCCCTCCGGCCAGTCGGGACGGTTGCCGCCGAAGAGGTACTCGACGCACACCGCGAGGTAGTGGTTCGGGTTCATGACGCCCCAGTTCGGGCACACGATGCCGTGGCGGTCGGCGTCCGGGTCGGTGCCGCCGACCAGGTCGTACTTGTCCCACGCGCCGGCGTTGAGGGCGTCCACGAGGCCCTTCATGGCGTACTGGGAGGACGGGTCCATGCGGATCTTGCCGTCGTGGTCGATGGTCATGAAGCGCCAGGTCGGGTCGACCTCGGGGCGGATGACGCCGATGTTCAGGCCGTACTTCTCGTTGATGAGCGGCCAGTAGTTCACGGAGGCGCCGCCCAGCGGGTCGATGCCCAGGCGCACGCCGGACTCGCGGATCACGTCGAAGTCGATGACGTTCTTCAGGTCGTCGACGTAGTGCTCGCGGAAGTCGAAGCGCTCCACCAGGTCGGACTTGACGGCCTGCTCGAAGGGCACGCGCTTGATGTCGCGGAAGTTCGGCAGCAGCTCGTTGGCGCGCTCGGCGATGGCGTTGGTGACCTCGGACGGGGCCGGGCCGCCGGTGACCGGGTCGTACTTGAAGCCGCCGTCGGTGGGCGGGTTGTGCGACGGCGTCACCACGATGCCGTCGGCCAGACCGTCGCCCTCGAAGCGCTGCGAGCCGTCGGCCGCGCGGTTGTGGGTGAGGATCGCCTGGGAGACCACCGGGGTGGGGGTGTAGTCGTCGCGCGAGTCGATGCGCACGGTGACGCCGTTGGCGACGAGCACCTCGATGGCGGTCTTCCACGCCGGCAGGCTCAGGGCGTGCGTGTCGCGGCCGATGTACAGCGGGCCGTTGACGCCGGCCGCCTTGCGGTACTCGGCGATGGCCTGCGTGATGGCCACGATGTGCGCCTCGTTGAACGAGGTCTTCAGCGAGGAGCCGCGGTGGCCCGAGGTGCCGAAGATGACGCGCTGCTCGGGCACGTCGACGTCCGGGACGACGTCGTAGTACTTGCCGATCACTTCGTCGACGTCGATCAGGTCAGCTGGGGTGGCGGGCATGCCCGCATTCTTTGCAACCATTTGTCCTTCGTTCTTTCACGATTCTTCTGTTGACTGCATAGGCCATTGTCTCGCGGGCGTATGGACGCGCGCTCAAGCCGTACGGTACGAGTTTAGCCGGTGGCGAAGAACTGAAAACGATTGCAAGCGCGTTGGGCCCATATTCCGGCGCTTCCGGACGATTTCGCCCACGGCTTCGCCGATTCCGGGACCTCCCACGTTTTCGCTGCGGCGTGTCGTACGTGTAAACTTTGGAACGATTCAGTGAAGACGGCGAAGCAATGCCGCTTGACCGTCCAAGATATGAAGGTACGGGGGCGTTGCGTGGTCCATGAACCGGGCCCGTCGCCGCTTCACCATGACAACCAGTGACGGCCTCGGCCGCGTGTTCCCTCAGGACGGGCGGCCCACGGAAGCAGGAAACCGTGAGGCGGCCCCTCACACCAGGAGAGGAAAGGAAAGAACGATGGCCGACAATTCCACCGCCTCGCAGATCATCACTGCGATCGGCGGGCCGGACAACGTCAAGAGCTTGACGCACTGCGCCACGCGCCTTCGATTCGAGCTTGTCGATGACGGCAAGGTCGACAAGAACGCGCTCGATCACATGAAGGGCGTCCTGGGCGCCGTGCCGCAGGCCGGCAACCGCTACCAGGTCGTCATCGGCGGCAATGTGGCGAACGTCTACAACCAGATCATGAACCTGCCGACGATGGCGCGTGTCGCCAACGGCGGCGCGGCCCCCGCGTCCGACGGCGGCGAGCTGTCCAACGACGAGCTCAAGGCCCAGGAGCGCGAGAAGGGCATCCGCGGCAAGAGCAAGTGGCTGGACTCGTTCTTCGAGTTCCTGTCCGACTCCTTCCGCCCGATCCTGGGCGTGCTGCTCGGCGCGTCCCTGATCATCGCCATCATCAACGTGTGCATCGCCTGTGGCTGGGTGGGCACCGAGAGCGGCTGGGGCGCCGACGCGGGCACCAACCCGGCGTGGATCTTCCTCCAGGCGCTGTACAAGGGCGTGTTCTACTTCCTGCCCATCATGATCGCCTACAACGCGTCCAAGAAGCTGGACGTGGACCCGTGGCTCGGCGGCGCCATCATGGCCGCCCTCATGACCCCGTCGTTCATGAGCCTCATCAATGACGACTGGGCCGGCAAGCACTGCTTCACCGTCATGGGCACCCAGCAGTGCACCATCACCGTCCTCGGCCTGCCGATGCAGCTGTCCGACTACTCGGGCAACGTCTTCGTGCCGCTGCTGATGGCCGGCGTGCTCGCCCTGGTCTACAAGGGCCTGCAGCGCGTCATCCCGGACTCCGTCCAGCTCGTGTTCGTGCCGTTCCTGTGCATGATCATCGTCGGCGCGCTGACCGCCTTCCTGGTCGGCCCGATCGGCGTGTGGGTCGGCAATGGCCTCGGCGTCGGCCTGGCCTGGCTCAACGGCCACGCCCCGTTCATCTTCGCCATCCTCATCCCGATGCTGTACCCGTTCCTGGTGCCGCTCGGCCTGCACTGGCCGCTCAACGCCCTGATGCTCATGAACATCCAGACGATGGGCTACGACTTCATCCAGGGCCCGATGGGCACCTGGAACTTCGCCTGCTTCGGCGCCACCTGCGGTGTGCTCATCCTGTCCCTGCGTGACAAGGACGCCGAGATGCGCCAGACCTCCATCGGCGCGCTGGCCGCGGGCCTGCTCGGTGGCGTCTCGGAGCCTTCGCTCTACGGCATCCACCTGCGCTTCAAGAAGATGTACTCCCGACTGCTCACCGGCTGCGCCGCCGGTGGTGTGTGCATTGCCATCCTCGGCTACATCTTCCCCTCCACGCTGGCTGACGGCACCGTCGTGCACGGCGTGACCACCACCGCCTTCGCCTTCACCTCGCTGCTGACCATCCCGGTCTTCAACCAGATGTGGGTCTACGCGGTCTCCATCGCCGTCGCGTTCTTCACCTCCCTGTTCATGGTCGTCACCTTCGACTACCGCACCCCGGAGGAGAAGGCCGAGGTCCTCGCCCGCGTCAAGGCCGCCCAGGTCGACGAGGCCACCGAGACCGCCGCCAACGAGCCGCAGGTCGTCAACGCCCTCAACCACGAGGACGACAACCTGCTGCCGGCCGACAAGACCTCCGTCGCCGGCGCCGCCATGGCCGCCGCCGACGCCCCGAAGGAGCCGACCGACCACGTGTACGCGCCGCTGGCCGGCCACGTGATCTCCCTGGACGACGCCGGCGACCCGGTGTTCGCCTCCCGTGCCCTCGGCGAGGGCGTGGGCATCCAGCCCGCCTCCTCCGAGGTCTTCGCCCCGGTGTCCGGCACGCTCACCAGCGTCGCCGAGACCGGCCACGCCTTCGGCATCAAGACCGATGACGGCGTGGAGGTCCTCATCCACATCGGCATCGACACGGTCAACATGAAGGGCGAGGGCTTCACCGTCGCCGTCAAGCAGGGCGACCGCGTCAAGCTGGGCGACAAGCTCGTGGACGTCGACTTCGACAAGGTCAAGGAGGCCGGCTACGCGACCGTCACCCTCATGACCGTCGTGAACACCGCCGCCATGAAGCGCGTCAGCCCGTACCTGGACATCGACGTGCGCCCCGGCGACCTCGTGATCGACGTCGAGCGCTGAGCCTGGCGCCTGGCGCATAGTCGCACACAAGGGCCGGTGGCCGTCTCCGCGGGGACGGCCACCGGCCCTTCGCTTATGCGATGGCACGCGGTATAAGGGGACCCCCGTCGGCGGTCGACGCCGACGGGAGTCCCCTTATACCGAAGGACGTGCCTCACACGTGCACGGGCGGGATCTGCGCGGTGGCGCTCAGCTCGTCGGGCCCCGCCATGGGCACGCGCACGATGAGCGCCTGGCGGTCGACGCTGAAGCGGATGTGGCGCGTCTCGGGCAGCATGTCGCCGTCGACCTGCGCGGGCAGGGGCTTGGCGAGCCTGAGTTCCGCGCTCGCGCCCTGCACCTGGTCGATGGTCGAGTACTGTGACAGCGGGCTCTGCTCGGCCTTCTTCGTGAGGGTCTGGTGCACCACGTCGCCGAACAGGTTCGCCCAGCCGATCAGGCCGCCGTCGGTGTCGATGAGCTCGAAGTCGAGCAGGCCGTCGTTGAACGAGGCGTCCGGCATGAGCGAGAACACGGGGATCTGCCCGCAGTTGCCCGCCAGGAAGGTGCGGAAATCGAGATCGCTGATCGTGCGCGTCTCGCCGTGCGCGTCCGTGATGGACACGTCGGCGTGGAACTTGGGCGCGAACAGGTGCTTGGCGCCGGAGAAGAAATAGGCCAGCCAGCTGAAGCTGCGCTTGAGGGCCGGGTCCGTATCGTCGATCATGACCGCGTCGAAGCCGATGCCCGCGATGATGAGGAACGCGTGGCCGTGGTCCTCCTCGGGCCGGTCGAGCAGGTGCACGCGACCGACGTCCACGCGGTGCGAGCCGTGCGAGACGGCGATCGTGAGCGCCGCCTGCACGTCGTCGATGGGGATGCCCATGTTGCGCGCGAACAGGTTGCCGGTGCCGATGGGGATGATGCCCATCGCGTGCTCGGTGCCGGACAGCGCGCTCGCCACGGTGCGCACGGTGCCGTCGCCGCCGACGGCGATGACGTCGTCCGCGCCGCGGTCGAGCGCCTCGAGCGCGCACGCGCGGCCGTCCTTGTCCAGCTGCGTCTCGATGAAGAACGACTCCGTGAGGTCCTTCTCGAGGCAGAACTGCTCGATGGTGGCGCGCACGGCCGCGGCGGAGGGCTTGGAGGGGTTGATGATGAACGCGTAGTGCACCTGGTCGTCGCGCCGCAGCTCCAGCCGGCGCACGCGACGGCGGTGCATATAGGTGCGGATCAGGGCGATGGCGGCGACGATGACGGCGATGAGGGCGATCATGACTGCCAGGATGGTGACGACTTGCTGGTTCATCGGTTGCCCCTCGTTTCCTCGCGTCCGCGTCTTCGTGCGCGTCCCGTTGAAAGATTCAACGTCCCATCTTAGCAACGGTTGCATGGTCCCGTACGGGACCGTGAACGGTGTGGGCGGCGCCCCGTGCGCGGGCCCTGTTCGCGCTGGCGTGAAACGCCCCGGAAAACGGGCGCGGCTGTCGGCTTCGCGCATTACTCTTGCAAGCATGCTTGATATTCAATTCATCCGCGAACACCCCGACGTTGTCAAGGACTCCCAGCGCAAGCGCGGCGAGTCTGTCGAGCTCGTCGACGAGGTCCTCCGCTCGGACGAGGAGCGCCGCTCCTCCCTGAAGAAGTACGAGGAGGCGCGCGCCCGCCAGAAGGAGATCGGCAAGCAGGTGGCCAAGGCCCCGGCCGACGAGAAGGCCGCGCTCATCGCGCAGACCAAGGAGCTCTCCGAGCAGGTCTCCTCCTACAAGTCGGACGCGGACGACGCGAACGGACGCTACACCACCGCCATGTGGAAGCTCTCCAACATCGTCGAGCCCGAGGCGCCGGAAGGCGGCGAGGACGACTACGTGGTTGTCAAGAAGGTCGGCACGATCCCGGACTTCAAGGCCATGGGCTTCGAGCCCAAGGACCACCTGACGCTCGGCGAGGACGTCGCCGGCATCGACATGAAGCGCGGCGTGAAGGTCTCCGGATCGCGCTTCTACTTCCTGCGCGGCGCCATCGCCCGCCTGCAGATCGCCATGCTCACCATGGCCGTCGACCAGGCCCAGGAGCACGACTTCATCCTCGCGATCACCCCGACGCTGGTGCGCCCCGAGGTCATGCGCGGCACCGGCTTCCTCAACTCGCACGCCGACGAGATCTACCGCCTGCGCGAGCCCGACGAGGACTACCTGGTCGGCACCTCCGAGGTGGCCCTGGCCGGCATGCACGAGGACGAGATCCTCGACCTGTCCAACGGCCCGCTGCGCTACTGCGGCTGGAGCTCCTGCTACCGCCGCGAGGCCGGCGCCGCCGGCAAGGACACCTCCGGCATCATCCGCGTCCACCAGTTCGACAAGGTGGAGATGTTCGTGTACTGCAAGCCCGAGGACTCCTACGAGCAGCACCGCCACCTGCTGGCGATGGAGGAGGAGATACTCGGCAAGGTGGAGGTCCCGTACCGCGTGATCGACACCGCCGCCGGCGACCTCGGCTCCTCGGCCGCCCGCAAGTTCGACTGCGAGGCGTGGGTCCCCACCCAGGACCGCTACCGCGAGCTGACCTCCACGTCCAACTGCACCCAGTACCAGGCGCGCCGCCTCAACATCCGCATGCGCACCGGCGACGGCACCGAGCCCGTGGCCACCCTCAACGGCACGCTGGCCACCACCCGCTGGCTCGTGGCGATCATGGAGAACCACCAGCAGAAGGACGGCTCCATCGTGATCCCCGAGGCCATGCGTCCCTACATGGGCGGCAAGGAAGTGATCGAGCCCACCAAGTGGGAGGCCTGATCGCCGACGCTTCCGCGGCGCACGGCACCCCGGTCCCCATGGCCGTCCGGCCATGGTAGACTGGTGAGCCGTGCGCCGCGCGCATATTGGATGAGTGTCCGAGCGGCCTAAGGAGACGGTCTTGAAAACCGTTGACGGGCAACCGTCCGCGAGTTCGAATCTCGCCTCATCCGCCCCATGAAGAGGCCCCGACCATCAAGGTCGGGGCCTCTTCGCGTCCCGTAATACGCTGTAAATGGTTGTGTCATGAAAGTGAGCAGACGCTCATTTATATTCTGCCGTATCGAACCGCTGCACGAATCGAATACCCACAAGGAAAGCGACCGCCAGTGACACGCAGATGACTCCCATCCTCGCGAAAGGGGACCGACCATGACCGACCAGACGATCAATCCCATGGCGCTGCGGGGCGCGCACGCCGCCCGCGGCGCCGTCGACGAGCCACGTGCCGGAGGTCTGGGCACCCCGGCCATCACCATGATGGTCGTGGCCGCCGCCGCACCCCTGACCGTCCTGGGCGGCAGCACCCCGCTGGGCATCCTCAACGGCAACGGCGCCGCGTTCCCGCTGACCTTCGTGGTCGTGGGCGCGGCGCTGTTCCTGTTCTCCGTCGGCTTCAACGCCATGGGACGGCGCACCAAGGATTCCGGTGCCTTCTTCAACGCCATCGGCCGGGGACTGGGACCCTCCATGGGTCTGGGCGCCGCCACGCTCGCCCTGTTCACCTACGCCATGATCCAGGCCGCCGTCACCTGCTTCCTCGGCGTGCAGCTCAACGCGTCCGTCGCCACCCTGGCCGGCCTCGACGTGCCGTGGTGGTGCTGGTCGCTGGCGGCGCTCGCGCTCGTCGGCTTCCTCGGCTACCGCAGGATCGCCATGAGCGCCAACGTCCTCAACGTGCTCATCGCCGGCGAGATCGGCGTCACCGTGCTGCTCAGCGTCGCCATCTTCGCCCGCGAAGGCCTCGCGACGCTCGACTGGGCCGCCAGCTTCCACCCCGCCAACCTCGTGCAGGGCGCACCGGGCGTGGCCGTCATCTTCGCCATCGCCAGCTTCGTCGGCTTCGAGTCGACCTCCATCTACCGCGCCGAGGCCAAGGACCCCGACCGCACCGTGCCGTGCGCCACCTACGTTGGCGTCGCCTTCGTCACCGTGCTGTACCTGGTCGCCTCCTTCGCCATCGTCACGGCGTGGAGCCGCGGCATGGACGCGGCCGGCGCTGACGAGGTGCTCGGCGCGGGCGACATGCTCCAGCAGGTCGCCGCGCTGTACGTGGGGGACTGGTGCGCCACGCTCATCAGCGTGCTCATCGTCACCAGCCTGTTCGCCGCCGTGCTCTCCTTCCACAACGTGCTCTCGCGCTACCTGCAGAACATGGCCGCCAGTCAGGCGCTGCCGGCCTCCCTAGGGCGGCTGCATCCGCGCCATGGCTCGCCGACGCGGGCCTCGCTCGCCGTTTCCGCGTGCGCCATCGCCATCGTCGCCGGGGTGGCGCTCAGTGGCATCGATCCCTTCACGCAGGCCTTCGCCTGGTTCTCCGGGGCGGCGGTGCTCGGGTTCGTGGAGCTGCTGTTCCTAGCGTGCGCCGCCGTGCTCGCCTGGTTCGCGCGCCGGCCCGCGCTGCGAGGCGAGGACGGGTGGCTGCGCACCGCCATCGTGCCGGGCGTGGCGCTCGCGCTCCTGGGCGCCATCCTCGGCTGCGCGCTCGTCAACTTCGGTGAACAGGTCGGTGAGCTGGACGCTGCCGGGACGCCCACGTTCGGGCCGGTGTGCGCGGCGCTCGTCGGGTGCGTGGCGGCCGCCCTCATCGCCGGCGTGGCCGAGGCGCTCGCGCTCAGGCGTGTGCGGCCCGATTCGTACGCGACGCTCGAGGCGTCGCTGTCGTGACCGTTGCCCCGTAGGGGATCGCGTCCCGCCATGGGGTCCATGGCGGGACGTTTTGTCATGGGTTATCCACAGCAATCCACAGGGTCGTGGGGAGGGTTTGCGCGGGATATCCACCTTGGGTACCGTGTGCGCATGGACATGAATGGGCAAGAGGAATACGGCAGGTACGACCATGAGCTGGCGGCGCGCAGCGTCGAGGTGGCCGTGCGGTGCCAGCGGTTCGAGGGCGGCGTGCATTGGGACGTGCCGGTGCGCTTCGCGTTGCTGACGGCGTTGCAGGTGCTCGGGATCGAGCTGCCGCGGCTGGACGGGGACGCGGCGCGTGCGTTGCGCGCGGATGGGCTGCAGCTGGTGGTGGGCGCGTTGGCGCAGCGCAAGGGAGCCAGCACGTCGCGCAGGAGCCCGGTGCGGTGCTTCGTATGGGGATATGCGCTGGACACCATGGTGGTGGGCGCCGGCACCACCGTCACCACGCCGGTGTGCACCTGGGTGATGATGGCGCCGTGGCTTTCCTTCGATGAGCTCGTGCTGCTGGGATGGGCCATCCTGCGGCGCAAGACCCTCCATCCGAAGGTGTGCGTGCAGGATTTCATCGACTTCCTGGATGCGGTGGAGGCGAGCGCGGCGAAGGCGTCCCGTGAACGGCGCGACGGGGCCCGGCGGTACACGCCGCGGCTGCCCCGGGGATTCGGGGCGTGCCGACGTGCGGTCGTGCTGCTGGGAAGCGGCACCGACTCGCGCCAGGAGGCGCGGTTCATCCTTGCCCTGCTGTGCCACGGGTTGCCGATGCCGGAACGCAACGTGGCCATGAAGGCGTGGGACGGCAGCGTCTTTTCGCTGGATGCGGCCTACAAGGCCGCGAAGCTGGCCATGGAATACGACGGCACCTTCCACAGCGGGCAATGGGAGGAGGACGCCGAGCGCCGGGCGTTGATCGAGGAGAGCGGATGGACCTTCATCCAGGTCACCAAGGGCATGCTGGACGATCCGGGGAAGCTGATGAGGCTGCTCGGGCGCATCGCCAGGATCCTGGCGGACCGCACCGGAATCCACTACCACGTGGGGAAGCCCGTGACCTATTGGCAACTCAGCGATGAACGGCACCGGGCCTGGCGCGAACACGGCAATGTGCGCCATCCGGGCGCTTCGGGGGACTTCGGCGAGCTCGAATTGAGCGATGAATGGCTGGAAAGCGCCTGATGGGCGCCAAACCCGATGCGCGGGAAGGGTCCGGGACCTCGATCGGGGCGCCAATGGGGTCGAACGGGCGCGAAAGCGGATTCGGAGAGTCGCCACGGCGGGATGCCTCACGGTACCCATGTGGCGCCGCATCGCGAAGAATGGCGGAATTCCAACGATTTGGATGAATGGGGAAGGATGGCATACCGGAGGATGCCCCTCCGTGGCGACTCTCCGAATCCGGTCTCGCGCCCAAACGCTGTCCCCGGGCCCGGCGATGCCCTCGGATACCATCTGGATTGCCCGGAAACCGCTCGGATGATGCGTGGACATGAGCGCGGGGTGAGGGTTGTGTTCCGCTAGACTGGTGGGTCGAAGGGGCATTCCGGGGGAGGAGGGGCCATGCCGAAGATCGTCGACCACGACCAGCGCCGCGCGCAGATCATCGCGGCGTTCCTTGGACTGGTGGAGACCGAGGGGCTCTCGGGTGCCACTTCGCGCGCGCTGAGTGCGAGGCTGGGCATCTCCAACAGCCTGCTGTGGCGCTACTTCGATGACATGAACGCCATCGTGGCCGCCGCCTACCGCACCGTGGTCGCGCAGGTCAACGAGCGCGTGGGCGCCGCGCTCGAGGGACGCGAGGGGTTGGACGCCGTGTACGCGCTCATCGACGAGCTGCTGCCCGTGACGCAGGTGTCCAAGGCGGCGGCGCGCATCGTCGTGGAGTACTGGGGCGTCATGGCGCACAGCGAGATTCCGTACCTGGAGACCCACGACTGCTGGCGCGGCCGGCTCGTGGATCAGCTTGGGGCTGCCCGCGAATGCGGGCAGGTGCCTCCGGACGTCCCGGTGGAGACCGTGGCCGACGCCATCATGGCGATCGTGGGCAACGCGCAGGTCGAGTACGCCATGAGCGGCGACGACCGCCAGGCGCTGCGCTCGCGCGACCTGGCCCGTGCCCTGGTGCACCTGCACTGAGCTATTGGTGAGCATCTGGTTAACATACCCGTCATGTCCATGCCCCTTACGGAAACATGTGGGCAACTGTCCGGCAATCGTCGTCGTTTTATAGTGAACGCACGCTCAATAAAGCAGCGCACGACGGGAAGGCCGTGCGCGACGACGAAAGGTTGCGACCATGACCAAGGCATCCGAACTCTACCCCGGCTTCATCTCCCTGGACGAGGCGCTCACGCTGCCCGAGGAGAAGGTCAAGGAGCTCCAACTGGAGCACATGAACGAGTACCGCACCAGGATGGGCCTCGAAGGCGGCCTGACCTTTGACATCGCCAAGGCCGAGGGCTGCTACCTGTGGGACACCGAGGGCAACAAGCACCTTGATTTCATCGGCTGCGTCGGCGTCTACCTGCTCGGCCACAACAATCCCTTCGTCGTGGAGAACGTCCGCAAGTACCTGGACACCAAGCCGCTGACCATGGACCCGCTGGCGCTCAAGCCCGTCACCGCCGCCTTCGCCAACAACATGGCGCTGGTCACCCCGGAGCTCACCCGCACCATCGTCAACGGCGGAGGCGGCGCGGAGGCCGTCGAGGCGGCGCTCAAGCTGGTGCGCATCGCCGCCGGCCGCAATCATCCCGAGCGCAAGCGCATCGTTTCCACGCTCAATTCGTTCCACGGCAAGACCTTGGGCGCCGAGTCCGCCGGAGGCAAGGACGTGTGGCGCCGCTGGCAGCCCGTCATCTCCGACCACACCTACATCCCCTACAACGACATCGCGGCCGTGGAGGAGGAGTTCAGGAAGGGCGACGTCATCGCGTTCATCGCCGAGACCATCCAGGGCGAGGGCGGCGTCGTGGTCCCCGACGACGACTACTTCCCGACCGTGCGCAAGCTGTGCGACGAGTACGGCGTGTACATGATCATGGACGAGGTGCAGGCCGGCTCCTGCCGTACCGGCTACGTGTGGGCGCACCAGTACTACGAGGGCCTCGTGCCGGACCTGTTCACCTTCGCCAAGGGCATGAGCGACGGCGTGCTGCCCGTCTCCGGCATCCAGGTCAAGGAGAGCATCTACCAGGAGGCCTACGGCTCCTACGACTCCGCCATGATGCACACCGCCACCTACCAGGACAACAACATCTCCGCGTCCGTGGCCCTGAGCTCCTTGCAGTACATGATCGAGCACGACGTCGCCGGCCACGTGCGCCGCATGTCCAAGGGCTTCTTCGCCAAGCTCGAGGCCGTGCGCGCCGAGTTCCCGGACGTGCTCGCCGAGGTGCGCGGCCGTGGCTTCATGATCGGCCTGAAGTTCGGCAAGGATGCGAACGGCGTCGGCTATGCCAACCGCGTGGCCGCCGTCATGGCGCAGAAGCATTTCGTGCACACGATGACCTCCACCAACGACGACACGATCCTGCGCTGCTACCCGAACATCGCCACCACCGAGGAGGACTTCGACTGGTTCCTGGACGCCCTCACCAGCTCCATCAAGGAAGTGGTCAGGGACGCGGAGGTGATGGCCGCCTGAGCGCCTTCCCCCTCGGGCCGCGGCCGGCCGTTCCCTCCTGAAGGCCGCGGCCCCGTTCCTGCCCCTCGCCGCGCACGTGAACCCGTGCGGCGAGGGGCGCCTTCATGCCCGGTCGCGCCGGGAAGGCTAGTCGATGCCGATGAGCCCGAAGAAGCAGGCGAGCACCAGCGCGGCGGCCACGAACAGCGAGCAGCAGGCGATGACGGCGCTGTGGCCGCTGGACATGCGCACCTGCTCCTTGGGCACGTCGCGGTCGATCTGCCCGGGGCCGTAGAAGAAGAACAGGCGCACCCACATCCAGGACATGAGCAGGATGGAGATGATCACCGCGATGCGCAGCAGCGTCCAACAGACCGCGAGGCCGGTGGTGTGGTCGGTCAGGCTCAGCGCCGAGTTGGCCACCCATAGGAAGTAGCCGATGAAGGCGGCGCTGACGACGGGGGTGATGATGATGTTGAGGATGATCAGCGTCTTGGTGAGCGTGGCGAAGCGGTGCACGAGCTTGCGTCCCTTGCCGTCCACGCTGACCGGTTCCTCCTTGCGCCGGCGCAGCACGGCCACCACGCACAGCACGACGGTGGCGATCCACAGCAGCAAGCTGATGGCGAAGATGACGATGAGCGCCATCACAGAGCTGACGAGGCCGGGTTTCATGCTTGTGGGCACCGCGTACTCCTGGTACGGCTGGCTCCCGGCGATGGTGGGCGTCTCCCACTGGCCGGCCTTGGTGCCGGCGCCGACGGCGTTGACCCAGTCCTCGAGGTCGTGGGTGAACCGGTCCGCCAGCGGCAGCCCGGGCACGGACAGTGACGAGCCGGTGCGCATCTGGTGGTTGGTGGGGTAGTAGCGGACGGTGACGTTGTCGTTGCCCACGGCGTGGGCGTCGTTGATGAGCTGCTGGGCGCCCTGCTCGATGGGCATCGACGGGTCGTGCGTGCCGTAGTTGATGAGCAGCGGCATGGTGAGCGTGTCAAGGTAATCGGCCGCGTCGAAGTCGGCGTACTTGAGGCCGAAGGGACTGAAGTCGAGGCTCGTCAGGCGCGGGATGAGCCCCTTGATGCCGGTGGGGGCGCCGACGATGGTGAGGTACTCGGTGGCGGCCATGGCCATTTGCTGGCGTCCGGAGTACACGGGCGCGGAGGTGAGGATCAGGAAGCCCAGGTTGCGGTCCTTCTTCGCCATGATCGTGGTGATCCACGTGCCCTCGGACTCGGCGTACACGCCGACCTTCTTGGCGTCGACGCCCTTCCATGAGCGCAGCGTGCGCACGGCCGCCAGGTAGTCCTCGGCCATGGAGTCGTAGTCGCGGCTGAACGTGGTGTAGTTGTCCAGGCGCTTGTCCTGCACGATGGTGGTGATGCCGGCGGAGGCGAGCGCCTCGCCCAGGTCGCCGTACGCCTCGGAGGCCTTGCCGGTGCCGGCACCGTGCACGAACACGCAGCCCGGCCGTCCCGTGTGCGCGCCGACCGGTTCGCGCACGATGGCGTTCATGGTGACGCCGTCGCTGACCTTGAGCTTGAGCTTGGTCTCCTTGACCTTGTAGGCGCCCTCCTGCGGCGTGGAGATGCCCTTGGCGCGGATGGTGGTGTTGGAGTCCGTGACGGTCATGTGCGCGTTGAGCGGTTCGACCGACCAACCGGGGTCCATGAGGGCCGCCAGCCCCAGGAAGAGCGCCGTCACGACCACCGAGACGCCGAGCGTCCACCCAAGTTGCCTCCAGAAATGTTGCACGGAACCACTCTAACGGTTCTCCGTCACTTTTGTGGCCTTGAGCGTGCCGATGCGCCGCTGTCCATCACGCACGGCGAACACGGTTGCCCGGTGTCGCATTATTCCTGCAGCGCCTGCGCGCGCTCGGCCTCCTCGAGGGTGTCGTGGCCCAGGGCGCGCATGGTGGCGCCCACGGTCTCGGCCGTCAGGTTGCGTCCCTCGCGTGCCAGTCCGTCCACGAAGTCGGCGTAGTCGCGCATCGTGCGTGCCGAGTACGTGCCCAGCTCGCCGCGCAGGTACGTCTCGAAGGACGTCGCCTCCGGGGTGTCCTCGTCGGTGGTCAGCACGCGCATCTGGTCGCCCAGGTGCGGGTAGCGCTCCCTGAAGTCGCGCGCCCACGCGACCTGCGTGGCGATGACGCGCTCCTGCAGCGCCACGCGCTCCCCGTCGAGCGCCGGCAGGAACGGCTCGAGGTCGCGCCGGTAGGTTTCCGGGTCCGTGGAGGCCATCATGCGCGCGTACTTCTCGGTGACCAGGTTGCGCCCCTCGGCGTCGGCGGCGCGCAGGTCGTCGAGCCAGTCGCGCACCAGCGCGTCCGGCCACGGCGCGAACTGGCTGGCGCGCATGAGCGTGAACATCGGCCGGTTGTTCTGGCAGGCCGCCCGGCCGCCCTCGTTCGTGGTGGCCTGGAACTGGCGCCACTCCTCGTCGATGGTGTCGCGCACGAGGCGCTCGCGGCCTTCCGCGTTCACAGGCTGTGCAGGCATGCCGCCCCGCTTTCGATATGGGACTCCACGTAGGGCCGCTGCCACTCGAGGAAGTCCGCGTCGCTCAGGGACAGACCGTCGGCGTTGAGCTGCGCGACGATGGCCGCGCAGATGTCCCCGACCAGTCCCGTGACCTCGTCGGCGGCCGGCCGCGACCCCTTGCCGCCCTCGGCGAAGCCCGCGCCGCCGAAGCAGGCGGCGCTCGCCAGGCGCATGAGGCGCTCGCACTGGCCGCACACGTCCGCCAGCTTGGCGAACGGGCGCGCCGACAGGCGGCGCCACGCGGCGAACAGCCACTTGTAGTACGGCGCGTAGCCGACCGTCGCCGGGTTGTTCGTCAGGAACACGTAGGAGGCGGCGGCGCGCACGAACTCGTCGACGCACAGCCACGCGGCCGCCCCGTCGCCGCGCTCGAGCATGCGCGGCAGGTTGTACTGGCCCGACTGCGCGAGCATTCCCAGGCGCCGGGAGACCAGCGAGAGGCGCACGTCGTCGGGCATGAGCTTGAACGACTGGCGCGTCCTGGAGAACGCGCCCAGCGGGTCGGCGAACACCTTGCCGTTGGTCGCCGCGGCCAGCGTGGCCTCGTCGAGCGTGAGCCACGCTGCCGGCTGGTTCGCCGCCGGCGCGGTGGGGTAGCCGGTGATCGACTCGAAGAACGTGGCGATCTCGAGCACGCCGTCGCGCGGCTGCGCCTGCGCGCGCGGCGTCGTCTCCGAGCGCGCCACGCCCATGAAGGTGCGCGGCAGCGCGTCGTAGTCGGCCTGCATGCGCTCGCCGACCGCGTCGAAGTCCTCCTTGGTCAGCCACAGGCATACGCGCGGGCCGAAGTCGTGGTCGTGGCTCAGCGCATCGTCGAAACCGTAGCATTCCGAGCCATGGCCCACCAGGCCGGCGGCGATGCGCGGCAGGTACTCCGGGTAGCGCTGCGCGAGCATCGGTCTGACGACCTGCTCCCAGTACGCCTTGGACAACTGCAGTCCCTTGACCGGCGCCTCCTGCGCCTTGGGCGCGGGGGCCGCGGGTGTCGCATCGGCCACAGATGTCGCATCGGCCGCCGAGCCAGCGTCGGCGGCCTCGGCGGGGGTGTCGGTCGATGCGCCCGCGGACGCATCGACCGTGGCGGCGCCGTCCGTCGTGTCCTTGCCGCCGGTGGCCGGCACCTCCTCGACGGTCTTCAGGTTGGCCTCGGTGGTGCGGTAGTAGTCGGTGTCCTTGCCGTACGTGTCGGCGATGTGCCGCAGGGCCTTGCGGTAGTAGTCGGCGGCGACGGTCGCGTCTCCGGACAGGAAGGCGACCTGCGCGGCGCCGGCCAGCGCGCTCGCGTAGTGGGCGCTGCCCCGCGCGCCGGCGGCAGCGTAGATGTCCAGGGAACGCTTCGCCATGTAGCGCGCGTCGGCCAGCCGCGCCGGCGCGTGCTGGGCGTTGGCTGCCAGGATGAGCGCGAGGTTCGTGCAGGTGGAGGCGACGTCCACGTCGCGCGACGCGTCCAGGCTGGAGCGTTCGAGGATGGCTAGCGCCTGGCGCAGCTCGTCGATGGCGCGCGTGGCGTCCCCGGTCTCGGAGAAGAGCATGGAACGGTTGTTGTGCAGCGCGGCCAGGCGACGGTCGTCGGCGCCGTAGACCTGCTGCGCGGTGTCCAGCGCCTGGTCGTACAGGTCGGCCGCCTGGTCGTAGTTGCCGGCGGCGCGCTGGGCGGTGGCGGCGTTGATCAGTGTCGTCGCCCACGCCTCGGTGCCTTCCAGTCCCATGCGCAGCGCAAGCTCGATGGCGCGCTGCACGATCCACTGGTTCTCCTTGTGCCGTCCGCGCGAACGGTAGAAGCCCATGGTCTCGTTGAGCACGCTGAGCAGGCCGGCCAGGTCGCCGGCGTTCTCGGCGGCCGTCATCGAGTCGTGCAGGAAGTCGTCGATGGCCTCGTCGGTGGCGTGCGAGTCGAACAGGCCGTCCAGGGCGCTGAGGAACTCGCGTACGTCGAAGCTGCCCTGCGGGGCCTGTGCGTCGTCATGGTGCTTGCTCATACGATCCTCCTGTCCGCGGCCCACAGGGTCAGTTCGTTGCGGTTCGACAGTTGCAGCTTGCGCAGCACGGAGCTCACGTGCGTCTCGACGGTCTTCACCGAGATGAACAGCTCGGCGGCCGCCTCCTTGTACGTGTAGCCGCGGGCGATCAGGCGCATGACCTCCTGCTCGCGGGCGCTGAGCCGGTCGAGCTCCTCGTCGTGCATGGGTAGGGCGCTGTCCGCGCCGTCGTCGGTCAGTGGTGCGCTACGGAACGCGGAGAGCACGAAGCCGGCGAGCTTGGGGGAGAACACGGCGTAGCCGTCCGCCACCTGCTCGATGGAATGGATGAGGTCGTGGCCGGTGATGGTCTTGGTGACGTAGCCGCGCGCGCCGGCGCGGATGACGGAGCCGACGTCCTGCGCGGAGTCCGACACCGACAGCGCCAGAAACTCCGTGTCCGGCGACAGCGGCCGCGCCCCGGCTATGATCTCGGCGCCGCCACCGCCCTGGCCGCCGGGCACGTGCACGTCCAGCAGCACGACGTCCGGTTTGGTGTCCGCGATCATGGCGATGGACGACGCGACGTCCGCCGCCTGGCCCACGACGTCGAACGCGTCGCCGAGCGTGGCGATGACGCCGGCCCGGAACATCTCATGGTCGTCGACGACGGCCACGCGCACGGGCGTGCCCGCCTCAGCTTCCTCGGCCATGCCGCTTCCTCGGCCATGCCGCTCCTTCCTCGTTGCGCCTCAGCGGCCGCTGCCGGCCGCCGGTGCTTGCGATTGTACATTCGCCGCAGCTGCCCCAGAAGCGTGTTCAGCCGGTGTGTCCTGCGCTGTTTGCGTAATCGGCATGTGCATGCGCACTTCGGTGCCCCAGCCGGCGCGCGAGACGATCTCCACGCTGCCGCCACGGCGCTCCATGCGCCCGACGATGGATTCGCGGATGCCCAGACGGTCCGCGGGGATGTGCGACGTATCGAAGCCCTCGCCGTGGTCGCGCACGAAGACCTCCACGACATCGTCGCCTGCCTCGCAGTACACGGAGACGGGCTCGCCGCCGTGCGTGACGGCGTTGACCATCGCCTGCGTGGCGGCGTCGAGCAGCGCGTCGGTCTGCGCGCTGGGCCGCGCGTCGCCCACGGTGACCACGTCGATCGGCCGGCCGTGCGTATCCTCCACCTCGGCGGCGATCTGCGCGAGGCCCGCGGCGACCGACCGGTCCGACGTGGTGCGCTCCTGGTAGAGCCAGCTGCGCAGCTCGCGCTCCTGCGAGCGCGCCAACGCGAACACGCGCTGCGGGTCGTTGGCCTGCAGCTGGATGAGCGCGAGCGTCTGCAGCACGCCGTCGTGCAGGTGCGCGGCCATGTCCGCGCGCTCCTCCTCGCGTTCCTTTGAGGCGCGCTCGGCGCCGAGCCGGCGTACGAGCCCGACGATCCACGGGATGAGCGCGCACGTGACGCCCAGCAGCAGCCCGAAACCCCCGGCCAGGGCGCGGCCGAAGGACACCGTGCCGTCCATGAGCACGCTGCGCGCCATGAGCAGCGTGTACCCGACGAACACGAGCGCGATGCCGACGACGGTCATGCGCAGCTGTCCCTTGGGCGCCTTGAAGCGCAGCCAAGGCAGCCCCGCGCCCACCGCCATGGTCGCGACGGGCAGCCAGATGGAATCGGCCTGCTGCCAGCGCCACGCCAGGATGGCCAGCGCGAAGCACGCGACCGCGGCGGCGGCGAGCAGCGCGGGTTTGGGTGCGCTTCTCCAGAACTGGCCGGCCGTTTCGCCGGGCGGCGCGTCGCTGTCGGCGACGGGTCTCAAGTCCGTGTAGTCGAGCGTCGCGTAGTCGCGCAGCTGGGCCGCGGTGGGCGGCTCGACGGGGCGGTTGCCGCGCGCGAGCGGCGCGCCGGTGCGCTCGCGCCAGCGCCGTGCCGCCTCCTCGTACGGGTCGCCGGCGGGGACGAGCACCCACAGCGCCACGTAGGCGAGGACGCCGACGCCGAACCAGCAGGCGCACGCGAGGAAAGCGAGGCGCACCCACGCCACGTGCACGCCCAGATGCAGGGAGACGCCACGGCACACGCCGGCCAGCCAGCGGCCCCGGCGCGGCCGCATGAGCGGCAGGCGCGCGGGCATCAGCGGCGGCACGGTCGGCGTGGTGCAGGTGGTCTCGGTCATGGGCACCATTGTGCCCCATGAGGGTCGTTCGGGGTAGCGGCGCGGAGCGTTTTCAGGGTTAAATCAGGGTGTCCCCTGATGGGTTGCGCGCGCTTCGCTTGCTGTAATGGAACCATGAGCAACACCAACCAGGACCCGCGCGGACCGCAAGGAGCGCAGGGTCGGCCGTACGCCCCGCAACCTGGCCCCCAGGCGTACCGCCAGCAGTACCAGGGCGGCCAGGTGCCCCCGCAGCCGCAGATGCCGACGCAGCCGCCGGAGTCCAAGTTCTTCCAGTGGATCCGCTCGAGCGGGCTGGTGCGCACCAACGACCGCGTCGTCGCCGGCGTGTGCGGCGGCATCGCGCGCGAACTGGGCTGGAGCGTCGAGCTGGTGCGCGTCCTCATGGTCGTCGCCATCTTCTTCGGTGGCTTCGGCATGGCCCTGTACGCTATGGGCTGGGCGCTCCTGCCCGACGAGCTGACCGGCGACATCCCGCTCGAGCAGCTCCTGGCCGGGCACTGGGACTGGTCGTACATCGGCATCGTCCTGTGCATCATCATCGGCATCTTCCCCGGCATGCTGTTCGGCGGCGTCAGCCTCCTGGGCTTCCTGCTCGCCGTGCTCGCGCTCTACCTACTCGTCAACAACGGACGCCGCCGGTTCCTGGCGCGCAACGGGGCGCCGATGGGAGGTCCCGCACCGCAGGGCGGCCAAGGGGCCGGCAGATACCAGCCCGGTGGCTACCCGTCCACCGCCGCGCCGGAGGGAAACGTCCCGAAGGCGGCCGCGCCGCAGGGGGTGCGCCCGACAATGGCGTGCCGCCGACGGCCGCCTACGCCCAGGGGACCTCGCCGCGCGTCCCCTATACGACACCCGGCGTACCGCCGCAAGGCGGCCCGCAGCCGACACGCGCCATGGC
>JAXJQE010000215.1:0-3409 GCA_036311305.1 Bifidobacterium sp.
ATGCTGATGCATCCGGCCCCACTGGTCATAACAGAAGGTGTCACAAAACACCTTTGCGCTGAGCTCCGCCCCAAAGTCTGGTTTGCCGCCACGCTTCGCAGGGCGGGTGATGGTGCTCACCGCGGTTCAAGCATATCATCGAACTTGCTTTCCGAAAATCTGTGATGGGGTTTGACGAGAGCTGCCGTGCCAATCGGCATGGCACCGTCGCCGCGTCTTCGCGGAGGCGCGGTCATAACAGAAAAGAGGCAACTCATATGAGTGGCCGTCACAAAAAGCCAACCTCCTCTTCCGGGGAGCTGCTCCTGGTGATTGTGCGACGACGAAATGTGGTTGCAAACGTGCAACATGCATCGCGCTTAAGGTTGATATGCATCGCCGTTTGGGTTGCGACGCGTTTGGAATGATGCAAAGTGGGCTTAAGCGTGCAACATGCATCGCGGTTTAGACGGGTATGCGTCGTCATAGGGGCTTCGGGCGATGCAAACCATCTTGTGGGACAGAGAATGCGTCGCCGTTAGCGCTTCGGGCGATGAAAAGTGGCGAATCTGGGAGGTTTTCGTCGTGGTAGGGGCTTTTCGCGATGCAATCCACTCTTAGGCGTGCAACATGTATCGCGGTTAAGGGGGATATGCGTTATCGGGAGGGTCAGGTGAGCTTCCAGGTGAGGCGGTGGAGGTCGCTGGGGCCGATCTTGGCGATGGCTTCGCGGTGGGCCTTGGAGCCGTAGCCTTTGTTGGACTCCCATTGGTAGGGCGCGTACTCCGGACGCTTGGCCAGGTCCTCCATGAGGCGGTCTCGGGTGACCTTGGCGAGGACGGCGGCGCAGGCGACCGAGTAGCAGGCGCGGTCGCCCTTGACCTGCGTGGTCATGTGGGGCGTGACCGGCACATCCGGGGATTCGAAGGTGCCGAGGGCCTTGGTGATGTAGTCGTAGGGGCCGTCGAGGATGGCGCCCACGCGCGGCAGTCCCCTGCCCGCTTCGATGGCTTCCGACGGGATGCCCATCTGGGAGAACATCCGGCGTTCCGCCTGCTCCAGGGCGCGGAGGGCGGCGATGCCCAGGGCGTGGGAGATGCCCCAGTCGTCGATCTCCTGGTTGGTGGCGGCGCCGATGGCGTAGGTGTCGCACCAGCGCTCGAGGTCGTCGAACATCGCCTCGCGGCGGTGCTCGGTGAGCAGCTTGGAGTCGTTGAGGTGCGCGGGGACGGCCGCGGCGGCCGCGTCCAGGGACGCGGCGCGGAAGGCGGCGCAGCCCACCATCCCCGGGCCGGCGAGCGAGCCGCGGCCGACCTCGTCGAAGCCGACGATCACGTCGTAGCCGGCGGCGGCGAGCGCGCGCTCGGAGTCGAAGGTCGGGGTGGTGGGTACGGTCATCGGGGGCTCCTTACGGGAACCGCCGCGTTCGGGGAACGCGGCGGTCAGTCAATCGGACGAAGGTCGGCGGGACGGGTGCGCTCGCCGGTCGGTCAGCTCGAGGTCGTCGTCGGGGTGCGGTCGGGGACGTCGGCGAAGACGTTGTGGTGGGCGCTGAGCCAACCGACGCGGTTGAGCGGCCAGTAGCGCAGGAAGGCGACGCCGACGACGTCGCTGATGGGGACGAGACCGTCGTCGCCGTCGTTCGAGTGGTAGCGCGAGTCCGCGGAGTTCGCGCGGTTGTCGCCCATGACGAAGAGGTGGCCGGCGGTGACGGTCACGCTGAAGGGGAAGCTGCTGGGCTCCGTGCCGGGCTTGATGTATGACGTCTCGTCGATGGCCACGCCGTTGATGGTCACGGGCGCGCCGCTGCCGTCGCACTGCACGACGTCGCCGGGCAGGCCGATGAGGCGTTTGATGAGGAAGTCGCCGTTCTGCGCGTGCTCGTCGGCGAGCCAGTTCGCGGGGTCCTTGAAGACGATGATGTCACCGCGCTGGAGCTTGACGGGGTTCGGGGAGAGTTTGCTGGTCATCACGCGGTCGCCGGGCATGATCGTGTCCTCCATCGACTTCGAGGGGATGACGTACATGCCGAAGAGGAAGAAGCGCAGCACCAGGACGATGACCACGGGCAGCGCGCACCACAGCAGGAAATCGCGGACGCCCAGCGCGCGCGACTCGCGCGCCGCTTCGTCGCCGCCGCCGCTGCGGGCGTGGCGTCGGGCGGATTGCTTGGCCATGGCACTCCTTGGGGTTTGTTTTGCGCAGACTGTTCCCAATTGTAGGCAGGGGGCTGGGTAAACGCTGGGGGCGGATATGGGAAACCCGGACCGCGGGGTCCGGGTTCCTTGACGCTTGGCTAGGCTGCGATCACTTGGCGGTGTTGTCGCGGCGCTCGACGATGCGGGCCGCCTTGCCGCGCAGGTTGCGCAGGTAGTACAGCTTGGCGCGGCGCACCTTGCCGCGGCGCACGACCTTGATGGAGTCGATGGCCGGGGAGTGCAGCGGGAAGCGACGCTCCACGCCGGTGCCGAAGCTGATCTTGCGGACCACGAAGGTCTCGCGCACGCCGGAGCCCTGGCGGGCGATGACGACGCCGGTGAAGGTCTGGATACGGCTGTTGTTGCCTTCCTGGATCTTCACGTTCACGTCGACGGTGTCACCGGGACGGAAGGCCGGGATCTCGTCCGCGGACTTCATGTGCTTGGCGTCAAAAGCCTCGATAGCGTTAACCATGGTGTTTCCTCGCACGCTGCCGCATATCAGCGTAAGGTCAAGGGCCGCTCCCCGCGCTGGCGCGCGGCGGGGGCCGCGTACGTGTCCGCTCGCGCCGTATGGCGCTCGCGGTGGTGCCAATCCGCCGGAAGTCCTGTCCGGCTGGACCTGGTGGAGAGGGGAGGTATGCGGCCTGTCCCGCCTCCGGCACAGCGGTGCACCAGTCTAGCGGAGAGGTGCGACCTTCCACTTTTCGGACGGCTCCTGCAAAAGTGTGCGCCCGGGTTTCCACTTTCCGGGAAAGTGGAAACCCGGGCGCACACTTTCCGCGGCGCTTCGGAAAAAGTGGAAGATGCCCGGAATGGAGAGGCGCCCCGGCATGGGCCGGGGCGCCTTGCGTCAGCGGATGGTCACGCCGTCAGCGGATCAGAACTCGCGCACCTTGCGGTAGAAGTTGATCAGGCTGCGGGTGGAGGCGTCCTGGGCGGCGAGGGCCTCGTCGTTCTGGGAGATCGCCGGGGTGATCTCCTTGGCGAGCTGCTTGCCGAGCTCCACGCCCCACTGGTCGTAGGAGTCCAGGCCCCACACGGTGCCCTCGACGAAGGTGATGTGCTCGTACAGGGCGATGAGCTCGCCGAGCGAGTGCGGGTTGAGCTCGACGCCGAAGATGCTCGTGGTCGGACGGTTGCCCTCGAAGCAGCGTGCCGGCACAATCCACTCGGGCGTGCCCTCGGCGCGCACCTCGTCAGCCGTCTTGCCAAAGGCCAGAGCCTTGGTC
>JAXJQE010000216.1:0-2300 GCA_036311305.1 Bifidobacterium sp.
CGCCTACTACTACGAATCAAAGCCCGACGAGGCGGACGTGCCCAGCAGGCCGAGCGTCGTCTACGTCAAGGGCGGCGCCGAGTACATCGTCGAATAGGAGGCATTGCGATGACGATGACGAAGATAAGCACCACTCGCACGACAACTGCGGCGGGCGGTGGTGCCCGATGAGCATGACGCTTATCGCGAAAAGCCCGCTGCCCGTGGCCAACGGCGGGACTGGCGCTACCACAAAGGAAGATGCGCGCAAGTCGCTCGGCATCGCCACCGTCGCGGACGTGCCGCGGACCGTGATGTACGACGACCACAAGAGCTACGCGAGCGTGGTCGTCTGGATGTGCCGAAACGGCGTCGTGACCATCGTGTGGTCGGTGTTGCAGACCACGACCAACGAGTGGAAGGCGGGCAGCGTCGGCAAAGCCTACGCGCCTGCCATCGCTGCCAACGGCCACCTGACGGTCGCGTCCTGGGCACCGAACGGCAAGACAGCGACCGGGTGGATTGATCCGAGCGGGGACCTGTACCTGCAATGCTCGGTCGCGCAGAGTGACGGGCGCAACGTCGGCTCGATGACCTACGTCGCGCACGGATAGGGGGTAGCGCATGGACGACAGGGCAGCGTGGCGCGACTCGGCGCTCAAAATCCTCGTCTGGTCCGCCACGGGCGCGGGCGCGTACGCCGTGACGTGGGCGGGCAACCCGAGGCAGGACACGCAGCTCGTCGCGTGGGCGCTGCTGCTCGCGTGCGCAGTCGCCGCCACGGTGGGCATCACGTCACAAGGGCACAGGCGCGAGGAGCGCGACGAGATGGCGCGGCGCATGGACGCGCAGGACGCCAAGCTCGACCTGCTCACGACGGCCTTGCAGTGCAACATACGCTCGGACCTGGCCCACCGCGCCGAGAAATACTTGCACCGTGGGTGGCTCACGGTCGAGGAGCACAAGAGCTGGAGCGACGCGTACGGGGCGTACTCGGAGCTGGGGCTCAACGGGTACATGTCGAGCTACATGCACAGGCTCGACGCGCTCCCGCTCAAGGAGCTGGACGAGGCTATTGGCAAAGGGATAGGAGGCACGGAATGAACAAAGCATGGTGGCGAGCGGCAGGCATCCGCGCAATCAAGACGGCGGCGCAGACCGCCGTGGCGCTCATCGGCACGGGCGCCGTCGGATTCACGGACCTCGACTGGGCGCGAATCGCGTCGGTCGCTGGCGTGGCGGCGGTGCTGTCGTTGCTGACCAGCGTGGCGGGCCTGCCCGAGGTGCAGCCAGAACCCGACGAGGACGAGGGCGCGAGGGGGTAGCGCATGGACACGACAGCCAGCTTCGTGCGCGGCGCGACCCCGACCATCACCGTAACGGTTGACCACGACCTCAGCGGCCTGCACGTCGTGGTGGCCCTGCGCGGCACCGGGGCGTACGTGGAGCGCGTGGTGGAGCCCGTCACCAGCGTCCCCGGCTGCACGCTCGCCCTCACCCTCACGCAGGAGGAGAGCCTCGCGTTCAACCCCGGCAGCGTGACGGTGGAGGTCAAGGCGTACGACGCCAGCACGGGCAGCGTCATAGCGAGCGGCCACGCCACCATCGGCGTGGAGCCGACCATCATCGGGCACACGCTGCCAGAGTAGAAGGGAACCATGACAGACCTGAACATCGGCGTGGGCACGAGGCCGACCGAACTCAACCTCGACCTTGGCGTCGGCACCGTCATGGGCGTCGGCGTCGAGTACACGGCGGGCGAGGGCATCTGGATCGAGGACCACGTCATCAACGCGGACGTGACCCAGCCGGAGCTGGACGGCAAGGCCGCGGTCGGCCACAAGCACGGGATTGCCGACGTGGACGGGCTTCAGGCGGCGCTGGACGGCAAGGCATCGACGGGCACCGCCATCACCGCCGTCACCGTCTCCACGCTCGACGCGGGCGCGGACGCCACGGCGGCGCTCGCGGCTGGCACGGACGGCCAGACGCTCGCGCTCGGCATCCCGCGCGGTGCGCAGGGCGTCCAAGGCCCCAAGGGTGACAGGGGCGAGACGGGAGCCACAGGCCCCAAGGGCGATTCCTACGTCCTCACCGACGCCGACAAGGCCGAAATCGCCGCCGAGTCCGCCAAGGGCGTAAGGCTGGTTACTAGGGTCACGGACGGCAACCTTGAAATCTCGATAGCGTAAGGAGCAGGCATGGCTGGACTGATTGGATTCACGCGGGCGCAGTTCGATGCGTTGGACAACCTTCTGACGAACATACTGCAACGCCTAGGGTCGGTCGAGGGCGTCACCACGGAGATAACCGAACAGGCC
>JAXJQE010000217.1:0-13022 GCA_036311305.1 Bifidobacterium sp.
GCCCGGACTCGGCACCCACTGGGGCGCCGAGGCGCGCCACGCCAGCCTGCCGCGCGGACGGCGCACGAACGTGGGCACCGTGGGCAGCTTGAAGGAGATCCTGTACGGACCCAGCCACATGGCCGACGGCAAGACCAACTTCATCGGCGCCCTCAAGCGGGCCATGGCCTCCACCGGCTACGTGGACGTCAAGAACTTCCAGCGCTGCGACGTCGTCGTCTCGCCGACCGCGCACTGACCCCCCCGACCCCCTGCGCAGCGGGGCGTTCCCACCGGGAACGCCCCGCTGCGTCGTTTGCAGACGGCGAGCTTCCAGACGACGAATATGGTGCCATTGGTGACATCATAGAAAAATTACATGCGTGTAATTTCGTGGGAATCGTTATTATACCGCCAATCTTAGGTGATGCATGTACTTGTACGAATTATTGTTGCAAACGATGTCAATGTGGGTGTCCTGTGTCGTTTCCTGTGCAGGGCTCGCGCGTCGACGCCTTGTCTGCCACAATGGTCGATGCCACGGTACGGGGGACCGGACAGACCAGGATCCAATGGCGTTGACGCCACACCGAAGGACCGGGCCGCGCTGGACGAAAGCATTTCCGGCGCGAACAATATGAACAAGTCCCGAGCAGTGACGAAGGGAACGCCTACATGGAGAAGAACATGAACCTGAACGAGTACGCCGAGAACCGCGACGACCGCGACAACATGCCTGACGACGCCGGCGCCCGCATGGGGGAGCGCGAGGCGATGGAACGTCCCGACGCCCAAGGGGACAATGGAGGCCAGGACGCCCTGGACCGACACTACCGCATGACCCCGGAGGAACGCGCCTTCTGCGACCGCGTCAACCGTCCGAAGCGCGACCTGCCATCCTACGACGGCGTCATCGGCGTGGCCGGCGCGGCGCCCTTCCGCTACCACGTCTCGAGCTGCTACGACTGCGACTTCACCCACGCGCAGGTCAGGGACATGGTCTTCGACGCCGCCAGGGTCGCCGCCCTGGGCATCGACTACCTGCGCAACGGCAAACGCCACCCCAAGCTCATCGAGCTCACCGACCTCGACTGCCTGCGCCGACTGGGCCGGATGAAGTGGCTCATGCGCGACGCCCTGCCCGACCGCCTCGACCTGCACTCGAAGGGATACGTCGCCCCCGTGATGCCGGTGCTCGTCAACGGCGTCATCCTCTCGCCCGAGCGCTTCGAGACCGCCATCACGATGGGCGTGGGCACGCGCCACTACCGCGGCAACCTCCTCTTCGAGCGCCAGGGACGCCGCTGGATCTGCACCGTCGCCGACGTGGGCTGAGCGCGCCCTGTCCGCTGGGGGCGTGGCCGGCGTCCGGTGGGCTATAGTTTGAACCATGCTCAGAGAATACGGCGTCGAGAACATCTACCAGACCACGCAGGACGACACGGTGTATTCGCTCCTGTCCAGACGCGCGCTCGCCGAACCGGGCGACCTGATCGCCCAGTGGAAGGACGAGCGCACGCGCCAATGGAACGACGTGATGGCGGGGGAGATGCTCGCCGAGGTGCGCAGCGTGGCCAAGGGCATGCTGGCCCTGGGCGCCAAGCAGGGCAGCATGGTGGTCATCTACTCCGCCACCAGCTACGAATGGGGCGTCGTCGACTTCGCCTGCGGCGCCATCGGGGCCGTGTCGGTGCCGATCTACGAGACCGACTCCATGTCCCAGGCGCAGTCCATTGTCGCCGAGACCGATCCCATCATCGCCTTCGGCGGCGATGAGGAGCACACCCAGACGCTCGAGCGCATCGCGCAGGACGACCCGAACCTGCGGCACGTGTTCAACCTGGCCAACGGCGCCATCGAGGCGCTCATCAGCTACGGCGAGGCGGTGGACGAGGACACCCTCGACGCCGCCATCGCCCGCGTGCGCGCGGACGACCTGCTCACCATCGTGTACACCTCCGGTTCCACGGGCAAGCCGAAGGGAGCCATGCTCTCGAACCGCAACTTCACGCACATCGTGAAGAACGGCTACGAGATCCTGCCGCAGATGCTCTACGAACCCAACCGCCTGCTGCTGTTCCTGCCGCTGGCGCACTGCTTCGCGCGCTACATCCAGTACACGGCCATCGGCGGCCACGGCGTGGTCGGCTACGTGCCGGACGCCAAGCACCTGCTCGCCGACCTGCGCAGCTTCAAGCCCACCTACCTGCTGGGCGTGCCGCGCGTATTCGAGAAGGTCTACAACGCCGCCTCGCAGAAAGCGGGCTCCGGCATGCAGGGACGCGTCTTCGCCAAGGCCGTGGACCACTTCGTCGAATGGTCGAAGATGGAGGTGGAGCACCGCCAGCCCACCTGGTCGCAGCGCATGCAGCACTCGTTCTACATGTCCACCGTCGCCTCGTCCTTCCGCTCGGCGCTCGGCCCCAACCTGCGCTACCTGGCGTGCGGCGGCGCGCCGATCAGCATCGACCTGGTCCATTTCTTCAACGGCATGGACGACATCACGTTCATCCAGGGCTACGGCATGACGGAGACGGCGGCCCCCATGATAGTCAACTGGCAGAAAGGCAACCGTCCGGGCTCGGTGGGACGTCCGGGCCCGGGCATGGCCGTGCGCACCGCCGAGGACGGCGAGATCGAGGTCAAGGGCCCCAACGTGTTCCTCGGCTACTACAAGAACCCCGAGCGCACCGACGAGGTGCTCGAGCCCAGCGGCTGGATCCGCACCGGCGACCTGGGGACCATCGACGACGACGGCTTCCTGTACATCACGGGCCGCAAGAAGGACCTCATCATCACCGCCGGCGGCAAGAACGTCTCCCCGGCGCCCATGGAGCAGGCCATCTGCGAATGCCCCATCGTCTCGCACGCCGTGGTCGTCGGCGACAACAAGCCGTTCATCGCCGCCCTGGTGACCATCGACCCGGAGATGGTCGGTTCCTGGCTGGCGGACCAGGGCATGGACCCGGACATGTCCCCCGGGGACATCGCGCACAGCGACGCCGTGCACGCCTTCATCCAACAGTACGTGGACCTGGCCAACGCGGACGTCTCGCGCGCCGAGTCGGTGCGCAAGTTCGTCGTGCTGCCCGAGGACTTCAGCATCGAGGACGGCACCATGACCGCCAGCATGAAGGTCGTGCGCCCCAAGGTGCTCAAGCGCTACGAGGAGGTCATCGAGGGCGAGCTGTACGCGCCGGTCGCCTCCGCGCGCCCCGTGCCGGCCACGGTGCAGATCCTGGAGAACACCACCGAGGCCGTCAGGAAGGCGGGCGAGAGCGTCAAGGCCGCATCCGCCAACGTCACCCCGCGCGTGCGCCACACCATCGAGGGCGTGCAGGAGCGCATCGGGGAATGGCAGCAGGAGCATGGCGCCGGCGCACCCGCCGCGACGGACGCGCCGGATGCTACCATGCAGGATGACGAAGGCGCCGCCGGCGAGGCGACCGCCGCAACCACCGAGAAGAATGAGTGATACCGTGGCGATCCGTGAGATTCGTGTAGTTCCCGACCCCGTCCTGCGCACCCCGTGCGAACCGATCCGTGAGGTGACCCCGGCGGTGCGCCGCCTGGTGCAGGACCTGCTGGACACGGTGGACGACCCGGGCCGCGCCGGCCTGTCCGCCAACCAGATCGGCGTGTCCCTGCGCGCCTTCTCCTACAACATCGACGGCAAGGTCGGCTACGTGCTCAACCCCGTGCTCGAGGAGACGCGCGGCGAGCAGTACGGCGACGAGGGCTGCCTGTCCGTGCCGGGACTGTGGTACAAGACCAAGCGCGCCGACTGGGCGCGCGTGCGCGGCATGGACCTCGACGGCAAGGAGGTGGTGCTCGAGGGCGACGGCATCTTCGGGCGCATGCTGCAGCACGAGACCGACCACCTCGACGGCCACGTCTACCTCGACCGCCTCGAGAAGGAGGAGCGTCGCGCGGCCATGCGCCGCATGCGCGGGGCCGCCCGGTAGGGCGTCTGGTCCCCTTCCGGTCTCCACGGGCTCCCCGCCGCACGGCGTGTGCGGTGGGGAGCCCGTGTTATCATGGGCGATTGCGTGCCAACCCGGAACGCACCCCTGTCGCGGGGGAGCGGTCCACCCCAATATCGTCAACCGGCACGCGCCCATATCGCGCCATGTACGCGACGGCCCGTGTCGGTCGGCCGCCCGGTTCCCGGGAGGCTGCACTCGGGAACGCATGGCCAGGCAAGAACCGACAAGGAAGGTAGCGATACCATGGCTCAAATCACCATGAGCGAGATGCTGAAGGCTGGTCTGCAGTTCGGACACCAGACCCGTCGTTGGAACCCGAAGATGAAGCAGTACATCCTCACGGAGCGCAACGGCATCTACATCATCGACCTGTTCAAGACGCTGGACCTGATCGACGTCGCCTACGACTTCATCAAGACCACCGTCGCCCACAACGGCACCGTGCTCTTCGTGGGCACCAAGAAGCAGGCCCAGGAGTCCATCAAGAACCAGGCCACCCGCGTGAACATGCCCTACGTGTGCGAGCGCTGGCTGGGCGGCATGCTCACCAACTTCCAGACCGTCTCCAAGCGCGTCACCCGTCTCAAGGAACTCGAGGAGATGGACTTCACCGACGTGCACGGCTCCGGCCTGACCAAGAAGGAGCTCCTCCTGCTCGAGCGCGAGAAGGACAAGCTCGAGAAGCAGCTGGGCGGCATCCGCAATATGAACCGCACCCCCTCCGCGATGTTCGTCGTGGACATCAACAAGGAGGCCCTGGCCGTCTCCGAGGCGCACAAGCTGGGCATCCCGGTCGTCGCCATCGTGGACACCAACGCCGACCCCGAGGCCGTCGAGTACCCGATCCCGGCCAACGACGACGCCATCCGCGGCATCGACCTGCTGACCACCCTGTTCGCCGACGCCGTCGCCGAGGGCCTGCTGGAGCGTTCCGGCAACGCCGCCAAGGCTTCCGACAACGCCGAGCAGTCCGCCGACCAGCCGATGGCCGAGTGGGAGAAGGACCTGCTGACCGAGAACGCGCACACCGTCGCCATGGACGTGCGCGAGGACGACGCCCACCGCGAGGCCAAGGACGCCAAGTACCCCGAGGAGAACGAGGCCGCCGATTCCGAGCACGCCTCCGCCGCGGGCTACGCCGCCGCCAAGCAGGCCGCCAAGGACGTCAAGGAAGGCAACGCCGACGAGACCCCCGTCCTCAAGGAGGAAGAGGCCGCGTCCATCGCCGACCACGACGCCGACCAGGACTGAGCATCCCCGTTCCGTGCGGACCGGGGCGGCCCGGCCCGGAATAGCCCGGCCGCCCCGCCGGTTGGTCCGTACGGGACTTCCTGATGGGGCGGCCAGTGCGGCCGACCCTCCCGCGGACCCCATGGGGCCGCGGGAAACCCAAAACGCTTTGTATTGTCATACTGAGGAGTAATCAATGGCAGCAATCACCGCAGCTTTGATCAAGCAGGTCCGCGAGGAGACCGGCGCCGGCATGATGGACGTCAAGAAGGCGCTCACCGAGGCCGACGGCGACGTCGCCCGCGCCAAGGAGATCATCCGCGCCAAGGACATCGCCGCGGCCGGCAAGCGCGAGGGCCGCAAGGCCCAGGAAGGCACCATCGCCTCCACCGTGGTCGACGGCGACAACGGCCAGGTCGGCTACGCCGTCGAGCTCAACTCGGAGACCGACTTCGTGGCCAAGACCCCGAAGTTTGTGGACTTCGCGGACACCGTGCTCGCCGACGCCATCAAGGCCGACGCCGACAGCATCGAGGACGTCCTCGCGGCCCCGGCCGAGGAGGGCACCGTCCAGGAGTATATCGAGCAGGAGGCCGCCCTCTTCGGCGAGCACGTCAAGATCGGCCAGTTCGGCAAGATCGCGGGCCCGCACGTCGAGATCTACGCCCACAAGAAGTCCGCCGAGATGCCGCCGAGCATCGTGGCCATGATCGCCACCGACGAGGCCGGCGCGCAGGTCGCCCACGAGGCCGCCCTGCAGATCTCCGCCATGGACGCCAAGTGGCTGTCCCGCGAGGACGTCCCGGCCGACGTGGTCGAGTCCGAGCGCCGCGTGGCCACCGAGAAGTCCCTGGCCGAGGGCAAGCCGGAGAAGATCGTCCCCAAGATCGTCGAGGGCCGTCTCAACGCCTTCTTCAAGGAGAACGTGCTCCTCGAGCAGGCCTACGTCAAGGATCCGTCCAAGACCATCGGCGACCTGTTCAAGGAGGTCGGCGGCCACGCCCTCGCCTTCGTCCGCCT
Source organism: Bifidobacterium sp. (assembly GCA_036311305.1). Taxonomy (GTDB): domain Bacteria; phylum Actinomycetota; class Actinomycetes; order Actinomycetales; family Bifidobacteriaceae; genus Bifidobacterium. Next base: position 6,216 of record JAXJQE010000217.1, read on the forward strand.
CGAGGTGGGCAAGGGCCCGCAGGCCGACGTCGACTGACATCCGTCGGGCGTCCGCGCGACGCCGTCGCTTCCGCGCAAGCCGTCCGTGCCACCGCACGGGCGGCTTGCCGCGTTCCGGGACGTGGTTGCGCGTGTCGAAGCGCACGGTTACGCTAGGGTACCGAACAAAACGCAAGGCACACGCAGTCGAAAGGCATGACGCATGGCATTGGAACACACGGAGGATACCCCGCGCAGGGTATTGCTGAAACTGTCGGGCGAGGCCTTCGGCGGCGGTTCCGTCGGCGTGGACACCGGCGTGGTGCGCCGCATCGCCGAGGAGATCGTGCCCGCGGTGCAGCAGGGCGTGCACGTGGCCATCGTCACCGGCGGCGGCAACTTCTTCCGTGGCGCCGAACTGCAACAGGCCGGCATCGACCGTTCCCGCGGCGACTACATGGGCATGCTGGGCACCGTGATGAACTGCCTGGCGCTGCAGGACTTCCTGGAGCAGGAGGGCCAGGCCACCCGCGTGCAGACCGCCATCACCATGGGCCAGGTCGCCGAGCCGTACATCCCGCTCAAGGCCATCCGCCACCTGGAGAAGGGCCGCGTGGTCATCTTCGGCGCCGGCGCCGGCATGCCGTACTTCTCCACCGACACCGTCTCCATCCAGCGTTCCCTCGAGATCCATTGCGACGAGGTGCTCATGGGCAAGAACGGTGTGGACGGCGTGTACACCGCCGACCCGCGCAAGGACGACAACGCCAAGCGCTTCGCGCGCCTGAGCTACAAGCGCGCCCTGGTGGACAACCTGGCCGTCATGGACGCCTCCGCGATGGCCATGGCGCGCGACAACGACCAGCACATCCGCGTGTTCGGCCTCGAGGAGCCCGGCAACGTCACCCGCGCCCTGCTCGGCGAGCACATCGGCACCCTCGTGTCCAACGGCGAGTCCGCACTGGCGTGAGGAACGGCGCCCGGCCAACGACGGCCGTACGCCACCAACAGACGACCGGCCCGCACCGCCCGCGGGCCGCACAACAAAGGAGAATACCCATGGCAAACGCAGTCGACCAAGCGAAGGCGCAGATGCTCAAGTCGGTGGAATCCACCAAGGAGAATTTCTCGGGCATCCGCACCGGCCGCGCCAACCCCGCCCTGCTCAACGGCATCATGGTGGAGTACTACGGAGCGCCCACGCCGCTGAAGTCCATGGCCACCATCGGCGTGCCCGAGCCGCGCACCCTGTCCATCAGCCCCTTCGACCCCTCGCAGGCGAACGCCGTGGAGAAGGCGCTGCGCGACTCCGACCTGGGCGCCAGCCCCCGCCGCAACGGCGCCACCATCCTGCTGACGATGCCGGAGCTCACCGAGGAGCGCCGCAAGGAGTACGTCAAGCTGGCCAAGACCAAGGCCGAGGACGGCAAGGTGGCGGTGCGCAACATCCGCCGCAAGACCAAGGAAGCGCTCGACAAAGCCGTCAAGGACGGCGAGATCAGCGAGGACGAGGGCGAGCGCCTGCTCAAGGAGCTCGACAAGGTCACCAAGCAGGTCACCGACGAGCTCGACGCGCTCCTCGAGGGCAAGCAGAAGGAGATCATGGAGGTCTGACCTCCGTAAAGCTCTGGGCAGGTGCGCCGGACGAGTCCCGGCGCACCTGCCCGTTGTCCGTGCGGGTGCCCGAGGGCGGCCGCCACATGGAAGAGGGAAGCGCATGAAGTCCAAGACGCAACTCGACAAGGACGCGGACGAGACGATCAAGTCCATCAACTCGAGGACCGGGCGCAACATGCCCCAGGCCGTCGGCACCGCCGTGGCCCTGATCGTGCTCATCCTGGCATGCCTGTTCATCAGCCCCGTGCTGTTCATGTTCCTGGTGGTCATCTTCATGGTCCTGGGACTGTGGGAGCTGCGCGTGGACTTCGCCGTGAAGAACATCCGGATCCCCATCGTCACGCTGTGGATATGCTCCGCCGTCACGCTGTGCGCGGTGTACTTCAGCCCGCACCACGTGGTGGCCATGGGCGCGTGCGTCATGGTCTCGCTGATGGCCGTGGCGGTCATGGCCTCCCTGGGCGTGTCGGTCAACGGCCGTGCCGACCGCGCCGCGCAGGCCAAGGCGCTGGCCGGCAACACCGGCGCCGTGGGGGAGCACAGCACACTGACCAACGTGGCCGTCTCTTTGTTCACCGTGCTCTACATCCCGTTGCTGGCCTCGTGCATCGTCATGCCCCTGACCTTCAACGGCCACCCCGTCTCCCACGCCATCCTCATCGTCTTCATGCCGGCGCTGAGCGACACCGGCGGCCTGTTCGCGGGCGCGTGGCTGGGCAGGCACAAGCTGTGCCCGACCATCTCCCCGAAGAAGTCCGTGGAGGGCCTGGTGGGCTCCATCCTCTTCGCCGTCGCCGGCGCCTACGTCGTGTTCGCGTGCACCTACGACGCGGCCATGTGGACGACGCGCTGGTGGTTCCCGCTCGTGGTCGGCGTGCTCATCGGCGTGGTCGGCACCTTCGGCGACCTGTGCGCCTCGCTGATCAAGCGCAACCTGGGCATCAAGGACATGGGCCACCTGCTCAAGGGCCACGGCGGCGTCCTCGACCGCGTGGACTCGATCCTGCTGACGGCACCGTTCGTGTGCATGGCTCTGTGGATGGCGGGCCTGTAAAGCCATCCGACCCGACCGTAAGGACACGATGGGCGAGAAGACCCCCACCAACGAGACCCCCGAGACCGGCATCACCCCCGGCGGCACCACCGGCGCGTTCCGCGACGTGCTGTCCAAGGACCACGCCAGGCGCGGCAAGCCGCCGGCCCATTTCGCCGACATGACGGCCGAGGAGCGCGAGCGGACCGCCAAGGAGCTGGGACTGCCGAAATTCCGCGTCAAGCAGCTGGCCAACCACTACTACGGCCACTTCGACACGGACGCCGCCTCCTTCACCGACTTCCCGGCCGCCAGGCGCGAGGCCGCCCAGGAGGCGTTCTTCCCGACCCTCATCTCCGAGGTGACCCGCCAGGTGGCCGACGACGGCATGACCGTCAAGACCCTGTGGAACCTGTTCGACAACTCGAAGATCGAGTCCGTGCTCATGCGCTACCCCAACCGCACCACGCTGTGCATCTCCAGCCAAGTGGGCTGCGGCATGGGCTGCCCGTTCTGCGCCACCGGCAAGCTGGGCCTGACACGCAACATGTCCGCCGGCGAGATCGTCGAGCAGGTGCGCGTGGCCGCCCGCATGATGGAGCGCGGCGAGGTCGCCGGGGGACCGGGACGACTGAGCAACGTCGTGTTCATGGGCATGGGCGAGCCCATGGGCAACTACCGGGCGCTCATGAGCGCCGTGCGCCAGATCAGCGCGATGCCGCCCGAGGGGTTCGGCATCTCGGCACGCAACATCACGGTGTCCACTGTGGGCGTGGTGCCCGGCATCCGCAAGCTCGCCCAGGAGGGCATCCCGGTGCGCCTGGCGGTCTCCCTGCACGCGCCCACCGACGCCCTGCGCGACGAGCTGGTGCCCATGAACAAGCGCTTCAACGTGGAGCAGGTGCTCGACGCCGCCCACGACTACTATCTGGCGAGCAAACGCCGCGTGAGCATCGAGTACGCCCTGATGCGCGGCATCAACGACCAGGAGGAGCACGCCCGCCAGCTGGCCAACAAGCTCAACCACTACGGGGACAACTGGGCGCATGTCAATCCCATCCCGCTCAACCCCATCGAGGGCTCGAAGTGGACCGCCTCGAAGCCCGAGGACGAGGAACGCTTCCTGGAGATCCTGCACCGCGCGGGCATCACGGCCACGCTGCGCGACACGCGCGGCCAGGACATCGACGGCGCCTGCGGCCAGCTCGCCGCGAAGACCAAGGCGCAGGCCGCCTGAGCGGGACGGCCATGGGTTCCCGTCCCGTACGCCAAGACGTTTGACGCGCTTGTAACCGGCCGCCGGTAGGCTGTAATGCGTTTTCCAAAGCAATACCCGAAAGACCCCGCAAAAGGAGTGCAAGGATGTCGTTGGCGGTACGCGTGATCCCCTGTCTGGACGTGGACGACGGCCGGGTGGTCAAGGGAGTGCATTTCGAGAACCTGCGCGACGCCGGCGACCCGGTGGAGCTGGCCGGCGAATACTACCGGCAGGGCGCCGACGAGCTGACCTTCCTGGATGTGACCGCCTCCAGCGACCGCCGGCGCACGATGGTGGACGTGGTGGCCAACACCGCCGAGCAGGTCTTCATCCCGCTGACCGTGGGCGGCGGCGTGCGCACTCCCGAGGACGTCGACTCGCTGCTGCGCTGCGGCGCGGACAAGGTGGGCGTCAACACCGCCGCCATCAATGACCCCTCGCTGATCAGCCGCGTCGCCAGGCGCTTCGGCAACCAGGTGCTCGTGCTGAGCGTGGACGCGCGCCGCGAGCGCGGCGCGCAGCACACGCAGTCCGGTTTCGAGGTCACCACGATGGGCGGGCGCAAGTCCACCGGCATCGATGCCGTCTGGTGGGCCAGGCGCGCCCAGGAGCTCGGCGCCGGCGAGATCCTGCTCAATTCGATGGACGCCGACGGCACGCAGGAGGGCTTTGACCTGGAGATGATCCGCGCGGTGCGCCGCGAGGTCTCCATCCCGGTGATCGCCTCGGGCGGCGCCGGCAAGGCCGCGGACTTCCCGCCGGCCATCGCCGCGGGCGCCGACGCCGTGCTGGCCGCGTCGATCTTCCACTACGGCAAGGTGACCATCGGCGAGGTCAAGCGCGAGCTGGCCAAGGCCGGCTACACCGTGCGCTGACGGCGCGCGGCGGTTTTCTCCAGGACGGGACTTTTCTCATGACGGACCACGAAGCATACGACAACACGACCACGCTCGACCCGCGCATCAAGGCGCGCCTGAAGTACGACGCGCTCGGCCTGGTGGCCGCTGTCGTGCAGCAGTACGACACCCATGAGGTGCTCATGGTCGGCTATATGGACGACGAGGCGCTGCGCCGCACCCTCACCGAGGGGCGCGTCACGTTCTGGTCGCGGTCCCGGCGCGAGTACTGGCGCAAGGGCGACACCTCCGGGCACGTCCAGTACGTGAAGGGCGTGTCCCTGGACTGCGACGGCGACGCCCTGCTCGTCGAGGTCGACCAGGTGGGCGCCGCCTGCCACACTGGCAAGCGCAGCTGCTTCGACGAGGGCGGCGCGCTACCCGTGGCCGTCGGGCGACGCGCGCAGGGGGAGGAGTGACGATGGTGGCATGCAGCGTCAAGGACCTGGTGTGGGGCGAGACATGGCCGTCGCGGACACGGTTCCATGACATCGCCGCGGACGGCTACCGCATCATCCCCGTGGTGCGCCGCCTGCTGGCCGACTCCCTGACCCCCGTGGGCTTCTACGAGCGCCTGGCCGGTGGACGCTCGGGCACGTTCATCCTCGAGTCCGCCGAGTACGGCGGCTCGTGGAGCCGCTACAGCTTCATCGGCGTCAACGCCATGGCGCAGCTGCGCTCCAACGGCGGCCGGGCCGACTGGCTGGGCACCGTGCCCGCCGGCGTGCCCACCGAGGGCGACGTCATGGACGTGGCGCGCGCCACGCTGGCGACGCTCAGGGCGCCGCACGTCGAGGGGCTGCCCAACCTGACCAGCGGCCTGGTGGGCACCGTGGGCTGGGACGCGATCCGGCACTGGGAGCCCACGCTGCGCGCCACCGCGCCGGACGAGACCGGCCAGCCGGAGCTCGTGCTCGCCCTGGCCACCGACATGGCGGTCGTGGACCACGTCGACGGCTCGGTGTGGCTCATCGCCAACGCCGTGAACGTGGACGACAAGCCCACGCGCATCGATGGCGCCTACGACGGGGCCGTCGCGCGCCTGGACGCCATGGAGCGCGCCGTCGCCACGCCCGTGGCCGGCGAGTTCCGCATGGACGTGCTCGACCCCTCCAGGCCGAGGCCGGAGCTGCGGTTCCGCACCGCCAAGGAGGTGTACGAGCGCGCCGTGGAGGAGTCGAGGCGCCACATCATCGACGGGGACGTGTTCCAGGTGGTGATCTCGTAGCGCGTGGACATCGACTCGCCGGCCGACCCGTTCGACGTGTACCGGGTGCTGCGCACGCTCAACCCCAGCCCCTACATGTACTTCATGACCCTTACCGACCCGCGGGGCCGTGACTTCAACGTGATCGGCTCGAGCCCGGAGACGCTCATCAAGGTGGACAACGGCCACGCCATGACGTTCCCGATCGCCGGGTCGCGTCCGCGCGGCGCCACCCCGGAGGAGGACGAGCGCCTGGCCAAGGAGCTGCTGGCCGACCCCAAGGAGACCAGCGAGCACATCATGCTCGTGGACCTGAGCCGCAACGACCTGAGCCGCGTGTGCGTGCCCAGCAGCGTGGAGGTCGTCTCCCTGATGGACATCAAGCGCTTCTCGCACATCATGCACATCTGCTCGACGGTCATCGGCGAGGTCGACCCGTCGCTGACCACCTTCGACGTGTTTCGCTCGGCGTTCCCGGCGGGCACCCTGTCGGGTGCGCCCAAGCCGCGCGCCGTGGAGATCATCGACGAGCTGGAACCGGCGGACCGCGGCATCTACGGCGGCACGATCGGTTACTTCGACTTCTCCGGGAACATGGACATGGCCATCGCGATCCGCACCGCGTTCATCCGCGACCACGGGGCGAGCGTGCAGGCCGGCGCCGGCCTGGTGCTCGACTCGGTGCCCGCCAACGAGTGGCAGGAGACGCGCAACAAGGCCGGCGCGAGCGTCGAGGCCATCCAATTGGCCGCGCAGCTGGAACGCGTGCGCCCGGAACGCTAGGGCGAGCGGCGCATGGCAGGGCCCCGGCGGCGGC
>JAXJQE010000218.1:0-25946 GCA_036311305.1 Bifidobacterium sp.
GCTACTTCCAGCTCGCCGACGTGCTCGGCGTCGACCAGGAACGCTTCCGCACGCTCTCCGTCGACAAGTACCCGCCGGCCGCCGCCGACGCGCACTTCATCACCGCCGACCTGCCCGCGCAGGCCGACTTCGGCGAGCCGATCGTCAACACCTACGCCATCAATGAACAGGTCACGCTGCTGCGCGCCACCGACGGCGGCGACGTGCAGCTCGCCGCCAACGACTACGGGCAGGGCCGCGGCGTGTACGTCTCCGGGCTGCCGTACAGCGCGGTCAACGCGCGCCTGCTCGAGCGCGCGCTGTTCTACGCGGCGCACGCCGAGGACCGCTACGACGCGTGGAGCTCGACGAACCCCGAGTGCGAGGTCGCCGTCTTCCCCGACGCCGGCACGTACTGCGTCGTCAACAACACCGACCGGCCGCAGTCGACGCGCGTGCGGCGCGCGGACGGCGGCGAGGACACGTTCGAGCTGGCGGCCAGCGCCATCGCCTGGCGCGCCACCGACGGAACGGACGCCTGACGCGCCGCCCGCGCGGCAGGCGCCAGGGAGCATGAGGAGAGCACAAGGAGGCCGATGATGGCTAGCAACGCAACCGACGCGCGCGACCTGGCGCGCGTCGCGGCGGCGTTCGCCCTGGAGGGCGACGTCGAATCGATCGAACCCTACGGCGAGGGACACATCAACGCCACGTACGTCGTCGGGACCGCGCCCGGCGACGGCGCGGAGAGTGCGGGGGAGGCCGGGCCCGCGTGCGCGGTGCGCCGCTACATCCTGCAGCGGATGAACACGCTCGCCTTCCCGGACACCGCCGCGCTCATGCGCAACATCGAGCTGGTCACCGGCTTCCTGCGCGACCAGGGCCAGGAGACGCTCGAGCTCGTGCCCACGCGCGGCGGCGCCTCGTGGCTCGACGACGCCACCGGCGCGTGGCGCGTCTACCGGTTCATCGAGGGCACCCGCTCGTACAACCTCGTCGACGACCCCGAGGTATTCCGCCGCGCCGGCGCCGCGTTCGGCGCCTTCCAGGGGCGCCTGGCCGGCTTCGACGCCTCGCTGTTGACGGAGACGATCGCGCGTTTCCACGACACCCCCGCGCGCTACCAGGCGTTCCTCGACGCCGTGGCGCGCGACCCCCTGGGCCGCGCCGACGGCGTGCGCGACGAGATCGCGTTCTACACGGCGCGCGCCGGGCAGTACGACGCCATCGTGCGCGCGCTGGCCGACGGCACCATCCCGCTGCGCGTCACGCACAACGACACCAAGCTCAACAACATCCTCATGGACGCGCAGAGCGGCGAGCCGCGCGCCATCATCGACCTCGACACGGTCATGCCCGGCTCCCTCCTCTACGACTTCGGCGACTCGATCCGCTTCGGCGCCTCCACCGCGCTCGAGGACGAGCCGGACCTCGACAAGGTGCACTTCAGCCTGCCGCTGTTCCGCGCCTACGCCGAAGGGTTCCTGGGGGCCGTCGGCGACGGCGTCACCGACGGGGAGGCCGCCATGCTGCCGCTCGCCTCGCGCATGATGACGATGGAATGCGGCATGCGCTTCCTGGCCGACTACCTGGTCGGCGACGAATACTTCGCCATCGCCTACCCGGAGCACAACCTCGTGCGCGCCCGCACGCAGATCAAGCTCGCCTCGTAGATGGAGGCGGCCGAGGGCGAGATGGCCGAGGCCGTCAAGGAGGTGCGCGGGGCATGAAGATCAACAGGCCCGACCCGGCGAAGTTCGCGGCGGCCGCACAGGCCAAGCTGCGCGCCGTCGAACGATGGGTGGACTACGCGCAGGCGTACCTGCTGCTCGACCCGCGCGACACCGACTGGATGCGCAACCGGCTGCTCGCGTACGTCGAGGCGCATCCCGGCGCGCTCGAGCGCGCCGACGCCGCCATCGTCGACGACGATGACGTCATGGGGATCCTCGCCGCCGCGCCGTCGCGCGTGCAGGACCGCTTCGCCGAAGTGCGCGCGCAGGATGACGGCATGGCCGCCATGCACTGGCTCTACGACTTCTGCGTGCGCGACGGCTACGTCAAGCGCGACCAGCTCGCGCGCAACATCCGCTTCGATGCCGACGGCCTCGTCGTCACCATCAACCTCGCCAAGCCGGAGTTCCGCGACAGCCACGCCGCGTCGCGCGCCAACAGCGTCGACGGCAGCTTCGCGCACTGCGTCATCTGACACGCCAACGAGGGATTCGCCGCGCGCGGCAAGCGCACGCTGCGCACCGTGCCCGTCGAGCTCGACGGGCGGCCGTGGTTCTGGCAGTTCTCGCCGTACGGGTACTTCAACGAACACGGCATCTGCGTGAACCGCGAGCACACGCCCATGCGCGTCGACCGCGCCACGCTCGTCGAGCTGCTCGACTTCGTCGACCAGTTCCCGGGCTACTTCCTCGGCTGCAACGCCGCGCTGCCGCGCATCGGCGGGTCCGTGCTCGCGCACGACCACTTCCAGGGCGGCGGCGAGACGCTGCCGATGCAGGTCGCGCCCGCGCTCGCCGAGATGCGCGTGCCCGGGGTGGAGGACCTGGTCGTCGAGGTGCTCGACTGGCCGGCGAGCGCGGTGCGGCTCGTGTCGCGCTCGCGCGAGGCGATCGTGGAGGCGGGGGAGCGCCTGCGCGCCGGATGGTGCGCGTACCGCGACCCCGAGCTCGGGATCGAGCCGACCGGGCCGGACGGCGCGGTGCAGTCCTCGGTCTCGCCGAGCGTGCGCGTGACGGACCGTGGGTATGAGATGTGCGTGATCCTGCGCAACAACGCCGTGAGCGACGAGTATCCGCTGGGCGTCTTCCACGCGCACCCCGAGTACTTCTTCATCAAGCAGGAACCGATCGGCCTCATCGAGGCCCAGGGTTTGTTCGTCCTGCCGGGGCGTCTGGTCTCGCAGCTCGATGCCCTGGAGGAGGCCGTCCTGCGCGGCGAACTGCCCCCGGACCTCGAAGCCTTCCGCCTCTCCTACGACGAGGTGCGCGAGGCGCTCGCGGGGGAGACGCCGGACGCCGTGCGTGCGCGTGTCCGCGAGGCCGTGCGCGCCGAGGTCGCCTCGATCTGCCGCCGGATCCTCGGCAACGTCGCCGTCTTCCCGTCCCCGGAGGCCCTCATCGCCTTCCTGGAGTCCCTCGGCTGGCACCTCGCCTGATTTTCACGCCCCATCCGCCCCAGCGGCGCCTCTGAATACCCCAGATGCGCCGCTGAATGTTATAGGGGGCACCTCCTTCGTTATAGGGGGCACCTCGATCGCGAGATGGCGAGTATGAAGGGCCATTTTCCGCCACCCATACTCGAGGTATCGCGATCGAGGTGCCCCCTATAACAACGGAGGTGCCCCCTATAACACGGGATAACACGGGATAACACGGGATAACACGGGATAACACGGGAGGGGCGAAGAGGGGCCGATTAGGACGAAACCGCCCCGTTCCCGGGAGGGAACGGGGCGGTTTCGTTCGGTTCTGTTCGCTCAGCGCAGGTCGTTGAGGAAGATGCCCAGGGAGACCAGCGAGCAGACGATGAGGGCGGCGATCAGCAGGACGCGTGCGGCGGTCCAGCCGCGGGTCGTGCGCGAGACGCTGCCCTGCAGCTCGAGCGTGCGGCATGCCAGGCCGGTCAGCGGAAGGGCGAGGAACTGCCACACGGGGTAGGTCGTCAGCGCCAGCAGGTGGCCGTTGACGTTGACGTCGAACTGCAGGTCGAGCAGCAGCCAGCCGACGGTGTACACCAGCGTGGCCGCCGCGAGGGGGAATGCCAGCCGATGACGCGCGAACCATCCTGCGACAGTGCCGCGCTGGCTCATGGTGGCGGCGATTGCTGCGTTGCCCGCGAGGGTATCAAGCGGGCGGCTGGGGCTGGTCATGGTGCCCTCCGATCCGTATTCGGTCCCGGGTGATCCCGGAAGATACCGCCAAGCTAACAGGTTTGCGACGCGCCGGTAGGGCCATTGCATATGCTGGCGAACTCTCGGCGTATTCCCAGCCTGGTGTGCATAGGTAATGTGCGTTGGGTGCGCACAACGCGGGGGCGTTGCGCCGCCTGCGGAACGCGGCGGCACGCCCGGCGATACAGTGGACCGTGGTTTGGAGAGACAAGCGATTGGAGTTTGTGGTGACGCAGAACAACACCGATGACCGGGTCCTGCAGGCCGTCTTCTGGGACATGGACGGCACGTTGATCGATTCCGAGCCGATCTGGCACGAGAGCGAGGTCCGCCTGGCGCGCATGTACGGCGGCCACTGGACCAAGAAGATGGCCGAGGAGCACTCCGGCATCCCCGTGCCGGTGATCGCCCGCGAGATGGTCGAGGAGGGCGTCGGCCTGACCGCCGAGCAGATCGAGGACATGATGTTCACGTACGTCGAGGAGACCGAGGCCGCGCACATGCCGTGGATCCCCGGCGCGACGCGCGTGCTCACGGAGCTGCGCGACGCGGGCGTGCCGTGCGTGCTGGTGACGACCTCGCCGCGCGACTTCGCCGAGAAGCTCATGGCGCAGGCCCCCGCCGGCGCGTTCGTCGACTGCGTCTCCGGCGACGACGACGTCGCCAAGAAGCCCGACCCCGCTCCCTATATCCTCGCGGCGAAGAAGCTGGGCATCGACTCCGGCGACCTGTCGCGCTGCATCGCCTTCGAGGACTCGCGCGTCGGCGTCGCCTCCGCGGCGGCCTCCGGCGCGATCACGATCGCGCAGACGATCTGCATGCCCGACGGCCCGCGCCGCGGCCCGCAGAACTCCGACGTCCACGGCTACGACGACGTCACCGCCGACTCCCTGGAGCGCCTGGCGGCCAACTTCGCCCAGGGCCTGGCGCAGCCCGACCCCTTCGTCGCCGCCCAAGCCTGACGCGCGGGTGCGGCGTTGGCGGAAGACACGCCGGTTGCGTTTGGCGACGGGTTGTACTATTCTTGGTCAAGTTGCCGCGGAAACGTGGCACCGGGGCTGTAGCTCAGTTGGTAGAGCGCTTCGTTCGCATCGAAGAGGTCGTGGTTTCGATTACCATCAGCTCCACTTGAGGCCCACTGCATTCATTCCACCGCGGTGGGCTTCTTCATTTTCCGCGCACGCTGATCATGCCCGACGGGCCGCACCGGTGACTCCGGTGCGGCCCGTCGCTATCGTCACCCGCTCTCCGTCCTGATGCCCGGGGGAGCGGTGAAACAGGGTGATTCACGTGAAACACGGCGAATAAGGATGGCCCCGCCGCCACCGCACCGTTTCACGCAATCCGCACAATCCCCCGCCCGTCCCCGCGCCCCGTGGTACCACGGAACCATGGCTATCGAGATCCGTAACATCGAACCGCGCGACTTCCCGCGCGCCGTCGAATTCGCCATGGTCGGCATGCATTTCGACTGGTACGTGCGCAACCGCACGCTGCGCACCATCTACACCTGGCACTTCTGGTACGACGAACTGTCCAAGGCCACGCAGATCCTCGGCGCGTACGACGGCGACCGCTTCCTCGGCGTCCTGCTCGCGCGCATCGACGGCGAGCGCACGCACCGCCTCAAGTGGGGCCCGCGCGCCTTCACGCGCGTGATGGACTGGCTCCTCGACTTCGGCGAGGTGGAGGGGGAGTACGACCGCGCGAACCGCGAGATGCTCGCCGCGTACCGGCGCGACCACCACCCCGACGGCGAGATCCTGTTCCTGGCCGCCGACCGGACAGCGGCGTCAAGGGCGTCGGCAGCGCGCTCCTGGCGGAGCTCGCGCGCCGCGAACCCGGCAAGACGGTGTACCTGTACACCGACAGCGGCTGCACGTGGCAGTTCTACGCGCGCCGCGGCTTCACGCGCGTCGGCGAACGCCCGATCGAGATGAAGATAGGCCAGCGCACCATCGACCTCACCTGCATGCTCTTCGCGAAGACGCTGTAGCACGCGCACGCTGCGCACCGCGCGCGCACGCCGGCGAAATGATTTCGACGAATCATCGAAATTTGGGACCCCCATTTGACCCATCCGCCGCCCACCGGTCACAATGGACCCCAGTCCGGTCCCTCGCACAACGGCGTGCGCGGCGCCGGGGCACGCGACGACGACGGGGCAGGTGAGCGCGAATGGCGGGCATCAAGGACGTGGCGGCGCTGGCGGGCGTCTCCATCAGCACGGTCTCCTACGTGGTCAGCGGCAAGCGGCCGATCAGGGAGGAGACGCGCCAGCGCGTGCGCGCCGCCGCGCTCGAGCTAGGCTACGCGCCGGTCGTCGAGGCGACCGCCGCCCGGGAGGACCGCCCGGGCACGCGCGTGCTCGCCGTGAGCTCGCCGCTGCGGCCGTACACCGACGTGACCAACTACGCGTCGTACTTCTTCGCCATCGCCACCGCCGCGAAACGCCACGGCTACGACCTGCTGCTGCTCATGCACGAGGCCGGCGACCACGAGATGGTGCGCGTCGCCGACGACGGCATCGCCGACGGCATCTTCCTGCTCGACGTGCTGCTGAGCGACTCGCGCACGGAGGTCGCCGCCACGCTGCCGATCCCCGTGGTGAGCATCGGCTACGCCAACGAGACCGCCGCCGTGTACTCCGTGGACATGGATTTCGCGGGCATGGGGCGCGAGGCCATCGAGAAGGCGCACGTGCTCGGCCACCGCCACATCATGCTGTACTGCCCGGACCGCCGCGCGTTCATGGACGGCTCGAACTACCTCGTGCGCTTCCTCGACGCCGCCACGCAGCGCGCCGAGGAGCTGGACATGGCCGTCACGCGTGTGCACGCGTACGGCAGGACCGCCGACGACGTCAACCTGGCCATCGACGAGGCGTTCGGCACCGACCCGGACATCACCGCCATCATCTGCCAGGAGAACGCCGCGCAGATGTCGCTCGTGACCGCCGCGCTCAACCACCGCGGCAAGCGCGTCCCGCAGGACGTCTCGCTGATGGGCGCGTGCACGAGCGGCACCGGGCGCATGACCGACGAGATCTCGATGAACACGACCGCGGTGTGCGAGCGCGCGGTGCGCACGATGGTCGACGTGCTCGAGGGCCGGCGCGCCGACGTGGGCAGCGTGGAGCTGCTGCCCTCGCAGTACAGCGCGCGCGGCACGATGCGCCCGCGCCGCTGAGCGCGCGGCGCGGCCATTCGACGCGGGGGCCGTGGATTTCGACGGCTTTCGACTTGCCGTCGAAAGGATTTTGGACGCGTTTTGGTTCGATGATTCAATGAATGGTGTCGAGCTCGCCGGAGAGCTCATGATCCACGAAAGGCCACCCCATGAAGTTCACCAACGGATACTGGCTCATGCGCGACGGCGTCGACGCCCTGTTCGCGCGCGACGCCTACGAGCTGCACGCCACCGACGACGCCGTCGAGGTCCTCGCGCCCACCCGCGTCATCGACGAGCGCGCCAACACGCTCAACCAGCCCGCGTTCAACGTGCGCATCACCTCGCCCGCCGAGGGCGTGGTGCGCGTGCGCGCCACGCACTGGCGCGGCGGTCCGCGCGGTATCGGCTTCCCGCTCAACGAGGCCGCCGACAAGGCGTACCTGTCCGTCGAGACCCACGGCAACGGCGACGGCGAGGCCGGCGAGCGCGGCGCGACCGCGACGCTGCGCGCCGGGTCGCTGGCCGCGACGGTCACCAAGGGCCCGGGCTGGAACCTCGTGTTCACGGACCCCGACGGCCGCGAGCTGACGGCGTCGCGCGGCAAGTCGCTCGCGCGCTTCGCGCTGAGCGACCTGGCGAATGTGACCGCCGAGCCGGTCGGCGAGTTCGGCGTCACGCCGACGGGCCTGGCGAAGGACGAGTCGCGCGTGTTCACGAGCGTGCAGCTGCACCTCGCGGTCGGCGAGACCGTGTACGGCTTCGGCGAGCGCTTCGCCGCGTACGTGAAGAACGGCCAGTCGGTCGACACGTGGAACGAGGACGCGGGCACGGCCAGCGAGCAGGGGTACAAGGACGTGCCGTTCTACCTGACCTCCGGCGGCTACGGCGTGCTCGTCAACAACCGCGGGCACGTGTCCTTCGAGGTGGGCACGGTGGACACCGAGGCCGTGCAGATGAGCGTGCCGGGCGAGGAGATCGACTTCTGCGTGATCTACGGGCCGACGCCGAAGGACATCCTGCGCCGCTACACCGCGCTGACCGGCCGGCCGGCGAACGTGCCCGCGTGGAGCTACGGCCTGTGGCTGACCACGTCGTTCACCACGAAGTACGACGAGGCGACGGTCAGCTCGTTCATCGACGGCATGGCGGAGCGCGGCATCCCGCTGAGCGCCTTCCACTACGACTGCTACTGGATGCGCGAGTTCCATTGGACGGACTTCGAGTGGGACACCCGCTGGTTCGCGGACATCGAGTCCACGTTGGAGCGCCTCCACCGCGACAAGGGACTGCACCTGTGCACGTGGATCAACCCGTACATCGGGCAGAACGGCTCGATGTTCGACGAGGACGTCGCCGGCGGCTACCTGGTGAAAAACCCCGACGGCACCATCTGGCAGACCGACAACTGGCAGCCCGGCATGGCGTTGGTGGACTTCACCAACCCGGGCGCGCGCGAGTGGTTCAAGGGCAAGGTCAAGGGGCTCTTGGCCCAGGGCATCGACGCGATCAAGACCGATTTCGGCGAGCGCATCCCGCGTGACGTCGTCTGGCACGACGGCTCGCCGAAGCTGAGCATGCACAACTGGTACACGCAGCTGTACAACGAGACGGTGTTCGAGGCGATCGCCGAGACCTACGGCGTCGGCAAGGCGTGCCTGTTCGCGCGCTCGGCGACCGCCGGCGGCCAGCGGTTCCCGGTGCACTGGGGCGGCGACTGCGAGTCCACGTTCAACGGCATGGCGCAGACGCTGCGCGGCGGCCTGTCGCTGACCTCCTCCGGCTTCGGCTTCTGGAGCCACGACATCGGCGGCTTCGAGGGCGCCTACCCGGACCCGGCCGTCTACAAGCGCTGGCTCGCCTTCGGCCTGCTGGGCTCGCACTCGCGCCTGCACGGCTCCACCGTCTACCGCGTCCCGTGGCTGTTCGACGAGGCCGACCCCGACTTCGACACGTTGGCGCCCGGCCAGACCGCGGTGGACGTGTGCCGCGAGTTCACGCTGCTCAAGCTCTCGCTCATGCCGTACCTGTACCGCGTCGGGCTCCTGCCGCACGCCGAGGGCACGCCGATGATGCGCTCGATGTTCGTCGAGTTCCCCGACGACCCCGCCTGCCGCACCCTCGACCGCCAGTACATGCTCGGCGACAGCCTGCTCGTCGCGCCCGTGTTCACGTACTCGGGCGACGTCACCTACTACCTGCCCGCCGGCACGTGGACGAACTGGTTCACCGGCGAGCGCGTGTCGACCGCGACCGGCCTGTGGCGCACGGAGACCCACGGCTTCGACACCGTCCCGCTGTGGGTGCGCGGCTCCTCGCTCATCGTCACCAAGCCGGGTGCCGGGCGCCCCGACTACGACTACGCCGACGACCCCGTCGTCGACGTGTGCCTGGCCGACAGCGACGACGCCGCGTCGGCGCGCGTCGTGCGCATGGACGGCAGCGAGGTCGCGTTCACCGCGCGCCGCCTGCCCGACGGCGGCGTCGAGGTGACGCGCGACGACGGCGCCGCGCTGCGCGCGCGCCTCGGCACGGTCGGCGAGCCCGTCGCCGCCGAGGGCACCGTCGTCCTGCGCCCCTGAGCGCGCCTCGGCGTCGCACACAATGTTGCCGTTACGCGAGTGTGCGACATCGACACTGCGGGAGTGGCGGAATTCCGCCACTCCCCGTCGCGCGTCCCGGCCCGTTCGTCGCACACTCGCGTAACGACAAAATAGTGTGCGACGCCACGCCGACGGTGCTAGCATGCCGGTAACGCGTATGGAAAGGGGCACATCATGGCACATCGCAACGAGGACGAGGAGTCGGCGTACCAGCGCGGCTATCTGGACGGCCGCGGCTCGCAGCGCCTGGGCGCGAAGCCCGACAGCTGGACCGCCGGCCAGTGGCAGGCCTACCAGGAAGGCCAGGAGGCCGGCCGCCTGGAGAACGAGGCCGATATCCTCGGCCAGTGACGTCGGTACGACGAAGGAGCCCCCAGTCATGCGACTGGGGGCTCCTTCATTGTTCCCGCGCCTGCGCCTAGACGATGGGGTGGGCGCGGTAATACTCGCGAATGGCGTCCTTGGGAATCTCGGTGATGGAGTTGGCCGTCGAGGGCAGACCGCCGCGCGCATCCCTCCAGGGGTCTTCGGCGTGCGTGCGAGCGCTCAATGCATTGCCTGACAGCGTATGGAGGGTGCCGCACACCGCATCGACCATGGCGCGTTCCTGTACGGTCAGGGTCGAGGACGGATCGCTTCCGGGCAGTTCGCCGGGACGGATGATCATCTTGCCGCGATGGCACTGGTAGAGTTCCCTGCACACCGGGCCACCTCGCCATGCCTCGAACTCCTCAGGGAAAAGGGGCTTGCCGGTCGTGGACAGTGAATTCGCCTGTGCATAGAACACGAGCTTCTGCATTTTCATGGTGGTCATGGCGCCGTAATGCTCAAGCACATACGCGGCGACATCGATGACATGGGCCATGGTCGCTCTCCTCCTTCCTGCCGAGTGGCCGCTCAGTCCTCGTCGCGCTCGAGGGGCTCGACGAGGGGAGTGGCCTCCTGCTCGGCGAGCGCGGCGGCGCTCGCCGGCTTCTTCTTGCCGAACTTCGCGCGCACCAGGCCGATGAGCGTGGGCAGCAGGGAGATGACGAGGATGCCGACGATGACGAGCTCGAAGTGCGCCTGCACCGCGGGGATGCCGCCGAAGAAGTAGCCGAGCAGCGTGAACAGCGTCGACCAGGTCAGGCCGCCGAGCACGGAGAACGGCGTGAAGCGGCGCCAGCGCATGCCCGAGATGCCGGAGATGAACGGCATGAACGTGCGGATGAAGGGGAAGAAGCGGCCGAGGAACACGGCGAGCGGCCCCCAGCGGTCGATCATCGTCTCGGTCTTGGCGAGGCGCTCCGGGGTCATCGCCTTGACCTTGCCGGAGTCGATGATGCGCCGGCCGAAGTAGTGGCCGATGAAGTAGTTGCACTGGTCGCCGAGCACCGGCGCGGCCCACACGACGGGCAGCAGCAGCGCCAGCGGCAGCGCGGCCTTGCCGATGGCGGCGTCGGGGGCGGCGAAGAAGCCGGCGGCGAACAGCAGCGAGTCGCCGGGCAGGAACGGGAAGAAGACCACGCCCGTCTCGATGAACACGATGAGGAAGATGAAGCCCAGCGTGGGGCCGACGCCCATCGCGATCCACCCGGCGATGGCGGCGCGGGGGTCCTTGAGCAGGTTGCCGATGAAGTGTATGAATCCCATGGAAGAAGAAGGTCCTTAAGCGAGGTCGGGGGTGTCCTGTGTCCTGTTGCCGATGTACCTAAACCAACCTCCATCTATACCACAGCGGTCCAACGAGCGGGGTGCGCGGGGCGCGGGCATGCGAAAGCGGGGCGCCCGTGGTTGCAGGAAAGGGCGCCCCGCTTCGAGGAAAGTATCAAGGAAAGATCAGTGAAAGGTGAAGGTGAATCGGCCTCCTTTGCTGGTTGCTGGTGGATGGGGGACAGGTTCCGGGACCGGCCGGGGAGCGCGGAGAGAAAACCGCTCCCCGACGGGCCCGGTGAGGGGAAGTCTTACAGGCTGGCGCTCGCGTTGACGAAGGTGGGACGCTCGACCTCGCCCATGCCGCCGTAGCGCTTGAAGCCCCACATGAGCACCAGGGACTTCGCGTAGAAGACCCAGGCGACGCCGAAGACGAGCATGAGCACGCGCAGGACGGGCACGAAGGCGAACACCGTGAGGGCGACCAGGTCGATGCCGACGAGCGCGAGCGAGCAGGCGAACGCGCGCCAGGGGAACATGGCGGCGAGCTTCCACTGGCGGCCCAGCGGGTTCTCGAAGCGCGCCTGGATGGCGAAGAGGTACTCGCCGAGGAACACGACGGCCACGGCGGCCGCGATGAGCAGGATCAGCGGACCGTAGGCGATGTCCGACTTCCACGCGTCCCAGAAGGCCAGGCCGAAGATGACCGCCGCCACGAGGGCCAGCAGGAGCAGGCCGGAGACGAAGCCGTGGAGGAACTCGCGCTTGAACCGCTTGAGGTACTCGCGCACGAGCTTGATGTCCTCGTTGTCCTGGTACTTGAAGAGCGTCGAGTACATGGCCGCCTGCGCGAGGCCGATGGTGACGACCGGGACCATGGTGACGAGGAAGACGACGTTGAGGGCCGTGAACCGGGCCAGGGTCCCCATGAATTGCCAGAACGGCGCGTTGATGTTGAACTTCACTTCATTGTCGCTTCCTCACGTTTCCTCGGGCGGCGTCCCGGCCTGGCCGGTGGGGGCCGTCCGAGGTCCCTGGCGCCACCCATCCCGCACGGCACCGTGCGGAACTTCGTTATTGATAATTGTATAAACAACGAACAAAGTTGTCTAGATGACAGAACGTCCCCGCGTGTCGCGAAACCTTGCAAATGTTGGCATCACAACCGGCAGTAGAGGAGGGGTTCGATCGGGGCGGCGCCGCTTGCGAGCCTGTTCATGACGCGACACGTTCATTTTTGTTCTGTGATTTGACAATGTTCAGGCTTGTTTATAACATACTTGATAACGAAGTGAGAAGGACCCCGCGAGGACGCGGGATGTGAATCGCTACGGCAGAGATTTTCCAAAGGAGGAAGAGAGATGCAGACGTCGTCAAGCACCGAGACCGACGAAACCATCGGCATGACCGGTGGCGCCGCTGCGGTCCTCGGCCGTGAGGAGGAGGCCGCGGAGCTCTCCAGGGAGCACCTGTCCCCCAGGGACCGCCGCGCCGCCAGGAAGGCCGCCAAGATGGCCGCCGAGCCGGCCGTGGACAAGAGGCACGCCTTCCGGCTGTGGCTGTACGTGGCCCCGCTGCTCGTCCTGGTGTTCCTGTTCAGCTACGTGCCGCTGTTCGGCTGGATCTACGCCTTCTACGACTACCAGCCGCCGATCCCGCTCTCGGAGAGCAAGTTCGTGGGCCTGCAGTGGTTCGCCATGATGGTCCAGAACCCGGCGCAGCTGCGCACCATCGGCCAGGTGCTCCTGAACACCTTCGCCATGTCCGGCCTGAACATCCTCACCTCCTTCTTCCCCGTGATCTTCGCGATCATGCTCAACGAGATCCGCGCCAAGTGGTTCAAGAACCTCATCCAGACGCTCACCACCCTGCCGAACTTCATCTCCTGGGTCCTCGTCTACTCCATCGCCTTCGCGCTGTTCTCCTCATCCGGCATGGTCAACGAGACCCTCATGGACCTGCACCTGATCAGCGCCCCGATCAAGTTCCTCGACTCCCCGGACCAGGTGTGGCTCAAGATGCTGCTGTGGAACATGTGGAAGGGCCTCGGCTGGGGCTCCATCATGTACCTCGCGGGCATCGCCGGCATCGACCCGGAGCTCTACGAGGCCGCCCAGGTGGACGGCGCCAACCGCTTCCAGCAGATCATCCACGTGACGATCCCGCAGCTGATGCCCACCTACTTCGTCCTGCTCATGCTCAACATCTCCAACTTCCTGAACAACGGCATGGACCAGTACTACGTCTTCCAGAACGCGTTCAACCAGAAGTGGATCCAGGTGCTCGACCTGTACGTCTACAACGTCGGCATGGGCCAGAACAGCCTGTCCCTCGGCACCGCGATCTCCATGCTCAAGTCGCTCGTCTCGGTCGGCCTGCTCCTGCTGGTCAACTGGCTGTCCAAGCGCACCCGCGGCGTGGGCATCGTCTGATCGTCCCCACCCCAGGAATCCAAGGAACAAGGCTTAACAAGGAGACATCATGACCACCGCAACCATCGAGGCGGGCGCGACCAGGAAGGCGCGCAAGCCCAAGAAGCAGAAGGCGGGCGTCTCGCCGGCCATGCGCCGCACCAAGGGCGAGAAGATCTTCACCGTCGTCAACGTCACCCTCCTGACGCTGTTCGCCCTCATCTGCACCTACCCGTTCTACTACCTCATCATCAACTCCCTGTCCAACAACAAGATGTCCGCCGCCGGCGAGATCAACTGGTGGATCCAGGGACTGCACTGGGACAACTACAAGACCGTGCTCGGCCTGGACGGCCTGGGCACCGCCGCCTGGATCTCGATCGCCCGTACCGTCATCGGCACCGTGCTGACCGTGCTCGCCAGCGCCTACCTGGGCTTCATGTTCACCCAGCAGAAGATGTGGAAGCGCTCCTTCTGGTACCGCTTCGTCGTCATCACCATGTACTTCAACGCCGGCCTGATCCCGATGTTCATCACCATGAAGAACTACGGCCTGACCAACAACTTCTGGGTGTACATCCTGTCGGCCATCGTGCAGCCGTTCAACATCATCCTGGTGAAGACCTACATCGAGTCCATCCCCGCCTCCCTGCAGGAGGCCGCCGAGGTGGACGGCGCCGGCACGCTGACCGTCTTCTGGAAGATCGTGCTGCCGATGTGCACGCCGATCCTGGCGACCGTGGCCATCTTCTCCGCGGTCAACCAGTGGAACTCCTTCCAGGACACCCTGATCTACATGACCGACTCGAAGCTGTGGAGCCTGCAGTACCTGCTCTACACGTACATCAACCAGGCGAGCTCCATCGCGAACTCGGTCAAGGCGAACGCCGCGAACGCGGCCTTGCTGGCCACGGCGACGACACCGACGGCCATCCGCATGACCGTCTCCGTGATCGTGGTCCTGCCGATCATGTTCGTCTACCCGTTCTTCCAGCGCTACTTCGTCAAGGGCATGATGCTCGGCGCCGTCAAGGGCTGATCCCACCACGGCGCCGGCGCCGCCGGCGTCCCCTCCCGGCGCGGGCCCCGCGGCCCGCGCCCCGGATCACCAACCAGACCACCCACCCCACCAACCAAGTTTTGCTCACCGATGAGCGATACAGAGAAACAAGGAGGTTTCCCCCATGGGAATCAAGAAGAAGGCCGTTTCCGGCCTTGCGGCCGTGATCTCAGCGGCCATGCTGTGCTCCGTCGCGGCCTGCGGCGGCAGCAGCGACTCCGCCAGCGACACGGGCGATGACGGCAGCTTCATGACCGTGGACGTCTTCTCGTCCACCGCGAACTACCAGGGCAAGCAGAAGGGCTGGTTCGCCAAGATCGTCAAGGACAAGTTCAACATGGAGCTCAACATCATCGCTCCGAACGTGGCCGGCGGCGGCGACACCCTCTTCGACACCCGTTCCACCGCGGGCAACCTGGGCGACCTCGTGATCGTCGGCATGGGCAACGGCCGCCTCCAGAAGCTGGTCAAGTCCGGTCTGATCACCGACATGAGCCCCTACTACTCCAAGATGACCAACGTCAAGAAGTACCAGGCCGGCGTCGACTACGTCACCAAGCAGGCCGGCAAGGACGGCGTCTGGGGCGTGCCCGGCGGTGTCTCCGACGAGTCGCCGACGAAGTCCTCCGAGGGCGTCGAGCCCGCGGCCGCGCCGTACATCCGTTGGGACTACTACGCGAAGATCGGCTACCCGGAGATCAAGAACCTCGACGACTTCGCCAACGTGCTCAAGCAGATGCAGGACGAGGCCCGCAAGGAGACCGGCAAGAACGACATCTACGCGATCTCCCTGTTCAAGGACTGGGACGGCGAGATGATGCAGAACGCCATGGCCGCCTCCCAGTGGTACAGCTACTTCGCGCAGAACACCGTCATGGTCCCCTCCAATGACAAGGAATCCGACCTGCAGACCGTCTCCCAGCAGAACGGCGTCTACGAGAAGATGATCGAGTTCTTCAACAAGTGCGACCAGATGGGCCTCGTGGACCCGGAGTCCACCACCCAGAACTGGGACACCCTGTCCACCAAGGTCACCGACGGCAAGGTCCTCATGTCCATCTGGTCCTGGCTGGGCAAGCCGCGCATGAACAGCGACTCCAACAAGGAGAAGGGCGTCGGCTTCATGCTCGCCCCGCTGCAGGACATGGACGTCTACACCCCCGGCTTCCAGCCCGAGGGTGACGGCAACTCCTTCATCGCCATCGGCTCCAAGGCCAAGAACAAGGAACGCCTCGCCAAGTTCATCGACTGGCTGTACTCCCCGGAGGGCATCTACGCCTCCGCCGCGAACTCCGGCGGCGCCGCCTGCCCCGAGAAGATGTGCTGGACCCTCAACGACAAGGGCGAGCCGCAGCTCAACGAGTTCGGCGAGAAGGCCATGTTCGACTCCGACGGCCTCGAGGTCCCGGCCGAGTACGGCGGCGGCTCCTACAACGACGGCATCTCCGCGCTCAACTTCAAGACCGTGAACGCCAACGGCACCGACCCGAACACCAAGTCCGCCTACAACCCGCAGCTGTGGGCCACCCAGCTGGCCAAGCAGACCGCGCTGGACAAGGACTGGTCCGCGCACATGGACGGCGCCAAGACGGACCTCGAGTACCTCGAGAAGGTCGGCAAGCTGGCCGTCGCCCCGGGCGCGACCTACACCGCCCCGGAGGAGGACTCCCAGATCTCCACGCTGCGCTCCAGCGTGAAGACCGAGGTCGTCAACGCCTCCTGGCAGGCCGTGGTCGCCAAGTCCACGTCCGAGTGCGAGAAGATCTTCACCGACATGGGCAAGCAGATCGACGACCTCGGCTACGCCCAGGTCAAGGATGTCGACATGAAGAACGCCAAGGACCTCATCAAGGCCCGCGAGGAGATCGTCAAGCAGTACGCGGACAAGAAGTGATCCGCCTGACCCGCTGACCGGATGCCGGCGGCGCCGAGAGGCGCCGCCGGGACACCCGACCAGCCCCCCGACCGAACCGGCCCCGTCCGTCCGCCATCCTCCTCCAGGCGGCCGTCCGGGGCCAGTTCCCCATCAGGGCGCTTGATTCGCCCGTTTGACGAACCGAAGTGCCCCCTATAACGATCATGGCGCGACCCGGAAACGGGAAGTGCCCCCTATAGCGAACCAAACGTTATAACGAACCAAACCCGATAACGAACCAAACCTGACCGACTGGATCGGTCACCTTGGCCGAACCGGCCAACCCGCACTTATCTTTCTTTTCACCCAGGAGGTGAACCCACATGGCCGCCAACCTCGCCGAGATCGAACGCATCGCCAACGCCAGCCCGTTCACCCCAGACTGGGACTCCCTGTCCGCCAACGGCACGCCCGACTGGTTCCGCGACGCCAAGTTCGGCATCTTCGTGCACTGGGGTCCCTACACCGTCCCCGAGTTCCACAACGAGTGGTACGCGCGCAACATGTACCGCCAGGGCAGCCCGGAATTCGACCACCACATCGCCGCCTTCGGGGCCCGCAGAGGGACCACGGCTACAAGACCCTCATCGAGCTGTTCCGCGCGCCCGCCTTCGACGCGGACGCCTGGTGCGCCCTCTTCGAGCGCGCCGGCGCGCGCTACGTGATGCCCGTCGCCGAGCACCACGACGGCTTCCAGATGTACGCGAGCGACCTGTCCACCTGGAACGCCGCCGAACGCGGACCCCGGCGCGACGTCCTCGGCGAGCTGCACGAGGCCGCCGGGCGCCACCACCTGCGCTTCTGCGCCTCCAACCACCGCGCCGATCACTGGTGGTTCTTCGGCCACGCCCGCGAGTTCGACTCGGACATCCGCGAGTCCCTCACCACCACCGACCCGGCCGCCCCCGCCGGCAGCGACCTGCCGCAGGACGACCTGTACTGGCCGAGCACCGCGCCCGAGCCCAACGAATTCGACATCGACAGCACCCCCGCGCCCATCCGCGCGTTCCTCGAGGACTGGCTGCGGCGCAACGCGGAGATCGTCGACCGCTTCCACCCCGCCCTGCTCTACTTCGACTGGTGGGTCCAGCACCGCGCGTTCCGCCCGTACCTCAAGCTCATCGCCGCCTACTACTACAACCGCATGGCCGCGCGCGGCGAGCGGGCCGCCATCTGCTACAAGTACGACGCGCTCGCCTGGGGCGCGGGGATCGCGGACGTCGAGCGCGGCGGCTTCCCGGAGCCGACGCCGTTCGCGTGGCAGACCGACACCGCCATCGCGCGCAACTCCTGGTGCTATACGGACACGCTCGACTACAAGCCGCTGGGCGAGCTCATCGTCACGCTCGTCGACACCGTCGCGAAGAACGGCACGCTGCTGCTCAACGCCGGCCCGCGCGCGGACGGCTCGTTCGCCGCGCGCGACACCGCCATGCTCACCGCGATCGGCGATTGGCTCGCCGCGAACGGCGACGGCATCTACGGCTCGCGCCCGTGGCGCGTCGCCGCCGAAGGCCCGACGCGCGCCGCCGGCGGCATGTTCGCCGACCAGGGCACGACCGCGTACACGGCCGCCGACTGGCGCTTCACCGCGCGCGACGGCGCCCTGTACGCCTACAACCTGTCGCCCGACGGCGAACGCGAGCTCACCGCGCGCACCTTCGCCGCCTTCGACGGCGAGCACCGCCCCGACTTCAACGCGCCGATCGCGCGCGTCGAGCAGCTCGGGGCCGGCGACGTCCCGTTCACCCGCGACGAACGCGGGCTGCGCATCACCCCCGACTACGCGGCCGCCGCGCGGCTACGCCGACGGCGAGACCCCCGCCGGCGACCGCCTGCCCATCGGCTTCCGCCTCACGCTGAACTGACCGAACCACATCCGCCCACCGAGAAGAACGAAGAAGGAGACCACCAATGACGATGATCACCGCCGCCAACCAAGCCAAGGCCAAGGAGCTCACCTCGCAGCTCACGCTCGAGGAGAAGATCTCGATGATCCACGGCGCCGCGCTCTTCCACACCGCCGCCGTGCCGCGCCTGGGCATCCCCGAGATGCGCTTCGACGACGGCCCGATGGGCGTGCGCGGACACGATGGACGACAACTGGGCCCTCAAGCACGACACGCGCGACCGCGTCGCGTACTTCCCGTCCGGCTCGGCGGTGGCAGCCACCTGGAACCCCGGCATGGCGTACCTGACCGGCGCCGCGCTCGGCCAGGAGGCGCGCGGCCGCGGCAAGGACGTCATCCTCGGGCCGTCCCTGAACATCAAGCGCAGCCCCCTGTGCGGCCGCAACTTCGAGTACATGAGCGAGGACCCGGTCCTGACCGCCGCGCAGGGCACCGCGTACATCGAGGGCGTACAGGAGTCCGACGTGGCCGCCTGCCCCAAGCACTTCGCCGCCAACAGCCAGGAGACCGACCGCCTCGACGTCGACGAGTCGATCGGCGAGCGCGCGCTGCGCGAACTGTACTACCCGGCGTTCCGCGCCGCCGTGCGCGACGCGCAGACGCTGACCATCATGGGCGCCTACAACCTGATCAACGGCGTGCACTGCTGCGAGTCCAAGGAGCTGCTCGACGACATCCTGCGCGACGAGTGGGGCTTCAAGGGCCGGGTCGTCTCCGACTGGAGCGCCCTGCACGAGACGAAGGCCTCCGCCGAGGTCGGCCTCGACGTGGACATGTGCGTCACCAACAACTTCGACGACTTCTACTTCGCACGCCCGCTGCTCGAGGCGGTGCGCGCCGGCGAGATCAGCGAGCGTGACGTCGACCTCAAGGTCGAGCACGTGCTCGCCGTCATGGACGCCCTCAACATGCTCGGCGAGGCGCGCGAGAGCCGCGAGCCCGGCTGCTACGCGACGCTCGGGCACGCGCAGGACGCGCTGACCGTCGCGCGCGAGTCGGTGACGCTGCTCAAGAACGACGCCGGCACGCTGCCGCTCGACGCGCGCGGCCTGCGCCGCGTGCTCGTCGTCGGCGCGAACGCCGACCGCGTGCACTCCGTCGGCGGCGGCAGCGCGGTCGTCAAGGCGGTGCACGAGATCAGCCCGATCCAGGGCCTGTGCGGCAGGCTCGGCGGCAACGTCGAGGTCGAGTACGCGCCCGGCTACTGGTCGCCGAAGGTCATGCAGGACGACACCTGGCAGGAGGACAGCCTCGAGAACTCCGTCGCCGACGCCAAGCGCGACGCCGAGCGCGCCGCCAAGCTGCGCGACGAGGCGGTCGCCAAGGCGCGCGAGTACGCGGCCAGCGGCGACCCCGTCATCTACATCGGCGGCCTCGACCACGAGCACGACCTCGAAGGCCGCGACCGCGAGACGATGGACCTGCCGTACGGCCAGGACGAGCTCATCGACGCCCTCCTCGACGCCGCGCCGGACGCGGTCATCGTGCTCGTCGCCGGCTCGCCCGTGACGATGGACTGGGAGCCGCGCGCCAGGACCCTCGTGTGGAACTGGTACAACGGCGCCGAGAGCGGCAACGCGCTCGCGGACGTGCTGCTGGGCAACACCGAGCCGAGCGGCCACCTGCCCGAGACGTTCCCCGTCAAGCTCGCCGACTGCCCGGCCAACTCGATCGGCACCTTCGGCCTGGTCGGCCACGTCGACTACACGGAGGAGCTCTACGTCGGCTACCGCTACTACCAGACCAAGGACGTGCCGGTGCGCTTCTGCTTCGGCCACGGCCTGACCTACACGAGTTTCCGGTACGAGGACCTCGAGGTCGAACGCCTCGACGGCGACGTGCGCGTGCAGATGCACATCACCAACACCGGCGAGCGCCTCGGCGCCGCCGTGCCGCAGGTCTACCTCAGGCTCGAGGGCACCGGCGAGGACCGCCCCGCCTACGAGCTCAAGGGCTTCGAGAAGACCTGGCTCGAGCCGGGCGAGCGCGCCGAGATCGACATCCGCATCCCCGAGCGCGACGTCCTCGGCTACTGGTCGCTCGCGGCCGGCGGCTGGAAGCTCGCGCCGCGCGCCAAGGTCTTCGTCGGCGAATCCGTCGGGGACATCCGCCTCGAGGGCCGGCTCGACTGAGCGGCCCGGACGGCGCCAACGATCGTCAACAACCACCACCAACAAAAAACCCAAGGAGAAGAGACCATGAAGTTCCTCAACGGAGGCTGGCTCGTCAGGGACGGCTACTCGGTGAAGTACGCCGCCAACATCTATGCGGCGGACAGCGAGCCGGGCAAGCTCACGCTGTTCTGCCCGTTCGGCTCGCCGATCTACAACCCCGGCATGACGCTCGACGGCGGCATCCTCCCCATCGAGGTCACCTCGCCGCGCGAGGACGTCATCACCACCCGCCTGATCAACTTCCGCGAGGACCGCTCGCACTGCCCGACGTTCCACCTCAACGAGGACGCGCCGGCCGTCACCATCGACGAGACCGACGACGCGTGGACCTTCACCTCCGGCAGGACCACGCTCAGGATCGCCAAGGGCGAGACCATCGACTTCGCGTACAGCTACGACGGCACGCCGATCGCGCACTCCGGCTGGCGCGCCAAGGCCCTCGTCACCGACCCCGACGGCCGCCTGCACGTGAGCGAGCAGCTCGACCTCGGCGTCGGCGAGAAGATCTACGGCCTGGGCGAGCGCTTCACCAACTTCGTCAAGAATGGCCAGTCCGTCGAGATCTGGAACGAGGACGGCGGCACCGGCACCGAGCAGGCGTACAAGAACGTCCCGTTCTACCTGTCCAACCGCAACTACGGCCTGTTCGTGGACAACCCCGGCAAGGTCGAGTTCGAGATCGGCTCCGAGAAGGTCTCGCGCGTGCAGTTCTCCGTGCCGGGCCAGGAGATGGCGTACTCCGTCATCGGCGGCGCCTCCATGAAGGACGTCCTGGGCACCTACACGGCGCTGACCGGCCGCGCGCCCCTCGTGCCGGAGTGGAGCTACGGCCTGTGGCTGAGCACCTCCTTCACCACCGACTACGACGAGAAGACCGTGCTCGACTTCATCGACGGCATGGCCGAGCGCCCCATCCCGCTGTCCGTCTTCCACTTCGACTGCCGCTGGATGCGCGAGCTCGAGTGGTGCAACTTCGAGTGGGACGAGACCAAGTTCCCCGACCCGGCCGCCCTGCTCAAGAAGCTGCATGAGCGCGGCCTGAAGAACTGCGTGTGGATCAACTCCTACGTCGGCCAGAAGTCGCGCCTGTTCAAGGAGGGCGCCGAGAAGGGCTACTTCATCAAGCGCACCGACGGGTCCGTCTGGCAGTGGGACAAGTGGCAGGCCGGCATGGCCATCGTCGACTTCACCAACCCCGAGGCCACCAAGTGCTTCCAGGGCTACCTCAAGGAGCTCGTCGCCATGGGCGTCGACTGCTTCAAGACCGACTTCGGCGAGCGCATCCCCACCGAGGACGTCGTCTACTACGACGGCTCCGACCCCGAGCTCATGCACAACTACTACACGCTGCTGTACAACAAGGCCGTGTACGACGTGCTCGTCGAGACCAAGGGCAAGGACGAGGCCATCCTGTTCGCGCGCTCCGCGACCGTGGGCGGCCAGTGCTACCCGGTGCACTGGGGCGGCGACTGCTCCTCCAACTACCCGTCGATGGCCGAGTCCCTGCGCGCGGGCCTGTCCTTCGGCATGTCCGGCTTCGGCTACTGGAGCCACGACATCGCCGGTTTCGAGGACGAGGCCACCCCGGACCTGTACAAGCGCTGGACGCAGTTCGGGCTGCTCAGCTCCCACTCGCGCTACCACGGTTCCACCGCGTACAAGGTGCCGTGGCTGTACGGCGACGAGGCCGTCGACGTGTGCCGCGAATTCGTCGAGCTCAAGGCCAAGCTCGTGCCCTACCTCGAGCGCATGGCGCAGGAGACGCACGACACCGGCCTGCCGATGATGCGCGCCATGGTCCTGGAGTTCCAGGACGACCGCACCTGCGAGGACATCGACACCCAGTACATGCTCGGCGACGACATCCTCGTCGCCCCGGTCTTCCGCGAGGACGGCGTGGCCACGTTCTACGTGCCCGACGCCGGCGAGGGCCTGCCGTGGCGCAACCTGATCACCGGCACCGAGTACGAGCCCGGCCGCTGGTACACCGAGCGCTACGACTACCACACCCTGCCCGTCCTGGTCCGCCCCGGCGCCGACCCGATCCACGACTGACGGCGTCGGCGGGAGGGTGTGCCCGGCGGGGCGTCGACGCCCCGCCGGGCACACCCTCCCGCCGCACCTCGAAGGAGCATCATGGCCGAGAACGCACTCGACTTCGTAAAGAATCTGGGCCTGGGCTGGAACCTGGGCAACACTTTCGACACGTTCCCCCTGGAGGGGGAGCGCGACGCGGCGCTCGCCGAGGGCCGCGCCTGGACGCCCGAGGACCAGCAGTCCCTGTGGTTCAACGTCCCGTTCACCAAGGAGCAGGCCGCCAACGTGGCCAAGGCCGGCTTCGGGACCATCCGCATCCCGGTGACGTGGATGGACTGGATGGACCCTGAGACCAACGAAGTGGACCCCGTCTGGATGGACGCCGTGCAGCAGGCCGTCGACTGGAGCCTGGACGCGGGGCTCAACGTGATCCTCAACGTCCACCACGACGGCAGCCGCGGCGAAAGCCCGTGGATCCGCCGCGGCATGCAGGCCGACCCCGACGCCACGCTCGCACGCTTCCGTACCCTCTGGGCGCAGATCGCCGAGCGCTTCAGGGACTACGACGAGCGCCTCGTGTTCGAGGGCGCCAACGAACTCGCCTTCGAGGACGCGGAGGCGGCCGGCACGCAGTACGACCTGCTGCTGGCCCTGGCGCAGGCCTTCGTGGACACCGTGCGCGCCTCCGGGGGCAACAACGCGACCCGCTACCTGCTCATCCCCGGCTACGACACGGACACCGACAAGACCTGCGACCCGCGCTACCGGCTGCCCGAGGACCCCGCCGACGACAAGCTCATCGTCTCGATCCACTACTACTCGCCGGCCGGCTTCGCGCTCGGCGAGCACGACAGCGATTGGTGCGAGCCCGTCGACGAGTGGGGCACCGAGGCCGAGGAGGACGCGCTGGCGGCCGACTTCGCCAAGCACCGCGAACGCTTCACCAAGAACGGCATCCCGGTCATCCTCGGCGAATATAGCCTCCTGACCGAGGACATCGACCACAAGGACCACGAAAGCAACATGGCGTGGCTCGAGGCGGTGCTGGCCGCCTCGACCGCCAACGGCGAATGCCCGGTCCTGTGGGACACCTCCACCAAGGAGATGCGCTTCCTGGACCGCCGGACGGGCGAGTTCTTCGACCCGCAGGTGGACCAGATCTTCCACCGCTACATGGCCTGACCGCAGGTGGTGGTGTTCACCACCACCAACCAAAGATGCGAAGGAGCATCATGACCCAACCACTCTTCGACCGCTTCCTCTTCGGCGGCGACTACAACCCCGAGCAGTGGCCCGAGGCCACCTGGCCCCACGACCTGGACCTCCTGCAGGAGGCCAACATCAACGAGGCCACCGTCAACGTCTTCAGCTGGGGCCTGCTCCAGCCCGACGAGGCCACCTACGACTTCACCACGCTCGACGCGATCATGGACTCCGTCGAGGAGCGCGGCATGAAGGTCGTCCTGGCCACCGGCACGGCGGCCCTCCCGGCGTGGATGGCCACCGAGTATCCGCACGCGCTGCGCGTCGGCATCGACGGCATGCAGCAGCGTTTCGGCGGCCGCCACAACTTCTGCCCGAGCTCCCCGGACTACCGCCGCCTCGCCCGCGCGCTCGCGTCGAAGGTCGCCGAACGCTACGCTGACCGCCCGTCGGTCGTCGCCTGGCACGTCAACAACGAGTACGGCAACGGCGGCGGCTACTGCTACTGCGACGAGTGCGCGCGCCAGTTCCGCGCGTGGCTCGAGCGCAAGTACGGCACCGTCGAGGCCCTTAACGAGGCGTGGTGCATGAACTTCTGGAGCCACACCCTCACCAGCTTCGAGCAGGTCATCCCGCCGGTCCTCGCGGGTGACGCCATCAGCACCGACAAGTGCGTCATCTCCGGCCTGCAGGTCGACTACCGGCGCTTCCAGAACGAGCAGATGCTCGCCTGCTACAAGCTCGAGCGCGAGGCGATCCGCGAGTTCGAGCACGACCACCCCGTCACCACGAACCTCATGGGCGTCTTCAAGGACCTCGACTACTTCGCGTGGGGCCGCGAGATGGACGTCGTCAGCTGGGACAACTACCCGGGCATGGACACCCAGCCCAGCTTCACCGCCATGTGCCACGACCTCATGCGCGGCGTCGGCGGCGGCGAGCCGTTCATGCTCATGGAGCAGACCCCCAACCAGCAGAACTGGTTCCCGTACTGCAAGGTCAAGCGCCCCGGCGAGGTCGGCAAGCTCAGCTGGCAGGCCGTCGCGCACGGCGCCGACACCGTGCAGTTCTTCCAGCTCAAGCAGTCGCGCGGCGGCGTCGAGCGCTTCCACGGTGCCGTCATCGGCCACGACGACAGCGACCGTTCGCGCACCTACCGCGAGGTGCGCGCGCTCGGCGCGGACCTCGAGCGCCGCGCCACACCCCTCATGGGCAGCCGGGTCAAGGCGCGCGTCGCCGTCGTCTTCGACTGGGAGAGCTACTGGTCGCTCGAAGGCTGCGTCGGCCCCACGCAAGGGCGCATTACCCGGACGAGGTGCACCGCTTCTACCGGCCGCTGTGGCGGCGCAACATCGCCGTCGACGTCGTCGAGTCGACCACGCCGGCGGCCACGCTCGCGGGCTACGACCTCGTCGTGGCGCCGGTGCTGACCATGGTCAGGCCGGGCGTCGCGGAGAACCTCACCGAGTACGTGCGCGGCGGCGGCCGCCTGGTCACCGGCTACATGAGCGGCATCCACGACGAGCACGACCTCGTGTTCGTCGGCGGCCAGCCCGGGCCGCTGCGCGAGTTGTGCGGCGTGTGGGTCGAGGAGATCGACGCGTTCGCCCCGGGCGACGGCGTCGACGTGCTCGTCGGCGCGGACGACGGCGCCGCGCCGGCCGTCGCGGCCGTCGAGGCGCGCGGCGAGATCGTCGCCAGCATCCTCGAGCCCGAGGGCGCGCGGCCTGTCGCCACCTACGGCGGCCGCGACTTCTACACGGGCACGCCGGCCGTCACCGTCAACACGGTGGGCGAGGGGCGCGTGTGGTTCGTCGGCACCGCGCTCGACGAGGCCGGCATGCGCGCCGTCATGGACGCCGCCGTCGCCGACGCCGGCGTCGAGGCCATCGACACCCCCGACGGCATCGAGGTCATGCGCCGCGTGGCCGACGACGGCACCGTGTACAC
>JAXJQE010000219.1:0-11336 GCA_036311305.1 Bifidobacterium sp.
CCCTTGTTTGTTGGTGGTTTTCCGGCGCAGCGCGCAATAATTCGCCCTTGTCGAAGAACAAATCGGCATTGTTCGCGCGGGCATAGTCTGAAACCGTTAACTGAACATAACGCTCCGTTGACGCTGCAGGTTCCATTCAGAGTCCCGCGGTACTTGACGAAGTGGCCGATGGGGGTTCGCGGCCACGAGCCGCGCGTCCCCGTCACGCGAAAACCGTGGCTTGGAGACGAGAAAGGCAAGAACCATGAGTAGCGCAACAAAGAGCGCCTCCTCGGGCGGCAAGGCCGCCGGGGGCAAGGCACCCGCAAAGAAAGTGAGGACCGGATCCGGCAATCTGTCGACCCTGGCCCTCGTCATGATGAACGTCACGGTCCTGGCGGGCCTGGCGCTGTCCAACATCCCGAGCGCCCTGATCTCCGCCGGCCAGGACCCGATGGGCATGCCCATCAAGCACCCGTACGGCAAGGACGAGATGATCAACCTGCCGAACGCCAAGAAGGATCCGAAGGCCCAGGCGGCCGCCGCCGCGGAGCTGCTCGCCAAGCACGGCATCACCGAGCCGAGCGAGCCGAAGAAGGTCTCCATCGTCGGCGATGCGACCGTCGGCGTCAAGCTCGTCTCCTACGCGCCGAGCCCGGTGCACACCGACAAGGCCGGCAACTCGCTGCCCGACCCGACCAGCGAGGACGTGGCCAACGCCCCGATCCCGCACGACCCGCACGAGGACGCGCAGCGCGCCCTGGCCGAGGCCAGGCTGCTGGACGCCAACTCGACCGACATGCTCAACGAGGCCAAGGCCCTGACCGACGAGGCCCAGGACGACCAGTCGCTCGCCAAGGACGCCCATCAGGTCCAGGTCGACGAGGCCCAGGCCAAGGAGGCCGCCGCCGCGATCAACCGCATCGACCCGACCGACAAGACCTCGGCGCTGCCCAAGCCGGCCAAGCCCGCGCAGGGCGCCACCGGCTCCACCAAGCCCGCGTCCAAGTGACTCCCCGCTAGAAACCTCACGTTTTTCCGTGAGGTTTCTAGCGGACCGGCGGTGTCCGCACCGCCCCTTTCGTACCCCCAATAAACCAAACCAATCATCTAAGGAGTTCTGCCATGGCAGACGAAACCACTGAGGCGAAGACCACCGCGTCCGAGCCGAAGAAGCCTTACGAACCCGTCCCGGAGACGGCCACCAAGCAGTACGTGTGGCACGGCCCGAAGGGCGAGGAGATCCACTATACCGCCACCGCCGAGATGGTCCCGGTGCGCGCCGACGACGGCCAGCTCATGGGCCACATGTTCATGTTCTCCCAGGTCTCGGATGACGAGGACAAGTCCGACCGTCCGGTCACCTTCTGCTGGAACGGTGGCCCCGGCGGCGCCTCCTACATGGTCAACATCGGCGGCATGGGCGCCTTCCGCGTCAAGACCGACGGCATGGCCCACCTCAAGGGCGTCGGCGAGGTCGAGGAGAACCCCGACTCGCTGCTGCCGAGCTCGGACCTGGTGTTCATCGACGCCTTCGGCACCGGCTACTCGCACGTCGACCCGAACTACGACGCCAAGAAGGTCTGGGGTGTCGACGGCGACGCCGACGCCTTCACCCGTGGCATCATCGAGTGGCTCACCGAGCACAAGCGCTTCAACAGCCCGCTGTACCTGTACGGCGAGTCCTACGGCACCATGCGCAACGCCGTGGTCTACCGCATGCTCGGTGAGCACGGCATCGGCGTGACCGGCGTGACCGAGCAGTCCACCATCCTGGACTACGCGCCGACGCTGTCCGGCAACGACGCCTACTACATGGGCATGGTGCCCGTGTACGCTGCCACCGCCAACTACTTCGGCAAGGCCGGCAAGGGCGTCGACCAGTACGAGTGGTACGACAAGGCCTTCGACTTCGTCAACTCCACGCTCGCGGGCGCCCTCATCCTGGGCGACGCGCTGCCGGACGACCGCATGGACGAGATCGCCGGCCAGATGAGCGAGCTCATCGGCCTGCCCAAGGAGTTCATCAAGGCCAAGGGCCTGCGCATCGAGCTCGACACCTTCCGCAAGAGCCTGCTGGCCGACGAGGGCAAGACCACCGGCCGCTACGACACCCGCTTCACCACCTTCGGCTACCCGGACGTGCAGGGCGACAACGAGTTCTTCGCCGGCGAGGACCCGTCCTACGACGCGATCAACGCCGCGTACGTCGACGTGTACATGAAGCTCCTGTCCGACATGGGCTTCAAGGGCTACGAGAACTACGTCGGCCTGTCCATGAAGGTCAACGAGAACTGGAACTGGACGCACCAGGCGCCCGGCACCATGGGCTCCCCGCAGACCCCGAACGTGGCGTACGACATCGCCACCGCCCTGCGCCGCAACCCGACCAGCCGCATCCTGTTCTTCGGCGGCATCCACGACGCCGCGACCCCGTACTGGAACGTGCGCCATGACATGGGCAAGCTGTTCCTGCCGCAGCCGCTCAAGGACCGCATCGAGTACCACGTCCACAGCAACGGCCACATGCTGTACTGCGACCAGGTCGCCCTCGACGCCGCCGCCCCCGAGCTCGCCGCCTTCTACGCCAAGCGCCACGAGGCCTGATCCCCTGACCTGAGCGGTCGTGCTGATCATTACCAGAAACCTCACGTTTTTCCGTGAGGTTTCTAGGGCCGGCTTCGCCGGCGTCCTAGAAACCTCACGGAAAAACGTGAGGTTTCTGGTATGCGCCTGAGGTCTCTGGCAGGGGGATGCCGGCGTCAGTGCCGACGCAACGGCACATGGGCATCAAGCAGCTTGCGGCGGAGGGGATGGCGTTCCCGCACTTCCCTGAACCAGGTGCGCACGACTGTCGCGCCCAGTGCCCGCAATCCATCCTGCCTGTCCCGTTCCTGGTCCACCACTTCGGGAACGGTCAGCCCCTTGGTCATGGCGGGATCCACATATTTTTCCTGCCCATCCAGTTCCACCACCACGAATAGGCCGGTATCGTCCCGGAATTCGAAGTCGGTGCGGATGGTGGCGCCTGTGCGGGGATGGATATGCTCCACCTGCGCCATCGGCGCGATGAAGCCCATCTCCCAGATGGTCTGGTCCGTGTAGGACTCGCCGCCGTTCTCGCAGCGCGGGTTGGCCCGTTCGGCCAGTTCGCGCGCTTCGCTGTCGAGGCAGAGTTCGGGCGCATGGGCGAGCTCGCGCAGAAGGTCTTCCACGGCCATGCCCCCACGGCGCAGCGCCGAATCGAGGATGCCGCGCACTTCCCGCATCTCATGCAGCGCCAACGCCTCCAGGACCGTACGGGAGGGGCGGGTCACCCGGATGCCATCAACCTCCATGACTTCGAAATCCTGGGATAGGCGGCAATGCAGGTGGGTGCTGTCGGCGTCGGGGGTGCGGCGCGCCGACAGGGTATGGATGGTGAGGGGCGAGAGGGGAGTGGGGCATTCGAGTCCAAGGACGATCGCCGCCGTCGCACCAGTGAATACCCACGTAGGGTGCCGGTGCTGCAAGGTGCGCACCACATGGAGGATGAGGGTCCGTGCATCCATGGCGTGGACGGCTTCGGTCGGCAAGTACATGTTGGCGTACAGGCGCACCACAGTGCCTTTCTTCACACGACGGCTGAACGCCGCGGTCTCGGCATGGGTCCGCGCGACGGCGCACTCTCCCAATCGCAGTGCCTCGGTGATCTGGTGCTCGATGGCGTTGGTTGTCATGGCACCAGCTTGTCCCGGTGGGCGTGAGAGGTCCAGCTGGAGCGGCTCCTGTGGTCGGACGGGGGGTGGTTGTGGTCGGACGGGGTATGCGTATGCGCCCTTGAGAAACCTCACGTTTTTTCGTGAGGTTTCTAGGGCGGCCCGATGGGCCGCGTCCTAGAAACCTCACGAAAAAACGTGAGGTTTCTCAAGGGGGGGGGGCTTGGCGCCCAATGCGCTGCGGCGCTCGTCTCAGATGCCGGAGAGGTCGGGGAGGGCCTCGGGGAAGGTGACCAGGTAGCGCGGCGGCGTCGTGCAGGCCCTGGGAGATGAGCAGGCGCTCGTACAGGGGGTTGCGGGCCATGCGGTCCTTGCCGTCGTTGTAGTCGGTGACGATCCGGTCGATCTGCTCGCCCCAGTCCTTGCCGCTGACGCGGCGCAGGTTGGACAGCGCGCGGATGTCGGTCTCGTGCTCGCTGGCCTCCACGATGCGCGAACGGTACAGGTCCTGGAGGGCGGGGCGGCGGTCGAGGCCCTGCAGCGCGATCTCGCGCACGGACTCCCAGTCGTAGGGGACGAGCTCCTCGGGGAACATGATGGTGAACTGGTTGGGCGTGGCGCGCTCCACCTCGTCGACGAAGTCGAGCAGCTCCTGCCAGCGGCCGGCCTGCATGAGCCGCGCCGCGTACGCGTCGGCCAGTGGCGCCATGTCCGCGTGGCGGCGCAGCAGCTCGTCGGCCGCGTCCACGTCGCCGGACATGCGCAGCAGGTCGTGGCGCAGCAGCTCGATGGCCTGCGTGAACTGGAAGTGCGCGTGCAGCTCCATCTCGCGCTGGTCGGCCTCCGGGGAGCCGCCCAGGGAACCCAGGTCGTCGAAGTCGGAGGAGTCCGCCAGGTCGTTGAACTGCGCGGCGTAGGAGCCGGCGAACATCTCGCGGAAGCGCTCGTCCATCTCCGGGGCGTCGCCGTAGCCGGCGACCATCTCGTCCATGACGCGCGTGGCGTGGTCGAGCGCGTCGTACGCGAAGATGCGCGTGTCGTCCCAGCGCGCGAAGGACAGGCAGCACGAGAGCAGCTCGACCATCGGCATCGGGTTGAGGCGGAAGTCCTCGCCGCACGCCACGTCGGTGACGATGCGCAGCGCCTCCTGGCTGGTCAGCGGGTCCGCGTTGCGCGCCACGGAGTCCATATATATACGCAGTGTCTGGATGAGCTCCTTGAGGTAGTCGAGCGCCTCCTGGTCGCGGTCCATGACGGAGCTGAGGAACTGCGCGGTCAGCGCCACCGCGCGCGCCAGGTTGGTGACGCCGTCGAGCCAGCGGTTGCTCGCCAACGCGTTCGCGACGGCGGCGTCGACGCCGCCGAGCGCCTGCGTGTCCAGGCGGAACGTGGGCATGTCGCGCCGGGGGATGTCGATGCTGTCCTCGTTGCGCTCGGTGCCGGGCACGCTGGCGGCGAGCGCCTCGAAGTACCATTGCATGGGTGTGCGCACCACGAGCTCCATTTGCGCGGGGCTGGCGACGGGCAGATCGGCGCGCGTGGCGTCGTCGTGCGCCGAGCATTCGCCGATGGAGCCGTCCCACAGGAAGGTGGGGCCGTCGAACTCGGCCGACATGTCCCATTCGTCGGTCAGGAAGTCGAGCATCTCGCTCAGTTCGCGGTAACGGCGGCGTCGTTGCGGTCGTGTCGTGTTCGTCATGTTGGGATCCCCCTCGCTGACGTGTCTCAGGTGGCCGCCGCCGGAAAAATTACGGTCGCGGTCCATGGTCTCAAGCTAACAGGTTTTGTGTTTCGGGCCGTCGGATGTATCAGCATCAGGAAACGGCGGCTCCACGGAGTGGAATCCTGGGGAGGCCGCCACGCTGCGGCCTCCCGGTGTCGGTGTCGGTATCGGTGTGGTCTCAGTCGGTGTCGGTGGTCGTCTCGTCGTTCTGGTCTGCCGCCGTGCGGTCCTCGGCGGGGAAGCGCATGTCCCACACCTGCCTGATGCGGTCCATGAGCGCCATCATGCGCAGCGTGTCGGCGTGCGTCATCTCCGGGCAGTCGCGCCGGCCCGCGCGGATCGCGCGCACGGCCGCCGCGACCTCGTACTCGTAGCCGGTCAGCTGTTCGGGAACGTCGATGTGCCGCTTGAGGACATGGTCCGTCCCGTACACGTCGAGTCCCTCGATGTCATTGATGTTGCGGCACACCAGGTATCCGTCGGTGCCGCACACGAGCCCCGCGCGGTCGGAGGCGTTCATCATGCTGGCGTACGCGGTGGCCATCGTGCCGTCGGCGTACGTGAGCGTGACGGAGTCCTGCGCGTCCACGCCGGTGGGGTAGGGGACCATGGTCGTGTTCAGGCCGGTGAGCTCGGCCTCGCCCATGACCATGTCGATGAAGTTGAGCGGGTAGACGCCGACGTCCAGCAGCGCGCCGCCGCCGAGCCCCGGGTCCGTCAGGCGCGCCTTGCGCGTCACCGGGTAGCACAGGTTCGCGGACACGGCCGTCAGCGCGCCGAGCTCGCCGGAGCTGGCGACCTCGTCGACGAGCAGCCGCGAGGGCATGAACCTCGTCCACATGGCCTCGCCGCAGAAGCGCTGCGTGTCGTCGGACATGTCGATCATGCGCCGCGCCTGCGCCACGTCCAGCGCGAACGACTTCTCGACGAGCACATGCTTGCCCGCCTTCATGCACGCGATGGCCTGCTCCATGTGCAGCGCGTGCGGCGTGGCGATGTACACGAGGTCGACGTCCGGGTCGGCGAGCATCGCGTTGTACGAGCCGTACGCGTGCGGCAGGCCGTACTTGCCGGCGAACGCGTCGGCGCGCGCCTGCTCGCGCGCGGCGATCGCGTACGGCACCACCATCGAGCGGTAGCGGTCGTCGGCCGCCATGCGCACGAGCGTGTCCGCCATGGTGCCCGCGATGCGCCCGGCACCCAGGATCGCCACGTTGAGCGGACGCAGTCCCGCGTCCGTCGCCGTCGTCTTCTCGACCATCGTCGCCTCGTTCCCGCCGCCGCACGGCGCGCGGAATTGCGCGCCGTACGCGGCCCATACCTCCACGCTACGCCTTTGCCCGCGTAATGCAAGCGACACTCCCGAGGCTGAATCGAACGACATAAGACGCGCGGTGTAGCGTGGTGCGCAAGGCAACGGCCGCCGCCTGCCGGACGCGCGGCGGCCAGCGAAGGAGTATGTGCCATGGGCATGAACCAACCAACCGAACCGCGCATGGCGCGCCGCGCCACCGCCGTGAAGCCGTTCCGCGCGATGAAGGTCGCCGAGCAGGCGGCCATCATGCAGGCCGCCGGCGAGCGCGTCATCAAGCTCAACCTCGGCCAGCCCGACTACGACGCGCCGCAGCCGGTCATCGAGCGCATGCGCGGCCTGTACGACGGCCGCGCGCTGCCGTACGCGGAGGCCAAGGGACTGCCCGAGCTGCGCGAACGCCTCGCGCGCTTCTACCGCGAGCGCCACGGCGTCGAGGTCGACCCCGCGCGCATCGTCATCACCGCGGGCGGCTCCAGCGCGCTGCTGCTCGCGGTGGCGTTGACGGTGGACGACGGCGACGAGGTGCTCATCGCCGACCCGAGCTACCCGACGAACCGTTCGCTCGTGCGCAGCTTCGGCGGCGTCGTCGTCGACGTGCCGACGAGCGCCGCCACCAGGTTCCACCTGACGGTGCCGCTCATGGAGGACTACTGGTCGCGCCGCACGAAGGCGGTCATGGTGACCTCGCCGAGCAACCCGACCGGCACGGTCATCGACACGGACACGCTGCGCGACGTGTGCGCCTACGCGCGCTCGCGCGGCGCGTGGCGCATCGTCGACGAGACGTACCTCGACCTGGCCGACCGCGGCGAGGACGGCTCGCGCGTGCCGAGCGTGTTGAGCGTGGACCCCGACGCGATCGTCTGCTCGAGCTTCTCCAAGTACTTCGGCATGACCGGCTGGAGGCTCGGCTGGATGGTGGTGCCGGAGCGCTGCTCGGACGCCGTCGACAACCTCGCCGCGAACTTCTTCCTCTCCGCGCACACGCCCACGCAGATGGCCGCCGTCGCCGCGTTCGACGACGAGTCGCTGGCCATCAGCGAGAAGCGGCGCCTGGAGCTGCTCGAGCGGCGCGACCTCGTGGTCAAGGGGCTGGCGGAGCTCGGGCTGCCGGTGGACGTGGCGCCCAACGGCGCGTTCTACGCGTACTTCGACGTCTCGTCGACCGGCCTGACGGCCACGGACTTCTGCGAGCGCGTGCTGCGCGAGCAGAAGGTGGCGCTCACGCCGGGCGCCGACTTCGGGGAGGCGACGGCGGACACGCATGTGCGCCTGTCCTACGCCGCCTCGCGCGAGGATTTGACTGAAGGGCTTAAGCGGTTGAGAATATTCGTGTCGGGCCTCAAGGAAGCGCCCGCGACAGACCGACAGGCGCCGCAAGCGGAAGGAAACGGACAGTGAACATCAAGCTCAAGTCCACGCGCCTGGGCGTGCTGGACATCGGCTCGAACACGGTGCACATGCTCATCGTGGACGCGGCCCTGGGCGCCAGGCCCGAGCCGGAGGCCAGCAGCAAGACCACCGTGCGCCTCATGGACTACGAGAAGGACGACGGGTCCATCAAGAAGAGTGGCATCGAGGCCTTGTTGGAGGCCGTGGACGAGGCGATGAAGCTCGCCGAGCAGTACAAGATCTCGCAGCTGCTCGCGCTGGCCACCTCCGCCATCCACGAGGCCCCCAACGGCAACAAGATCATCCACCGGATCGAGGAGGCGATCGGCCAGCGCGTCACCGTCCTGTCCGGCGACGAGGAGGCGCGCCTGACCTTCCTGGCCGCCCGACGCTGGTACGGCTGGGACGCGGGCCGCCTGCTCGTGATCGACATCGGCGGCGGCTCGCTCGAGGTGGCCCTCGGCGACGACGAGGAGGCGGCCATCGCGACGAGCGCCCTGGCGGGCGCCGGCATCATCACGCGCGACTACCTGCCCGGAGGCATGGGCTCGGCCAAGGACGTGGCCGAGGCGCGCAAGAAGGTGCGCAAGCTCATCGAGCCGGTCGTCAAGGCCATCCCCAAGGAGGACTATTCGAGCCACGCGGTCGGCACCTCCAAGGCGATCCGCTCCCTGGCTCGCCTGGCCGGCTCCGTGCTGCACCAGCCGGGCCGCGAGGACGAGCTCGTGGTGGAGCGCGGCCAGCTCGAGGACTGGATCCCGCGACTGGCCGCGATCGAACCCGCCCAGCGCGCCGCGCTGCCCGGCATCACCCAGGACCGTTCCAAGACGATCGTCGGCGCCGGCATCGTCGCGGTGTAGATCATGGAGGCCCTGGGCATCGAGGAGATCGAGGTATGTCCCTGGGCCCTGCGCGAAGGCGCCATCCTGCGCTGGCTCGACCAATTCGGCCGCACCCGCTTCGGCTTCTGACCGCGCTCAGGTGAGGTCGGCGAGCTCCTGCTTGGCGTGGGCGAGCTTGGCGAAGGCCTCGTTGCGCGCCTCGGTGGTGCGGGCGCGCTGGTGGGCGGCCGTCAGGCGCGTGACCTGGCGCCTGAGCTCCGCGATGCGCTCGCGCCGGGCGATGCGCCCGTCGACGTCCGTGCCGTCCATGTCGCCCAGGATGGCCTGCGCGCACATCGACTCCCACAAGGCGTCGATGTCGTCGCCCGCCACCTCGAGCATTGCCTCGTCGGCCGGCATCCAGCCGGAGACGTGCACCTGGTAGCGCGGCAGGTGGCCGGCGGGCACCGGCACCGCGCGGCGCACCGCCAGGGCGGCCTGCTCGCCCTCCTCGGGATGCGTGCGCGTGCACACGAACACGATGCCCGACTTGCGCTGCCCGGCGATGAGCTCGACGATGTCCCTGGGCACCGGGGTCTCACCGTCCTCGAGCTCGAGGCCCATGACCAGCACCTCGGGCACGTGCCTGCCCTCGGCCAGGCCAGTGGTCTGCGGGCGCAGGATCTCCATCATCACCACGCGCCGCACGTCATGGACCAGGTGCTGCTTCGTCTTCGCGGAAATGGGCGTCCTCGCCACGAACGCGCCCTTGGGGATCGTCGCCTTCGCCTCGCCCACCGCGCCCTGCGCCGGCAGGCCCAGGGTCGCCGCGCTCACCGCGCCGCACGTCGCCATCGTCATCGTTGACACCGCCTTTCATCCGTCGGTGCCCTCCAGCCTAACGAACCGCGCCGCCGCGTGGGGCGCCCATCTCATGTCCCACGGGTGGGCGGCGCATGGCCGTGGAACACCGTGGAACAGCGAAGGCGGCGCGGACCGTGTGGTCCGCGCCGCCTGCCGGAAGTGCCCCAGACGCGATTCGAACGCGCGACACCCGCTTTAGGAGAGCGGTGCTCTATCCACTGAGCTACCAGGGCGCACGACCTTCCACTATACACGACCCTCGCGAGCATGCCCAGTCCCGCTCGCACGGGGCCGTGCCCCGCCCCGCCCCGGACATGTCACCGGTGGCGAAATCCGCCGCGGGGAGGATGGCCTCGGACGCCTCCTGCCGCTACGGTGGGTGCCAGACACCGTGGCCGACCCCGACACGGCCGGTCGCGCCCGACCGGCCAGGGGCGAGCGGCAGCGCCGCCCCGCACGAGGAAGGCAC
This sequence comes from Bifidobacterium sp., assembly GCA_036311305.1. Classification (GTDB taxonomy): domain Bacteria; phylum Actinomycetota; class Actinomycetes; order Actinomycetales; family Bifidobacteriaceae; genus Bifidobacterium. The sequence goes on from JAXJQE010000219.1 coordinate 10,262, forward strand.
ACCATGGGATTCACGAACCGCCGCCACCGCGTCCTCGGCGCGATCGCCGGCCTGCTCGCGCTCGTCGCCCTGCTGGGCTGCGCCGCGCGGCTGCGGCCCGTCAGCCTGCAGAAACTGCCATGGGTGCCCGTCGTCATCGCCGCCACGCCGTGGTTCGCCGCCGTCGCCGCCGTCGCCCTCGTGCTCGCCCTGATCTCGCGGCGCTGGGTCGTCGCCATCGTCTCATGCCTGTGCATCGCCGTGCAGGTCTACTGGCAGATGCCGTTCTTCCGCACGAGCAACCCGCTCGACTCGCAGGCGATCGCCGCCGCGGCCACCGGCGACACGTCCGACAACGTCATGCGCGTCATGACCGCCAACGTCTACAAGGGCCAGGCCGACCCGCAGGCCATCGTCGACCTCGTGCGCGAGCAGCACGTCGAGGTCCTCACGCTGCAGGAGACCACACCCGAGTTCGTCGAGCGGCTCGAGGCCGACGGCCTCAAGGAGCTGCTGCCCTACGACGAGGTCTCCTCCTCCGAGCACAGCTGGAAACGCTACGGCAACGGCCTGTGGTCCGCGCGGCCCATGCGGGACGTCGTGGCCGCCGAGTTCGACTCCGTCGCCTCGTTCATGCCCGCCGGCACCGTCGACGTCGACGACGGCACACTGCCCGTGCGCTTCGTCAGCGTGCACACCACCTCCCCGAACCCGGGCACCTGGGACATGTGGAGCCAGTCGATCGGCGAGCTCAGCCAGCTGACCGCGAAAAAGGACACGCGCTACGTGCTCATGGGCGACTTCAACGCCACCGCCGACCACGCCGTCTTCCGCGAGGTGCTCGGCGACGGCTACCAGGACGCCGTCATGGCCGACGGCCACGGCTTCGTGTTCACCTGGCCGATGGACCGCAAGTACGTGGCCGCCGGCACCGACCTCGACCACATCATCGTGGGCAAGGACACCAAGGTCGGCCAGGTCGAGGCCGCCACCATCCCCGGCTCCGACCACCGCGCGCTGCTGGCGACGCTCGAGTTCCCCGGGCGGTAGGGGAGCGGCGCCCGCGCGGATGGCATGGGCCCTGCGCGCCGTCGAC
>JAXJQE010000220.1:0-3930 GCA_036311305.1 Bifidobacterium sp.
CAAGGACCACAAGCTCACCGCCCGCATGATCAAGGACCGCCTCGACCGTGAGCTCATCGGCAACGTGTCCATCAAGGTGCTGCCCACCGACCGCCCGGACGCCTGGGAGGTCCAGGGCCGCGGCGAGCTCGCGCTGGCCGTGCTCGCCGAGCAGATGCGCCGCGAGGGCTATGAGCTGACCGTCGGCCGTCCGCAGGTGGTCACCAAGACCATCGACGGCCAGCTGTGCGAGCCGATGGAGTCCACCACCATCGACGTGCCCGAGGAGTACATGGGCACCGTCACCCAGCTCATGGCGGACCGCAAGGGCCGCATGGACTCCATGTCCAACCACGGTTCCGGCTGGGTGCGCCTGCAGTTCACCGTGCCGAGCCGCGGCCTGATCGGCTTCCGCACCGCGCTGCTGAGCGCCACGCGCGGCACCGGCATCTCCTCGTCGCTGTCCGCCGGCTATGCGCCGTGGGCCGGCCAGATCGTCACCCGCCAGAACGGCTCGATGGTCTCCGACCGCCAGGGCACCGCCACCCCGTACGCCATGCAGCGCCTCCAGGCGCGCGGCAACTTCTTCGTGGAGCCGCAGTCGCCGGTCTACGAGGGCCAGGTCGTCGGCGTGAACAACAAGCCCGACGAGCTCGACGTGAACATCACGCTCGCCAAGCACATGACCAACATGCGTTCCTCGACCGCCGACGTGCTCGAGACCCTCACCCCGCCGATCCAGATGAGCCTCGAGGAGTCCCTGGACTTCGCCAACGAGGACGAGTGCGTGGAGGTCACCCCGGAGTCCATCCGCATCCGCAAGATCATCCTCGGCCGCGAGGACTGGTACAAGTGGCGCGCCAAGCAGCGCCGCGCCAACAACGCCCAGCAGGCCAACAAGAAGTGAGACGGCGCGCCCCGCGCGGCGGCCGCCATCCCTACGCCGGTGCCCCCGGCACGGACCGTTCCGTGCCGGGGGCACCGGCGTTCCACATGCCGGACACGGTCACGGGGGTCGGCCTACACTGGCAACCATGACCACACACGACGAGGGGATCCGCCACGCGCGGCCGTACACCTGGCGCTGCGCGACATGGCTCAAGTACGTTATCACCATCGCGTCGGCCATCGCCGTCGGCGTCGTCGGCACCGTGGCGCACCGCATGGGGGCGGCGTCCGGCTGGCCGTACGGCATGGTGCTCGCCTGGCTCCTCGTGGCGCTCTCCGGCTACTGCGCGCGTGCCCGCAGCGGCGGCCTCGGCCTGGCCGTCCACCTGACCGTCTCCACCTTCGTCGTCTACCTCATGGCGATGCCCGGCCCGGGCGGCGACGCCATGGTGCCCATCGGCTTCCACTCGGACAGCCTGCCGTGGACCAGCCAGATGGCCGGCTACCTGTGGATCTTCGGCATGCTCGCCATCCAGCTCGTCGAGTTCGTCCTGCCGCGCGCATGGTTTGCCATCCCCGCGGGGGCCAAGGGCGGCAAGGACGCCAAGGACACCGCGAAGCCGCGCGCCGCGGCCGCGGGGAAGCGCGCATGAGCGGCGCGCGTGCTGCGCTACCTGGGGCCCGAGGGCACCTTCACCCACCAGGCGGCCACGCTGGCCGCCGACGCCATCGCCGCGCACGGCGGCCCTGCCGTGGCGCTCGAGGCGGCCGCCGACGCCGCCGCCATCATGCGCGCCGTCGAGGAGGACGGCGACTGGGGCGTGCTCGCCTGGGAGAACAACGTCGAGGGACCCGTCATCCCGAACCTGGACATGATGATCGACGCGGCCGACGCCGCCGGTTTCCTGCGCGTGGGTGTGGACGTCTCCTTCGACGCGTACGTGTCGCGCGGCGCCTACGAACGCTTCGGGGGAGCGGAGCGCACCGCCGCGGGCGACGCGCGCGTGCTCGCCGCGTGCACCGAGGTCAGCGCCCACCCGCACGGCCTGGCGCAGTGCCGCGCCTTCGCCGCCGCGCACGGCCTCGAGGCCGTGCAGGCCGACTCCAACGGCGCCGCCTGCCGCGACGTCGACGGCCCGCGCGTCGCGCTCGGTCCCGCCATCTGCGGACCGCTGTACGACCTCGTGCGCGTGGGGACACACGTCGAGGACTTCCCGGGCGCGCGCACCGAGTTCCTCGCCGTCGCGCCGCGCGCCGACGCGCAGCGCTGGTGCGCGCGCTACCGGGACGAGGACGTCCCGGAGTACGAATCCATCGTCATCGTCGTGCCGCTGGCCACCGGCCCGGGCGTCGTGGCGAACCTGCTGGACGTGTTCCGCGACCGCGGCCTGAACATGACGAGCCTCATGTCCCGGCCCATCAAGGGGCACGACGGCACCTACAGCTTCATCGTGACGCTCGACGCGGCCCCCTGGGAGGAGCGGTTCCGCGCGGCGCTCGAGGAGATCGCGGCCCATGGCGACTGGCTCAAGACGCTGGCCGTGTACCCACGGCGGGAGAGGCCCCATCCGCCGGTGGACGAATGGATGCTTCCGCAAAGAGGCGTACGATGCGGGGTAGGGAAAACCGAGAAGGACGACGCGACGACCCGGAAGGAGTTGCTGTGGTAGGAGTGATTGGACGTGTGGAGCCCGGTACGGAGGCGGCCGTGTCCGTGGAGGTGACGGCGACGCTGCCGGTCATCGCCGCGGAGGGCATCGAATGCCCGCGCCACGTGGGCATCGTGGGCCTGGGCCTCATCGGCGGTTCCCTGGCGCTCAAGCTGCGCACCGCCGGCTGCCGGGTGAGCGCGGGGAACCACCGCCCCCACCCGTACACCACCGCCCGCATGGCAGGCACGAGTGCATGGACACGCTCGAGGAGCTCGTGGACTCCAAGCCGGACGTGCTCGTGCTGTGCAACCCGCTCAAGGCCATGCCGAAGATCCTCAAGGTCATCAAGGAGCACATCGACCCGGCGTGCACCACGCTCACCGACGTCGGCAGCGTCAAGAAGATCGTGCGCGAGCAGGTGCACGCCGCGGGCATCACCGACTGCTACGTGGGCGCCCACCCGATGACCGGCAACGAGCGTTCCGGCTGGCAGTCCGCCACCCCGCACCTGTTCGACGACGCGCTGTGGGCGCTGACCTACGACGAGCACACCGACTACCGGCGCATCGTGCAGGTCGCCGACATGATCACGCGCGGCCTGCAGAACGGCCTGATCGTCATCGACGACGAGACCCACGACCGCGCCACCTCGCCCATCTCGCACATGCCGCACGTCGTGTCCACCGCGCTGATCAACCAGCTGACCGCCAGCCCGGACCGCAACATCGCCGCCGAGCTGTCCGCCGGCTGCTGGCGCGACATGACGCGCGTGGCCCTCACCGACCCGGAGCGCACCTGCACGATGGTGGTGGAGAACGGCGCGAACGTGTCCGACCTGCTGCGCCAGATGGCCGCGCGCCTCGAGGGCATGGCCGACGCGCTCGACGCCGACGCCACCGCCATCCACCGCTTCTTCACCGAGGGCCAGCCCTACCGCGACTTCAAGGCCGTGCCGCGCGGCGCGCACGGCGAGGAGACGCAGACCGTGTTCACCACGCTGCGCATCGACCCGGCCGACTGGCGCGGCACCTTCCTGCGCTCCGCCCAGCGCGGCGAGTACATCGTGCGCTTCACCTCCGGGCACCACGCCCTCGCGGAGCGCCACGAGACCATCAAATGAGGGGACGCTCGGGCACCGGCTTGAGGATGGCGATGTCGTCGGCGTCGACGTCGACGAGCTGCGCGGGCCGCGAGCCGTTGGCCGCGGCGTCGCGCGTCAGCGACAGCGTGCGCCCGTCCCACGAGCGCACGTGCCCGACGACGTCGCGGTAGAGCCGCCGTCCCGTCGCCGGGTCGGTGCCGTCGACCAGGCGCGCCACCACGCGCGCGCCCACCGGGATCGTGTCGGGAAGCCGCATGCCTACTCCTTCGCATCGATCTGCAGGAACCGTAGGTAATCGTAGTACAGGAA
>JAXJQE010000221.1:0-4754 GCA_036311305.1 Bifidobacterium sp.
GCGGCCTGTGCGGCCGGCCGCTCGAGCGCCGCGGTGGCCGCGCCGTCGGCGGCGGCCTCGTCGTCGACGATCGTGTCGACGCGCTTGGTCTTGCGGAACAGTCCCATGGTTCTCTCCTTCCTCACTCGGCCTTGCCGCCGGAGCGGGAGTACGGGTCGATGGCGTCGCGCAGGCCGTCGCCGATGAGCTGCATCGAGAACGTGAGCAGGATGAGCACGATCGACGGGAAGATGAGCACCCACGGGGCGGTCATGATCACGGATTGGCCTTCGTTGAGCAGCGTGCCGAGCGACGTGTCCTGGGCCTTGATTCCCAGGCCCAGGAAGCTCAGCGAGGTCTCGGAGCCGATGGCGCCGACGACGCCGAGCACGGTGTTGATGATGAGCACGGAGCCCAGGTTCGGCACCAGGTGGCGCAGGATGATGCGGAACGAGCCGACGCCCATGAACTTGGCGGCCTTGACGTAGTCGAGCTCGCGAAGGCTCATGGTCAGCGTGCGCAGGACGCGCGCGTAGCCGATCCAGCCGAAGACGGTCAGGCCCAGCGTGAGCCAGAGCCAGCCGGAGGAGCCGCCCGCGGAACGCACGATCATGGCGATGAGCAGGAAGCTCGGCACGACGAGCAGCATGTCGAGCACCCACATGCCGACCTTCTCGAACCAGCCCTGGAAGAAGGCGATCGAGGTGCCGACGATGGCGGCGATCACGGTGGTCGCCAGGGAGCTGAGGATGCCGATGCTCATCGAGCGGCCGAGGCCGCGCACGACCATCGCGTACAGGTCGCTGCCGCCGGCGGTGGTGCCCATGAGGTGGTCGCTGTTGGGGGCGACGCCGAGGGACGCGAAGTCGAGGTCCTCGTAGCTCCAGTGCGTGAAGTGCGAGCCGAAGATCGCGAAGAACGCGAGCACGAGCAGGATGACGAGGCCGACGACGGCGCTCGGGCGGCGCAGGAAGCGCTTCGTGTAGAGGGTGAGGCGGCCGGTGCGCTTGAGCTTGGGCTCGGCGTGCCCCAGTTCCGTCTCGACGGCGGCGGTGTTGTCCATTTCCGAATACATGGTTCTCTCCTTTCGCCGCGGGTCAGCTCAGGCGGATGCGCGGGTCGAGCCACGCGGACAGGATGTCCGCGAGCAGCGCGCCGGCGAGCGTGCACACGCCGCCGAACGCGGCGATGCACACCGAGCCGTTGATGTTGTTGTTGGTGATGGTGGTCACGAAGTAGCGGCCCAGACCGTTGATGGCGAAGACGGTCTCGGTGATGACCGCGCCGGTGAACACGCCGGCGATCGAGAACGCCACGGACACGCAGGTCGGGATGAGCGAGGTGCGCAGCGCGTGCTTGCGGATCGCCTTGTTGAGGGTCAGGCCCTTGGCGCGGGCGGTGCGCACGTAGTCGGCGTTCATCGTGTCGAGCAGGTAGGTGCGCTGGGTCATCTGGTAGCTCACGGCGCCGGGGATCGTGATCACGATGGTCGGCAGCACGATGTGCTTGAGGAAGTCGACGAACCACAGCCAGGGGTTCGAGCCGTCGTAGGAGCTCAGGCCGGTGACGTAGAAGATGTGGGCGCCGGTGGCGTTGTTGAGCCAGATGGCGGCGAGCACGACGAACAGGCCGAGCACGGCGGTCGGGATGACCATGAAGAACGTGGCGGTGGCGTTCAGCGCGCGGTCCTGCCACTTGTACTGGCGGATGGCCTGGTAGACGCCGAGCGCGACGCCGATGACGATGGACAGGATGGTGCCGATGGTCACGAGCTCCACGGAGGAGACGATGCGCGAGGCGACCGCGGGGCCGACCGGCGACTGGTCGGGCGCCAGGCCCCAGTCCCAGCGGGTGACCACGCCGACCAGCCAGTGCCAGTAGCGCTGGATGACCGGGACCTGGTCGTTGATGTTGGCGTTGTCCAGCGAGCGGTTGATGGACTCGATGGGCGGGTGCGGGTGGCGCGACATGTAGTTCGAGCGCGGATCCATGAACGCGCTCGCCAGGAAGTACGTCATGGAGACCGCGATGAACAGCATCACCACGTAGTTCACGATGCGCTTGCCGATGTACTTGAGCATCATGTCTCCTCAGGTCGGTTGCTTATTCCCTTCGCCTCCCCTGGGTGCCCCCAGTCGGGTCTGGCTGGCGGGGGTGTACAAAATCCGCTGGCCGATCGCTGAATATTCCCTGAGTCGGTGTTGAGCAATGGCATAGTCCCGCGTCTCAGGAGCTGACGGAAATCTGTCCGAATAGTGAGACAGGTTTCACTCTCGGTGAGAAAGTATGGTCACAACGCCCGCGACTGTTTTGTCAATTTGCCGGTGACCGGTACTTTTTCCGGTAGCGAACCGGTCGAACGCAACCTTTTCCGGCAAAACGCCAAGAACTTCCGTCCGACCGCCCCCGGTCATAGTCTGGGGAGCCAAGAGACAGAGCTCAGGAAAGGAATGCCCATGACCCTGGAAGCACAGACCATGGCGCCGCTCGACGTGGACGGCTGCCCCGAGGACTTCGCGGCGGACCGCGCCAACCTGGTGGCGCGCACCGCCGCCACGAGCGTCGGCGTCCTGCCGGCCGCCACGAGCGACGCGGGGATCCGCGCGCTGCCGCGCGAGTTCAGCCTCGACCTCAAGGCCGGCAAGGCCACCAACCAGAAGCGCTCCGGCCGCTGCTGGATGTTCGGCGGCCTCAACGCCCTGCGCTACGAGACCATGCACGCCTGGAAGCTCGACGACTTCGAGTTCTCCGAGAGCTACCTGTACTTCTGGGAGACGCTCGAGAAGGCGAACATGTACCTCGAGCAGGTCCTCGCCACGCTCGACGAGCCCAGCGACTCGCGCCTCTTCGAGGAGATCAACCTCGACCCCGGCGCCGACGGCGGCTGGTTCTCCCTGTTCGCGCAGCTCGTCGAGAAGTACGGCCTGATGCCGAAGTCCGCGTACCCGGAGGTCGCCAACAGCTCCGACTCCGACGACTTCAAGCAGTACCTGAAGACCAAGCTGCGCGAAATCGCCGCCGAGCTGCGCGCCGCGCACGCCAACGGCGCGACCGTCGACGAGCTCGCCGCGCGCAAGGCCGACGCGATGCGCACGGTCTACCGCATGACATCGATTGCACTCGGCGAGCCGCCCGCCACCTTCGACTTCCTCGCGCGCCGCGAGAAGGACGACGACAAGCCGGCCGACGCGCACGCGAACACCGACGACATCGAGACCGCCGCCGCGGCCGCCGGCGCGCGCGGCGCCGCGGACGCCAAGAAGACCGAGCCGCCGCTCGGCGAGCCGCGCGACGGCCGCGACGACCGCCCGCAGATCCGCGACTTCCACCTCACCCCGCAGGAGTTCGCGCGCAAGTACGTGTCCGTCGACGTGCGCGACTACGTGACCATCTGCAACGCGCCGATGGCGCGCACGCCGTTCGACACGCTGTACTCGCTCGAGCTGTCCGGCTCGATCGCCGGCGGCCGCGACGTGGAGATGGCTAACCTCGACCTGCCGACGTTCAAGGCGACCATCCTGCGCCAGCTCAAGGCCGGCCATCCCGTGACGTTTGCATGCGATTGCACGCAGTTCGCGCTGCGCAAGCAGGGCGTCTTCGCGCGCGAGGCCGTGCGCGTCGACGAGCTGTTCGGCACCGACTTCGCGATGGACAAGGGCGCGGGCCTCGAGTACCTCGACCGCTGCTCGAACCACATCATGACGATCACCGGCGTCGACTTCGACGACAAGGGCGAGCCCGACCGCTGGAAGATCGAGAACAGCTGGGGCAAGGATGTCGGCGACGACGGCTACTTCGTCGCCTCCGACGACTGGTTCGACGAGTTCGTCACCGAGGCCGACGTCCGCCGCGAGTTCCTCGACGACAAGACGAAGGCCGTCTTCGAGCAGCAGCCCGTACGCCTGGCCCTCTGGACCCCGCTGAGCCGCTCCACCCGCTGCCGCTGAGCGGCCCAGTGGCCGGAACCACGCACCGCCTGCGCGGAACCGGCCACTGACGCGGAGAAGACGCATAGAAAAGGACCCGGCGCCGATGGCGGCCGGGTCCTTTGCAGAGAAGAGAGAAGAAAGAAGGGTTCAGTTATCAATCGGGTGTGTTCAGTTATGTTGGAATATATATAACCGCACCACTCTCAACGTGCCCTCAACGCTTCCTGAGAGTTTTCTGGAAATCGCGGCGCGGCCGGCTCACCCGAAGATGAGCGGCGCCGTCATCGTGGCCATGTGCGCCGCCCAGCCGGCGACGTCCCCCTCCAGCGCCTTGCAGGCGATCATCGAGCCCAGCGCGGTCTGGAAGATGAAGTGGCCGTCGGCGTCGGCGCGGCACACGCCGCGCGCCGCACCCTCGGCCAGGTAGTCGCAGAACCGCCGCTCGGCCGGGTCCACCACCTGGTGGGCGATCTCCATGACGCGCGGGTTGCCGCTCGACAGCACGATGCCGATCGCGCGCAGCCCGTAGCGCTCGTCGAAGGTCGACTGCATGCGCTCGAACAGGTCGCGCAGGTGCGCGCGGTCGAGCGGCGTCGCGGCGAAGTCGATCGGTGGCCCGATCATCGTCGCCAGGTGGCGCATGAGGTCGTCCGCGTTCGCGTAGCGGCGGTACAGCGTCGTCTTCGCGACGCCCGACGCGCGCGAGACCGCCTCCATGGTCAGGCCGCCGACGCCCTTCGTCGCGATGATGTCGAGCACCGCGCGCAGGATCTTCTGGTCCGTGCGCTCGCGGATGCGCCCGCGCAGCCCCTTGGGCTCCGCGTCTGCCGCGCACGCCGCGTAGCC
>JAXJQE010000222.1:0-14262 GCA_036311305.1 Bifidobacterium sp.
CCTCCTCGAGCGTGCCCAAGCCCCCGACGCCGCCGGCCGGCGCCGCGCGCCGCGCCGCCGCGTCGCCGTCCGCCGAGGAGACGACCGCGTTCGCGCCCGTCGACGTCCCGGCCGAGACCACGGCCGCGCCCACCTCCTCCACCCCCGCCGCGACCATCGCGCACGCCGACGAGCCGTCGCTCGACGACGAAACGATGATGAGCGACGCGTACCCGGCCCCCGCCGAGGGCCCGGCGACCGTCGCCTTCACCCCGCTGGACAACGAGCCCGCGCCCACCGCCGCCTTCGCGCCGGTCGCCGCCGACGCTGGCACTGCCGACGCCGCCCCCGCCGACGACGGGGAGTCGGTCGGCGAGACGACGCAGTCGATCCCGCCGGTCGGCGAGGCGGCGACGACCGCCATGCCGGCGGCCGCCGCGACGGCGCGCTCGTCGTCGAGCGCGGCGAGCGCGGGGGAGACGACGGTCACGATGCCGCCGCTGCCCGCGCCGCCGGCCCTGCGCAACTACCGCCCGGCCGTCTCGCCGGACACGACGTCGTTCGCCGCCATCGACGACGGCGACGCCAAGGTCGCCGAGGCGACCGGCAAGGTCGACGTCGCGGCGCACGAGTCCGCCGCGTCGCGCGCGAAGGCGCGCAAGCGCAAGCGGATCGTCATCGCCGTCATCGCGGCGGTGGTCGTCGTCGCGCTCGCGGTCGGCGGCTTCTTCTGGTGGCGCGCCGAGCAGGCGCGCAACACGCACGAGGCGGCGCTCGAGTCGTGCCAGCAGGCGCAGCCGGCCGCGACGAGCGCGTACGAGGCGCTCGACGCGCAGGTCAAGGCCAGCCTGAAGACCGCGTCCGTGACCGCCGACCAGGTGGCCGACGCCTCCACGCTCAACGCGCTCAACGCGTCGCTGAGCTCCGCGCGCTCCACGCTCACCGGCAAGGAGAAGATCACCGCGGCGTGCGACGCGTCGCTGTCGACCACCGCGCTGCAGCAGGGCGCGCGCCAGCTGGGCACGCAGGAGGAGAACATGCAGGCGATGCTCGACCAGCTCAAGCAGGACGACGCCGCCGTGAGCGCCTCCAAGGCGAGCAAGCAGCGCGCCACCCTCAAGGACGAGCTCATGAAGTCCGTCGACGAGGCGCAGCAGGAGTACGACTCCACCGAGGGCGCGCTCAACGACGACTCCTCGCGCCAGGCGCTGCTCCAGGCGATCCAGGACGCGACGACCGCCGCGAACGACGCGAACATCAGCAAGGAGTCGGTCGCCGACCAGCAGAAGAAGCTGTCCGAGGCCATCGCCGCCGTGCAGGCCGAGTACCAGGCCGAGCAGGCCGCGGCCGCCGAGGCCGCGCGCCAGCAGGCCGCCGCCCAGGAAGCCGCCCGCCAGCAGGCCCTGCAACAGCAGACGCAGCAGCAGGCGCAGCAACAGGCGCAGCAACAGCTCCAGCAGCAGACGACGACGAACAACACGACCACCGGCAATACGGGCACCGGCACCGGTACGACCGGCACCACCGGCAATACCGGCACAGACAACAACGCCAACAATTCGAACAACAACAATAATAACAATTCAAACAACAATTCGAACGGCAACGCCAACAGCAACAACGGTTCGAACAACTCCGACAGCGGCGACAGCGGCTCCAACAACGCCAACCAGTGACGCGTTGGGCCGCACGGCGCCTGGCCGGCGTCAGGCGGCGCGGCGGTCGCGGAAGAAGGCGGCGAGCTGCGCGGCGCAGTCGCGCTCGCGCACGCCGCCGATCACCTCGGGGACGTGGCCGACGTGCGGGTCGCGCGGGATGTCCCACACCGAGCCGCACGCGCCCATCTTCGGGTCCCACGCGCCGAACACGATCCGCCCGACGCGCGTCTGCAGGCACGCGCCTGCGCACATCGGGCACGGCTCGAGCGTGACGACGAGCGTGCAGCCGTCGAGGTTCCAGTCGCCGCGCACCCGCGCCGCGGCGCGCATCGCCTCGACCTCGGCGTGGGCGAGCGGGTCGCCGTCGCGCTCGCGCAGGTTGTGGCCGCGGCCGATCACCGCGCCGCGCTCCGAGAGCACGAGCGCGCCGACGGGCACGTCGCCGTGCCCGGCCGCGAGCGCCGCTTCCCGCATGGCCAGTCCCATCGCCACGTCCAGCTCGTCGCGCGTCATACCCATCATGCCGACCATCGTGCCCGCCGCCTCGGACCGCCCCGATGTCCCCTCGGTGTCCACGTATCGGGACGTCCGGGGCAAATGCGCCGCAATCGGACTGCAAACACCGCCGCAATGTGGCGGATTTACGCGCGTGTGACCGCAGGCTGATAGGCTGGACATCCGCGCGGACGGTCCATGGTTGCCGCCGGCGCGCACGACCACCGCTCCCATCCGCCCATCGCCCATGGAGAGGAAGTCCATTGCCGGTATTCACGCTGATCCTGTGCATCATCGCCGCCGTCGTGCTCTCATCGTTCCTCAGCCGCTTCATCCCCAAGGTGTCGACGCCGCTCGTGCAGATCGCGCTCGGCCTGGTGTGCTCGCAGCTGCCGTTCTTCCCGGAGACCGAGCTCGACCCCGAGCTGTTCATGGTGCTGTTCATCGCGCCGCTGCTGTACCTCGAGGCGCACAACATCGACAAGAACCAGCTGCTCAAATCGCTCAAGCTCAGCCTTTCGCTCGCGGTGGGCCTGGCGATCGCGACGATGGTGGCCGTCGGCTTCACCGTGCACGCCGTGTGGCCGATGATCCCGCTGGCCGCGGCGCTCGCGCTCGGCGCGGCGCTCGGCCCCACCGACGCCGTCGCCGTCAGTTCGCTGAGCAACGAGGCGGCGCTCACGCAGCGGCAGGTCGGTGTGCTCAAGGGGGAGTCGCTGTTCAACGACGCGTCGGGCATCGTCGGCTTCCAGTTCGCCATCGCCGCCGCGCTGACCGGGCAGTTCGAGGTGGGCGACGCCGTGGTCGAGTTCCTCGTGTCGTTCTTCGGCGGCGCGCTGCTGGGCGTCGCGATGGGCATGGCCATCAACTGGGTGTTCGAACGCATCCGCGCGATGGGCTGGGAGACCACGACGACGCGCGTGCTCATGGAACTGTTCCTGCCGTTCATGCTCTACCTGACCGCGGAGGTGTGCCACGTCTCCGGCATCCTGTGCGTGGTGGCGGCCGGCCTGATGATCCGCTTCGACCGCTCCGGCGTCGGCCCGAACGTGGCGCGCACGAACATCGTCGCCTCGAGCGTGTGGCACGTGTTCGAGTTCTCGCTCAACGGCGCCGTGTTCTTCCTGCTCGGCATGATCCTGCCCGACGCGATGGCCGCGAGCTGGGAGAGCGCGAAGATCAGCAACGTCACGCTCGTGGAGATCATCCTCGTGGTCTCGCTCGTGGTGGTCGGCATGCGGTTCGCGTGGTGCGCGGCCATGCTGCGCCTGACGCACGACGAGACCACGCACAAGCGCCGCCCGATGCGCAAGGAGCGCTGGCGTTACGCGGCGGTCATGACCTTCGGCGGCCCCAAGGGCACCATCACGCTGTCCTTGATGTTCACCATCCCGTACCTGCTCAACGACGGCGAATGGTTCCCGATGCGCGACGAGCTCATCTTCACCGCCGGCGGCGTCATCATCGTCACGCTGCTGCTGGCGAACTTCCTGCTGCCGATGCTCGCGCCGAACCGCGACAAGGACGGCGGCAAGGAGCTCACCGAGGCGACCATCGAGCTGCTGCGGCGCACCGTGGAGGAGCTCGCCGAGCGCGTCGAGGACACCAACCGGCGCGCGGTCATGACCGTCATCGACTCGTACACCAAGCGCATCACGCGCCTCAAGCTGCGCATCGGCGCGATCGACCCCGCCGGCTTCGTGGACCTGCAGGTCGCGGCGCTCGACTGGGAGAAGGAGTACATCAAGCGGCGGCTGAGCGAGGCGAAGATCGCGCAGAAGATCCAGGCGACCTCAGAGGGCGAACTCGAGATCGAGGCCTGCGAGCGCATGCTCGACCAGATCATGACCACGCTGCGCCACACGCAGACCGACCGCGACCACGCCATGTGGCGCTTGCGCGGCCGGCTGCGCTCCATCCAGCGGCGCACGCGCCTGCTCGCTAGCCGCGTGAGCAACCTGATCCGCCGCAGCACGCCGATGCTCAGCGAGGACGAGATCTACGCGCACATGCGCGCGCTGCAGCTCGACGGCATCGACCACGTCATCGACCGCCTCTACGAGGAGATGGGCCGCGACGAGTACAACACCGAGTACTGCTCCGCGCTGCTTTTGGATTACCGTCTCGCGGAGTCCGCGCTGCGCTCGCGGCCGACGATGTCCTCCACGACCGAGCTGGTCTCGCAGATCGACGAGGTCAAGCGCGACAGCTACGCGATCGAGCTGCGCATCATCCAGGACATGTTCGAGGAGGACGAGATCACCCGCGACCAGGGCCGCCAGCTGCGCAAGAACGTCTACGTGATGAGCGTGGACGCCGATTCAAGCATCTGAGCGCCTCTCGCCGGCGAAGTGCCCGTAGCGGAGGGTCAGGATGCGGCCGCGGTGACCGGGCGTGGGAGGACGAAACGGTGGTCGGCCAGTTGCTCGGTGGTCACGGGAGGGAAGGTGCGGTACGGTTGGCCGGCCCGTTCCCGTAGGTGACGGGCGAGGCGGTCGGCCAGGTCCTGCTCCGCGTCCTCCGTGGCGAGATGCCGTTGTTCCACGCGCACCACGATCCACCCGGACTCCTCGATCCATCCGAGCCGGGCCCTGTCGTCATCCCACTGGTCACGGTGGTGGACGCCATCGTATTCGACCGCGACCTGCGCCTCGGGGAAGGCCATGTCCAGGATGACGCGATGACCGGATTTGGTGACGATCTCATAGTTGACTTCGGGGCATGGCAGTCCATGGCGCATGATCGAGAGCCGGGTGCGGGTCTCCTGGGGCGAATCGGTGCGTACCCTCAGGAATGGCAGTGCCTTGCGGCACGCCACGATGCCGTTGGGTGGCCGATGGTGGGGCTTGGGTTTGCCGAGCGAAGCGACATAGGCCTCGAACTGCGCAGGATGGACTGGCTGGTGCAGGGGCTCGCGGCAGAGGATGGCATCGCCCAGCACCACCAATTCCTGGAAGGAGAGATAAGGGGCGAACATCACCCACGTCGGGATGGGGCCCACGCATTTCAGTCCGTCCGCGACGGTGACCAGGTCGAGGGGGATGTGCGGCTCGAAGGTTTCCAAGGGGATTCCATCGCTCTTGCGGGGGCGGCGGGCGCCCGCATGGTTCGCATAGGCCAGTTGCAGGTGGTCCGTACGGAGCTTGGGATGGGCGCCGAAATCGATGCGCGGTAGGTCGATGCCCAGCAGAAGCAATGAGGTGGTCATGCAGAATGGCGGGAATGCCATGCGGGGATGTGCCTCCTGGGCCTTGGCGCAACGGGCAGCGGTCTCGACGCCCGCGGCGGCGCGCGCCAGGCGTCCGTAGGGTGGCTCGCTGGTCTTCCCCGTGCGCTTCCCATGCTGTGTGCCGTGGTCCGTGGCCGCGGGCCGCCCACTGTCCCTAGCGCCCTGGTCGGAATGCCATTCGGGCGGCGATGGGCTGCCAAGGGGCGGGACATGCGTCGGGGTGCGGTTCTCGTCGGGGTCGTAAGCGCCAAAGATGTCGATCATGCCTCCGAGGGTAGGGATTCGGACGGGAAGGCGCAACACATGGGCGACGCGTTGTGGAAATGTGGATAAGGTGGGCGGCGCCCAGTCATCCCAAGCGTTCCCGCACGGATACCCGTCGGCAACCGTGTCGGAGCGGCTGAATTCTTCACCGCTTCCACACTTGCGCCGGGGTATTTCGCCCATTGCGCGACGCGCGGTTCGCGGAACGGGCGCCTCGGCGTCGCGCAATTGGCTTTTTAGGGGCGAATATGCCTCCATGTGATGGCTTCTGGCGATCGTCGTGTCGCGCAATAGGCGAAATGCGTGGGGACGAAGGACCGCAATGGCCGCCAAGCGCCGTCCAAAGGGCGCGTTGCCCCGTGAGGCGTCCCCTCAGCAGAAGTCACTCGCCCAGGAAACGCACCAGTGCGTGGGTGGCGGCCGCGTCGGACCAGAGGCGCCACGTGAAGGGTGGCACGGTGAAGCGCACGGGAGAGGCCTGGCTGTGGCGGAAGCAGTCGATGCCCTTGCGCACGGATTCCATGGACTGCCGCGCGATGAACGACGATTCCCCGCTGACCACCACGAGCTTCGGCATGGCGAGGTTGGCCACCGTGGCCACCAGCGCGCGCAGGCGGAAGGCGGTGCGCTCGCCGAGGCGGGCCGCCTGCGGCTTGCCGTTCTCCAGGTCGCGCGTGAAGTCGGCGAAGGAGACGTCGCGGCCAAGGATGGCCGAGTATTCCTCGGCCATGGACGCCTCGGTGAGGCATTGCGAGCAGCCGATGTGGCCCTCGGAGCATTCGGGGCCGTGCGCGTCCACAAGAATATGGGCGGCCAGCCCATAACTTTGGTCGGCGCAGTCGACTGGCTTGCCGTCGTCCGCGAGCGCGTAGCCGATCCCGGCGCCGATGGTGAGCACGGCGAACCGGTCCGTGTCCACGGCGTCGCCGAACCAGTGCTCGTGGACCAGGAACGCGTCAAGGTCGTTGAACACGGCCGCCGGCAGCCCGGTGGCCTCCTCGACCAGTCCCGCGAGATCGATCGGTTCGTCCCAACGCACGAACGGCGCCTGCGTAACGACCCGTCCACCGCGCACATGGCCACCGATGGAGACGCCGATGGCGGTGGGGGAGGGGAACGCGTCCTTCGTGGCGTCCTTCACGACCCGTCGGGCCATGCGGCCGATCTGGGCGGACACCATGCCGGGCCCCATGCCGTCGAGCAACTCGGTGAGGGAATCACCGACCGGGCGTCCGGCGGCGTCCACCATGGAGACGGTGAGCGAACGGTCGTGGATGTTGGCCCCCAGGAAGGTGTGCGACGCCGCGCGGATGCGCAGGTCGTGCTGCGGTCGGCCGCGTTTCGGCGCGGCCCAATCCCTCCCGGCCTCCTCGGCTCCATCCTCCTCGATGACGCCGTCCGCCAACAGCTCGCCGACCGCGCGCGAGACGGTCCCCGCCGTCAGCCCGAGCCGCTCCGCCAGCTGCGCGCGCGACACCGGCCCGTGCCGCATGACCGCGCCCGCGACCCTCCGCGAGGCCGCCGGGCCGCTGAACCACCGCGGGAATTCCTTACCGGCCATCATTCCCCCGTCCCGAGGCCATCACGGCCCCGTCGCCATTTATTTTCCTTACCCACAAAAATACACCCACCCCGCAGGGCGTAGGAACCGCTCACCGGTGCAGGAACCGTCCGTGGATACCGCTTCCTACGCCGTACTGATCACCGGTGCAGGAACCGTTCGTGAAGGTGACCGGTCGCTGCGCGGCGGCACGTCCGGGTGCAGGAACCACACGCCGCGCCCGCTTTTCTTGCCGACCCGCCCGCACCTTCGGCGGTTAGGAAAGAAAAGCGCGGCCCGTTAGCATGGGCGCGTATAACCGATGGATAACAGGCGACGGCCGCCCGGCGCGCCCGCGATGGCGCCCGCGCGCCGCCCGAACTGAAGGAGTCCGCATGACCACTTTGACCCGATCGACCATCCCCGACACCGTGCGCACCAACGGCGCCACCCCGAACCCGTGGTGGGCCAACGCCGTCGTCTACCAGATCTACCCGCGCAGCTTCCAGGACTCCAACGGCGACGGCATCGGCGACATCCCGGGCATCACCAGCCGCCTCGACTACCTCGCGGACCTCGGCGTGGACGTCATCTGGCTGTCCCCCGTCTACCAGTCCCCGCAGGACGACAACGGCTACGACATCTCCGACTACCAGGCCATCGACCCGATGTTCGGCACGATGCACGACATGGACATCCTGCTCGAGCAGGCCCACGCGCGCGGCATCAAGGTGATCATGGACCTCGTCGTCAACCACACCTCCGACGAGCACGCCTGGTTCCAGGAGAGCCGCGACAAGGACTCCGACAAGGCCGACTGGTACTGGTGGCGCCCCGCCCGCGAGGGCCACGAGCCCGGCACCCCGGGCGCCGAGCCGAACCAGTGGGGCTCCTACTTCGGCGGCTCCGCCTGGCAGTACGACGAACAGCGCGGCGAGTACTTCCTGCACCAGTACTCGAAGAAGCAGCCCGACCTCAACTGGGAGAACCCCGAGGTGCGCCAGGCGGTCTACAAGATGATGAACTGGTGGATGGACCGCGGCATCGACGGCTTCCGCATGGACGTCATCACCCAGATCTCCAAGGTCGTGGACGACAACGGCAAGCTGCCCGGCGAGCCCGGCAGCCAGATCGAGGACTACGCGCCCGGTGAGGAGGGCTACTCCAGCCCGTTCCCGTTCTGCTCCGACGGCCCGCGCATCGACGAGTTCCTCAAGGAGATGCGCCGCGAGGTCTTCGAGAAGCGCCAGGGCTATCTCAACGTCGGCGAGGCCCCGGGCGTGGACGCCGTACGCAACGGCTACATCACCGACCCCGGCCACAAGGAACTGGACATGCTGTTCATCTTCGACCACGTCGGCATCGACCAGGAGGGCTCGAAGTGGAACGCCAAGCCGTTCAGCGTCCAGCACCTGCGCCACCAGCTCGAGGCGCAGCAGGAGGCCGTCAAGACCCGCGGCTGGGCCAGCCTGTTCACCTGCAACCACGACCAGCCGCGCGTCGTCACCCGCTGGGGCGACGACTCCACCGAGGAGACCCGCAACCGCAGCGCCAAGTGCTTCGGCATGCTCGTCCACCTGCACCGCGGCACCCCGTACATCTACCAGGGTGAGGAACTCGGCATGACCGGCGCGCACTTCACCAAGCTCGACCAGTACCGCGACCTCGAGGCCATCAACGCGTACCGCCAGCGCGTGGAGGAGGCCAAGGTGCAGTCCAAGGAGTCGATGATGGCCGCGCTCGCCCTCTTCGGCCGCGACAACGCGCGCACGCCCATGCAGTGGGACGGCACGAAGTACGCCGGCTTCGAGGCCGCGGACGCGCCCACCGAGCCGTGGATCTCCGTCAACCCCAACCACACGGAGATCAACGCCGCCGAGGAGAGCGACGACCCGGACAGCGTGCTCGCCTTCTACAAGAAGCTCGTCAACCTGCGCCACAACGACGCGACCGTGGCCGCCGGCGAGTGGGACCTCGTGGACGGCGACGACGCGTCCGTCTACGCGTTCACCCGCACGCTCGGCGACGACCGCCTGCTCGTCGCCATCAACCTGACCGGCGCGCCCGCCGCGCTGCCCACCGGCGCGCGCGAGCTGCTGCGCGACGGCGTCAAGGAGGACGACGTCGTGCTGAGCACCGTCGACAAGATCCACTCGACGAAGGCCCTCAACGACGGCACCCTCGACGCCTGGGAAGGCGTCGTCGTCCAGCTGTAACGCATACGCTCCCGCTAGAAACCTCACGTTTTTCCGTGAGGAATCTAGGGTGCCGGCTTCGCCGGCCCTAGATTCCTCACGGAAAAACGTGAGGTTTCTAGCGGGACGCCCATGCGCGTACGTCGTTGTTTCCCGTGAAACACGCGCCCCGCCCACCAGACGGGACGCGCGCCGTCGCCCCGCGCGCGCCCGCCTACAATCGGCAACCATGGAACAGAAAGACGTCTTGCAGGCCATGCGCCGCGACCACGCCGCGGAGCTCAAGCTCGCCCAGGAGCGCCTGGCGGGCATCGCCAAGCGCACGCAGCCCATCGACTCGCCGGTCCTGTCCGAGATTGACCGGCCACACCGTCAAGCTCAAGCCGGAGAACCTGCAGGTGACCGGCTCGTTCAAGATCCGCGGCGCCACCAACAAGATCGCCTCCCTGACCCCCGACGAACTCGAGCGCGGCATCGTCACCGCCTCCGCCGGCAACCACGCGCAGGGCGTCGCGCACGCCGCCCGCCAGCGCGGCACGAAGGCGACGATCCTCATGCCGGAGATCACGCCGCCGCTCAAGGTCGATGCCACGAAGGCGTACGGCGCGGAGGTCGTGCTGCACGGCGAGGTCTTCGACGAGGCCGCCGCGTACGCCATCGAGCTGAGCCAGCGCGAGGGGCTGACCTACGTGCCGCCGTTCGACGACTACGAGGTGCTCGTCGGCCAGGGCACCATCGCCATGGAGATCCTCGAGGACGTGCCCGACGTGACCGACATCGTCGTCCCGCTCGGCGGCGGCGGCCTCGGCGCCGGCGTCGCGCTCGCCGTCAAGACGTTCCGCCCGGACGTGCGCGTCATCGGCGCAATCCCCGAGGGCTCGCCCGCGTTCCGCCGCTCGTTCGCGGCGGGCCGCGTCGTGCCCGCGGACAAGGTGGCGACGAGCGCGGAGGGCGTCGCCGTCAAGCGGCCCGGCGACCTCACGTTCGCGCTGCTCGACGAGTTCCTCGACGACCTCGTCGAGGTGTCCGAGCGCGACATCAACGAGATGATCCTGCTCATGCTCGAGAAGCACAAGATGGTCGTCGAGGCGGCCGGCGCGGTGTCGCTGGCCGCCGTCGAGCACCTCGCGCTGCGCTCGCGCAAGTTCGCGCAGGCCGACGGCGAGCACGTCGTCGTGCCGATCGTCTCCGGCGGCAACATCGACACGGTGACCATCGGCGCGGTCATCCAGAAGGGCATGATCGCGCGTGGCCGCATCATGAACTTCGAGGTCGAGCTGCCGGACACCCCCGGCCAGCTGGTCAAGGTGGCGACGCTGCTGGCGAAGGCGCGCGCGAACGTCATCGCCCTCGACCACGACCAGTTCAAGGCCGACGGCCACTACACGAACTCGGTGGCCCTCGGCGTGACGGTGGAAACGAACGGCCCCGAGCACATCGAGCAGATCCTCGACCTCCTGCGCGACGCCGGCTACACCCCCAAGCGCATCTACTGAGCGTTTTCCCGGGCACGACCGGAAGGCGGCCGTCGCATCGTTGCGACGGCCGCCTTCCCCTTCCACTGACGCATGCACGACAAGGAGCGCCGCACCATGCACACCACCATCACCTCCCCCTTCTGGAAGACCCGGCGCGAGCAGGTCGCCGACGCCATCATCCCCTACCAGTGGAGCGTCATCAACGACGAGACCATCCCCCGCACGCCGGACGACCCGGTGGGCAACCAGTCTGCCGCCAGCCGCAGCCACGCCGTCGCCAATCTGCGCATCGCCGCCGGCGAAACCCTCACGAACCCCGACGGCACCTCGGACACCGCCTTCCACGGCATGGTCTTCCAGGACTCCGACGTCTACAAGTGGCTCGAGGAGGCCGCCTACGCGCTCGCCTACACGGACGACCCCGCGCTGCGCGACCTGTGCGACCGCACCGTCGACCTCA
The DNA here is from genome assembly GCA_036311305.1 of Bifidobacterium sp. Classification (GTDB taxonomy): domain Bacteria; phylum Actinomycetota; class Actinomycetes; order Actinomycetales; family Bifidobacteriaceae; genus Bifidobacterium. The sequence continues at coordinate 11,299 of JAXJQE010000222.1, forward strand.
TCGTCCGCGCGCAGGCCCCCGACGGCTACCTCGACATCCCCTACCAGATCAGGAGCGGCGAATGGGCCCACCGCGAGCGCTTCAGCCTGCTGCAGCAGAGCCATGAGCTCTACGTCATGGGCCACCTCATCGAGGCCGCCGTCGCCTACCACGAGGTCACCGGCAGCGAACAGTCGCTCACCATCGCGCGCCGCGTCGCCGACTTCCTCGACGCCACGTTCGGCCCGCGCGACGGCCAGCTGCACGCCACCGACGGCCACCCGGAGATCGAGCTCGCCCTCGCGCGCCTCTACGAGGCCACGCGCGAGGAGCGCTACCTGGAGCTCGCCCGCTACTTCGTCGACGTGCGCGGCGCCGACCCCGACTTCTTCCCGGGCCAGCTGCGCGCGAACGGCAACGACTACATCTTCCGCGACATCGGCTTCTACAACCCCAAGTACTTCCAGGACGGCGAGCCGGTGCGCGCGCACGCCACCGCGGACGGCCACGCCGTGCGCGTCGGCTACCTGTACGCCGGCGCCGCGCAGGTCGCGCGCCTGACCGGCGACGCCGCGCTGCTCGCCGCCGTCAAGCGCGTGTGGCGCAACATCGTCGACCGCCGCATGTACGTGACCGGTGCCATCGGCTCCACGCACGTCGGCGAATCGTTCACCGGCGACTACGACCTGCCGAACGACACGATGTACGGCGAGACGTGCGCGGCGGTGTCGATGTGCATGCTCGCGCGCCAGCTGCTCGAGTGCGAGACGGACGCCGAGTACGCGGACGTGCTGGAGCGCGAGCTGTACAACGGCGCGCTCGCCGGCATCTCGCTCGACGGCAAGCAGTACTTCTACGTCAACGCGCTGGAGGTCGACCCGGCCGTCGCGGACAACCCCGACCGCCACCACGTGCTCTCGCGGCGCGTCGACTGGTTCGGCTGCGCGTGCTGCCCGTCGAACATCGCGCGGCTCGTCGCCTCCGTGGACCGCTACCTGTACACGGTCAAGGACGGCGGCCGCACCGTGCTCGCCCACCAGTTCATCGCCAACAGCGCGACCTTCGACTCCGGCCTGCGCGTCAGCCAGGACTCCGATTTCCCGTGGAGCGGCCACGTGGCGCTCTCGATGGCGCTGCCGCAGGACGCGACGCTCGACGCCGTGCGCGTGCTCGTGCGCATCCCCGACTGGTCGCGCGACGCATGGTCGGCGACGCTCGACGGCGCGCCGTTCGCGCCGGCGGTGCGCGACGGCTTCGTCGCCGTCGACGTGGCGCGCGGCGAGGAGCGCGCGCTCACGCTCGACCTCGACTTCTCCGTGCACGTCGTGCGCGCGAACACGCGCGTCGCCGCCGACGCCGGCAAGGTGGCGCTGACCGCCGGCCCGCTCGTCTTCTGCGCCGAGCAGGCCGACAATCCCGGCGACCTGTGGACGTACCGGCTGTCGCTCGACGACGCGCTGCGGCGCGCCAAGGCGCACCACGACGCCGACCTGCTCGGCGGCGTCAACGTGGTGGACGTGCCCGCCGTGCGCCGTCTGCCCGACCCGGACGACGCGCCCCTCTACACGCGCGTGACCGCGCCGGCCGCCGCCGCGCCGGCCACGCTGCGCCTCATCCCGTACTACGCCTGGGCCAACCGCGAGGAGGGCCAGATGGCGGTCTACCAACGGTGCGAAGGGTGAGGCGATTCCTTTCCTGCCAGGACGCCCCGGTCACCATGTCGGTGGCCGGGGCGTTGGTTGTGATTTCCGTAGGGATTTGCGGGGACGCGGCTCAGCCGTTGTCCTTGATGGTCTGCTCGACGAGTTCGGGCAGCGCCACGGCGATGTCCTCGTGGATGAGGCGCGTGGCCAGGGAGTCGTACTGCGTGGCGCCCATGTTCATGATCGTGATCGGCACGTTCGCCTGCGCGGCGGCCGGCACGATCGACGCGGCGGGGAAGACCTCGAGCGTCGAGCCGATCACCCACAGCTCGTCGGCCTCGACGGCGGCCTTGATGGAGCGTTCCATGGCGCCTTCCGGCAGCATCTCGCCGAAGTACACGACGTCGGTCTTGATCAGGCCGTTGCAAGGCATGTCGCCCTTGTACGGCAGGCGGCGGTGACAGTGCGGGTCGGGCTCCTCGTCGAGGTGGCCCATGATGTCCGCGGTCGGGTACTCGTGGTGGCAGCGCATGCAGTGCGAGGTGCCGATCGTGCCATGCAGGTTGACGATCTTGTCCGGGCTGTTGCCGGCCTTCTCGTGCAGCGCGTCGAAGTTCTGCGTGGCGATGAGCTTGAGCATGCCGGCCGTCTCCAGGTCGACGAGCGCGTAGTGCGCCTTGCCGGGCTTCGCGTTCCACACCGGCGACTCCTTCTGCCAGCGCCACGAGTACTCGCGCGCCTCCTTGTCATTGAGGAAGGCGTCGATGTCGTACACCTGCATCTGGTCCGGGTGCTTGGTCCACACGCCGTCCGGCCCGCGGAAGTCCGGGATGCCCGCGGACGTGGAGATCCCCGCCCCCGTGAGCACCATGATCTGCTTCTTTTTGTTCGTAGAGTTCGTCATGCCTACAGGCTTACCACGTTTTGGTGGGAACACCGCACAGGCAAGCAAACAAGCAAACAAGCGGGCAATGCGGAGGAATTGTCAAGCTGTGGAGGAATAGGGCCCCAGGGACTGTCGCCACCGGTAAGATGAGGGAAACGTTTGAAAAACGAACAGCGCGACACGCCGATGGAATGGCTTGATTCCAACGGTTGGGCAACTGCGCCCAAAATTCGATTTGCGCGATTTCGAGGTTCGTACTAAGTTTATCTCTTGCTGCCGCTCACGGCATGAATCCCTTCCACTGGTTGGTTCTGCTTGGGTGTGTGGTGGTGGTTTGAGAACTCAAGAGCGTGTACTGTACTACTTCCTCCGACATCATTCTTTGGATGGTTGTTGGAGGGTCTTTTTGATTGCCAGTCCGGTCATCGCCTGGATCTTTGGTCCGGGTCGCGGAGA
>JAXJQE010000223.1:0-10033 GCA_036311305.1 Bifidobacterium sp.
CTCATGGACGAGCCCATCGACTGGCTGGCGCGCCTGTCCGCCCCCGGCCACGTCGACCGCGCCGTCGCCGCGGCGGCCGCGAAGGCCGCCGGCGACGCGCTGCTGGCGCGCTACGCCGCGCTCGTCGAGCGGCGCGCCACGCGCGAGCCGCTGCAGTACATCGTCGGCACCGCGCCGTTCCGCTACCTCGAGCTGGCCGTCGGTCCCGGCGTGTTCATCCCGCGGCCCGAGACGGAGACCGTCGTGCAGGAGGCGCTCGACTGGATCACGCGCCAGGGCCTGTACAGCCCGCGCGTCGTCGACCTGTGCGCCGGTTCCGGCGCCATCGGCCTGGCCATCGCCACCGAGGTGCCCGGCGCGCAGGTGTGGGGCGTCGAGCTCAGCCCGGACGCCGCGCGCTGGGCGATGCGCAACGTCGAGCGCACCGCCGCGCGCTTCCCCGACATCGCCGCCAACTACCACCTCGAGGTCGGCGACGCCACCGGCATGATGACGCTCGCCCAGCTCGACGGCACCGTCGACGTCGTCATCAGCAACCCGCCGTACGTGCCCGAGCGCGACGTGCCCGAGCAGCCCGAGGTGCGCGACTGGGACCCCGACAGCGCGCTGTACGGCGGCTCGGCGGACGGCATGCTCATCCCCGAGCGCATCATCATGCGCGCGCACACGCTGCTGCGCCCCGGCGGCCTGTTCGTCATGGAGCACGATGTCACGCAGGCGACGCGCACCGTGGCCTTCGCGCAGGCCAACGCGTTCCGCGACGTGCGCACCGGCTACGACCTGACCGGCCGGCCGCGCTACCTCGTGGCCACCAAGTGACGCGCGGCGGCGCGGGCCGCCTACAATGGGCACAGCGAAACACACGAGCAGGGCAGGAGGCCTTCCATGAGCGAGACGATCGGCATCCACGACGCGGACGCGCCGGCGCGCGCCGCCGCGGTCCTGGCCGCGGGCGGCCTCGTCGCGCTGCCCACCGACACCGTCTACGGCATCGCCTGCGACCCGACGAACCCGGACGCCATCGCCGGCGTCTACCGCGCCAAGCGGCGCCCGGCCACGAAGGCGCTGCAGGTGATCATGTCCAGCGTCGACGACCTCGACGCGCTGGGCCTCGAGCTGCCCACGCCGCTCAACCGGCTGGCCGCGATGTTCCTGCCCGGGGGACTGTCGCCGATCGCGGTGGCGCGCGAGGACTGCCGGCTGGTCACCGTGCGCACCGACCCGTCGGGCGCGCGCACGCAGGGCATCCGCATCCCCAACAACGCGGCGCTGCTGGCGCTGCTCGCGGTCACCGGACCGGTCGCCGCCTCCAGCGCGAACCGCTCCGGCGAGGAGAGCGCGCGCACCGTCGACGAGGCGCGCGACGCGCTCGGCGACGCCGTCGACCTGTACATCGACGGGGGCGCCACCGGCGGCCACGTCGCCAGCACGGTGGTGGCCGCCGACCCGTTCGGGCCCGACGGGATCGCGATCCTGCGCGAGGGCGTCATCCCCGCGCCGGTCGTGCGCCAGGCCGTGCACCTCAACGGCGGGAGCCTGGGCGCGTGAGGGTCTACCTGTTCATCCCGCTCGTCGCGGCCGTCGCCACCTTCCTGTACACCCCGCTGGTGTGCCACCTCGCCATCCGGTGGGGCGCGGTCGGCGAGGTGCGCGCGCGCGACGTGCACACCGTGCCCACGCCGCGCATGGGGGGACTGGCGATGCTCGCCGGCTTCGTCACCGCGATGTTCTTCGCCTCGCGCACCGCGTTCCTGCGCGGCGTGTTCCAGCAGAACCACCAGGCGTGGGTCGTCATGGCCGGCGCGGTGCTCATCTGCGCGCTCGGCATCGCCGACGACATCTGGGATCTGGACTGGATGCTCAAGCTCTCCGGGCAGCTGCTCATCTCCGTGTTCGTGGCGTGGGGCGGCCTGCAGATCATCTCGCTGCCCATCGGCTCGCTGGTGACCGCCTCGCCGACCATCTCCATCGCCATCACGGCGCTGCTCATCGTGGTCTCCATCAACGCCGTCAACTTCGTGGACGGCCTGGACGGCCTGGCCGCCGGCATCGTGGCCATCGGCGGCATCGCCTTCGGCATCTACTCGTACATCCTGGCGCGCACCTCGCCCTCCTACGCGTCCATGGCCACGCTCATCGACATCGCCATGGTGGGCATCTGCCTGGGCTTCCTGCTGCACAACTGGCATCCCGCCAAGCTGTTCATGGGCGACTCCGGCTCCATGCTGCTGGGCTACCTCATCACGTGCGCGTCGATCATCATGACCGGGCGCATCGACCCGGCCACGGTGGGCGCCTCCGTCTACCTGCCGGCGTTCATGCCGATCCTGCTGCCCGTGCTCGTGCTGTTCCTGCCCATGCTGGACATGGTCATGGCGATCGTGAGGCGCCTGCGCAAGGGCCAGTCGCCGATGCACCCCGACTGCATGCACCTGCACCACCGCATGCTGCGCATCGGGCACACCGTGCAGGGCGCCGTCATCATCCTGTGGGGCTGGGCCGCGCTCATCGCCTTCGGCTGCGTCATGCTGCTGTTCTTCACCGTCTGGCACGTGCTCGAGGTGTTCTGCGTCATCGCGTTCGTGCTGGCCGTGGCCACGCTCTCGCCGTACATCCAGCGCCGCATCAAGGGCGAGCGCCGCTTCGAGGAGGACGTCGAGCGCATCGAGCGCGAGGACGACATGATGGGGTTGCCGCGGCGCGCCGGGGACGACGCGGACGGCGGGCCGGAGGCGGGGGAGCGGCGCCACCGCTGGACGCCCGCGCGGCACCTGCGTCCGCGCAAGTAGGGGGTTCGCGTTCCAGGTCCGCGCGGCGCGCCGGGCGCGATGCGCGCGGCCGGTCCCGCCGCGTGGACGGCGCGGGCGGTTCGTCGGCCGAAAACCATATAGTGGGTCCATGGCTACTAACCCTGAATTCACCGAACAGTCCCCGTACGCCCCGCTTCCCCCCATCTTCGCCCCCTTGGGCCTGGCCTATGACGACGTGCTCCTGCTGCCCAACGAGACGGACATCATCCCGTCCGAGGTGGACACCTCCACGCGCCTGACCAAGAACATCACCATGAAGGTGCCGGTCCTGTCCGCCGCGATGGACACGGTGACCGAGGCCGAGATGGCCATCGCGATGGCGCGCAACGGCGGCATCGGCGTGCTGCACCGCAACCTGAGCATCGACGACCAGGCCGCCCAGGTGGACGTGGTCAAGCGCTCCGAGTCCGGCATGATCACCGACCCGCTGACCGTCAACCCGGACGTCACGCTCGCCGACCTGGACAAGCTGTGCGGCAAGTTCCACATCTCCGGGCTGCCGGTCGTGGACCGCGACAACAAGCTCGTGGGCATCATCACCAACCGCGACATGCGGTTCATCCCCTCCGAGGACTACGACCACCTGCGCGTGCGCGATGTCATGACCAAGGAGAACCTCATCACCGGTCCGTCCGACATCTCCAAGAAGGACGCGCACGAGCTGCTGGCCAAGCACAAGATCGAGAAGCTGCCGCTGGTGGACGCCGAGGGCCACCTCACCGGCCTGATCACCGTCAAGGACTTCGTGAAGACCGAGCAGTACCCGGACGCCACCAAGGACGACCAGGGCCGCCTGCGCGTGGCCGCCGGCATCGGCTACCTGGGCGACGCGTGGCAGCGCGCCTCCGCCCTCATGGAGGCTGGCGTCGACGTGCTCGTCGTCGACACCGCCAACGGCGAGGCCAAGATCGCGCTCGACATGATCCGCCGCATCAAGTCCGACCACGCGTTCGACGGCGTGGACGTCATCGGCGGCAACATCGCCACCCGCCAGGGCGCGCAGGCCATGATCGACGCCGGCGTCGACGCCGTCAAGGTCGGCGTGGGCCCCGGCTCCATCTGCACCACCCGCGTCGTCGCGGGCGTCGGCGTGCCGCAGCTGACCGCCGTGTACGAGGCCGCGCAGGCCTGCCGCGCCGCGGGCGTGCCCTGCATCGCCGACGGCGGCATCCACTACTCCGGCGACATCGCCAAGGCCCTCGTGGCCGGCGCCAGCTCGGTCATGCTCGGCGGCACGCTCGCCGGCACCGAGGAGGCCCCGGGCGAGAAGGTCCTGCTGCACGGCAAGCAGTACAAGCTGTACCGCGGCATGGGCTCCATGGGCGCCATGGCCCCGCGCGGCAAGAAGAGCTACTCCAAGGACCGCTACTTCCAGTCCGACGTCACCAGCTCGGACAAGATCGTCCCGGAGGGCGTCGAGGGCGAGGTCCCGTACCGCGGTCCGCTCAACGCGGTGCTCTACCAGATGATCGGCGGCCTGCACCAGTCGATGTTCTACATCGGCGCGCACAACATCGCCGAGATGCCCGAGCGCGGCCGCTTCATCCGCATCACCGACGCCGGCCTGCGCGAGAGCCACCCGCACGACATCGTGATGACCGTCGAGGCCCCCAACTACACCAGCCGCTGACCCTTCCCCACGCTATAGGGGGCACCTCCCTCGTTATAGGGGGCACCCAAGCGACGCGACCCCGGGTACGAACCGCGACAAATGGCGGTTCGTACCCGGGGTCGCGGCGTTCAGGTGCCCCCTATAACGAAGGGGATGCCCCCTATAACGCGCGGGTCGGCACAGACGTCGCGTTACACTGGAACGTCGGATTCACGGATACGAAACAGACACGGAAAGAGGCACGACATGGTGGACAGCCACGACGACGAGACGTACACGCCGGAGGACTCCCGGCTCATCTGGATCGACTGCGAGATGACCGGGCTCGACATCGAGAACGACGAGCTGTGCGAGGTGTCCGTCGTCCCCACGGACTTCAACCTCAAGGTGCTGGACGACGGCATCGACTTCGTCATCAAGCCGTCCTTCCACGCCGCCGCCCACATGAACGACTTCGTGCGCCAGATGCACACCCGCTCCGGCCTGATCAACGAGTGGGCCAACGGCCTGACGGTCGCCGAGGCGCAGGAGCGCGTCGTCGAGTACGTCAAGAAGTTCACCCCCGAGGGCGTGCGCCCGCTGCTGGCCGGCAACTCCGTCGGATCGGACAAGAAGTTCCTCGACAAGTACATGCCCGAGCTCATGGAAATCCTGCACTACCGCGTCATCGACGTGAGCACCATCAAGGAGCTCGTGCGCCGCTGGTACCCGGCCGTCTACGACAACCGTCCGCCGAAGAACGGCGCCCACCGCGCCCTCGCGGACATCATCGAGTCCCTCGACGAGCTGCGCTACTACCGCGACGCCGTCATGGTGCCCGAGCCCGGCCCCACCGCCGAGCGCGCCGCCGAGATCTCCAGGCAGGTCGTCGAGACCAGCCTGCTGAGCGTCGAGGACTGAGCGTGGCACAGCAGCACTGGGACGACATCGCCGCGCCCGTGGACATCAGGCTCATCGCCGCCGACATGGACGGTACCCTGCTGGACGCCGACAGCCAGCTGCCCGCCGGCTTCTGGCCGCTGCTGGACCGCCTCCAGCAGCATGGCGTCACCTTCGTGCCCGCCTCCGGCCGCCAGCTGGCCACGCTGCAGTCCATGTTCGGGCGTGCGCAGCGGCCGCTGAGCTTCATCGCCGAGAACGGCAACGTCGTCACCTGCGACGGCCAGGTCATCGAGACCCACGGCGTGGACAGCGCCATCGCCAGGCGCACCATGGACATGGTCGACGAGATCTCCGAGGACATCGGCCTGGTGGTCTGCGGCCTGCAGAGCGCGTACATCCAGCGCACCGACGACGCGTTCGTCGCCGAATGCGCCAAGTACTACCGCAAGCTCAAGGAGGTCGGCGACCTGCGCGAGACGCTCGCGTACGCGGACGAGACCATCCTCAAGCTCGCCATCTTCGACTTCGGCGACGTCGAGTCCTTCGCCGCGCGCGAGCTCGGCTACATCGCCGCGCCGTACGAGTACGTCGTCTCCGGCAAGCACTGGGTCGACATCATGGACGCCTCCGTCAACAAGGGCACCGGCCTGCGCGCGCTGCAGCGCCGCCTCGGCGTCACGCCCGCGCAGACCGCCGCGTTCGGCGACTACCTCAACGACACGCCCATGTTCGCCGACGCCGACTACTCGTTCGCCGTCGCCAACGCGCACCCCGACGTCAAGGCCGCCGCGCGCTACCTCGCGCCCGCCAACACCGAGGAGGGCGTCATCCGCACCATCGACCACCTGCTCGGCTGAGCGGGCGAAAGGACCCCCATGCGGCAATCGGAGGCGCTCGCCATCCTCGACGCCGGCGCGAACGTGTTCCTCACGGGCGCGCCCGGCGCCGGCAAGACGTACGTGCTCAACCAGTTCGTGCGCGGGGCGCGCAAACGCGGCAAGTCCGTGGCCGTCACCGCCTCCACCGGCATCGCCGCCACGCACATCGACGGCCAGACGATCCACTCGTGGAGCGGCGTCGGCGTGGAGACCGTGCTCACCGAGGGGTTGCTCAAGCTCATCCGCACGCGCCGCCGCTCGAAGATCCGCGCCACGGACATCCTCGTCATCGACGAGGTGTCCATGATGCACGCGTGGCTGTTCGACATGGTCGACCAGGTGTGCCGCCGGCTGCGCAATGACGAGCGGCCGTTCGGCGGCCTGCAGGTCGTGCTCTCCGGCGACTTCTTCCAGCTGCCGCCGGTCGCCGCCTCGGGGCGCAACCGCGACGTCGTGCCACCGTCGCCGGAGTGGCTGCTCGACCGCCAGCGCTACGCGGCGCGCGGTCTCGACCCCGACGGTTTCGTCACCGAGTCGTTCGCGTGGGGCGAGCTCGCGCCCACCATCTGCTACCTCGACGAGCAGCACCGCCAGGACGACGGTCGGCTGCTCGGCGTGCTCACCGACATCCGCGAGGGCCGCGTCAACGACGCGGACCGCGACCTGCTGCTCACCCGGCTGGGCCGGCGGCCCGAGCCGGGTGCGCAGGCCGTCACGCTCTTCCCCGTCAACCGGCAGGCCGACCAGCTCAACGACCGCCGGCTCGCGCAGATCGACGCCGAGCCGCATGTGTTCCGCGCCACCGGCTCCGGCCCGAAACACCTCGTGGAACGGCTGCAGCGCAACATGCTCGCGCCCGACACGCTCACGCTCAAGGAGGGTGCGGAGGTCATGGCCGTGCGCAACGACCAGGACCACCAGTACGTCAACGGGTCGCTCGGCACCGTCGTCTCCTTCGCCGACGAGCGCAAGGGCGGCTGGCCCGTGGTGCGCTTCGAGAACGGCCACACGGTGACCATGCGTCCCGCGGACTGGGAGATGACCGACGGCGAGAGCGTGCTCGCCGCCGTCTCGCAGGTGCCGCTGCGCTGTGCATGGGCGATCACCATCCACAAGTCGCAGGGCATGACGCTCGACAGCGCCGTCATGGACCTCTCGCGCACCTTCGCCCCCGGCATGGGCTACGTGGCGCTCTCGCGCGTGGAGCGGCTCGACGGCCTGTTCCTGGCGGGCGTGCACGAGCGCATGTTCCTGGTGAGCGACGACGCCGTGCGCCTCGACGGCGAGCTGCGCGCCCGCTCCGACGCGGCCGCCGCGCAGCTCGCCGAGCTTGGCGCCGGTGCCTTCGGCCCGTACGAGGAGGCCGACGAGTTCGGACAGGGCGAGCTGTTCTGAGGAGACGCGACGTCGCCGTCAGGCGCCGCGCGTAACCTCGCGCATGGCAAGTGGCCGCTGGCTAGAATGGTTGGCAGTCCGCAGAGCAAGGGTCCGCGGGGCCCGGGAGGAGAGTAGCCATGAAGCAGCATCGTTCGTCGTACATCGTCGCCGGCATCGGCGCGCTCATCCTGTTCGTCGCGTTCGTCATGTACAACTCGGCGCCCGTGCCGCTGTGGGACTGGATCAAGCTGTCCGACCTGCTGACCATCGTCGGCGGCCTGATGTTCATCATCCCCTTCTACAACCTCTCCGTGAAGGCCAAGACGCGCGAGCACGCGCCCAACCCGTGGGTGTGGCAGGTGCTGCCCGTCGTGGGCATGGTCGTCATGGTCGTCGGCCTGCTCGTGCCCAACAAGGTCGTCACCCTGGGCACCATCGACATGTGCGACATCCTTTACCTCATCGGCTGCGTGTGCATGCTGCTCATCTTCGTCTACCCGACGCACTCCGTGAACGAGGAGATGCTCGAGGAGGACGTCCAGGAGCGCTCCGACAGCGACAAGTGAGGAGCGCACGCATCCCCGCCCTCGTCGGCTCGGCTGAGTAGGTTGGGACGCATGACCAAAGCTCTCCGTATGTCCACCATGTTCCTGCGCACCCTGCGCGAAGACCCCGCCGACGCCGACGTCGATTCGGCCAAGCTCCTGCAGCGCGCAGGCTACATCCGCAAGGCCGCGCCCGGCATCTGGACCTGGCTGCCGCTGGGCCTGAACGTCCTGAACAAGATAGAGGCCATCATCCGCGAGGAGATCGACGGCATCGGCGGCCAGGAGGTGCACTTCCCGGCGCTGCTGCCGCGCGAGCCGTACGAAGCCACCCACCGCTGGGAGGAGTACGGCGACAACATCTTCCGCTTCAAGGACCGCCACGAGGCCGACTACCTGCTCGCGCCGACGCACGAGGAGATGTTCACGCTCCTGGTCAAGGACATGTACTCCTCGTACAAGGACCTGCCGGTGACGCTCTACCAGATCCAGACCAAGTACCGCGACGAGTTCCGTCCGCGCGCCGGCCTGATCCGTGGCCGTGAGTTCATCATGGCCGACTCCTACTCCTTCACCGTGGACGAGGAGGGCCTCAAGCGCTGCTACCAGGACGAGCGCGCCGCCTACGAACGCATCTTCACGCGCCTGCAGGTGCCTTACGTCCCCGTGTTCGCCATGTCCGGCCCGATGGGCGGCTCCGCCTCTGAGGAGTTCCTCGCCCCGATGCCGATCGGCGAGGACACCTTCGCCATGTCACCCGCCGGCAAGGCGTGGAACGTCGAGGCGCTGCGCACCCCGGCCGTCGAGGACATCGACTTCTCCGCCACCCCGGCCGCCACGAAGCGTCCCACCCCGGACGCCGGCAGCATCGAGGCGATGGTCGCGTACGCCAACGAGTACGAGCCGCGCACCGACGGCCGCGACTGGCAGGCCTCCGACATCCTCAAGAACGTCGTCATCGCCGTCAAGCACGCCGAGGACGACGAGCACGACGAACCGTGGCGCGAGCTCGTCGTCGTGGGCGTGCCCGGTGACCGCGTGGTGGACATGAAGCGCCTCGAGGCGCAGTTCGCCCCCTCCGAGATCGAGGAGGCCACCGAGGACGACCTCAAGGCGCACCCGGAGCTCGTGCGCGGCTACATCGGTCCCATGGCCGTCGGTCCGCAGGCCGGCGAGGACCACCTGCGCTACCTGATCGACGCGCACGTCGCCAAGGGTTCCGCGTGGTTCACCGGCGCCGACGAGCAGGATGTCGATTACTATGACCTCGTCTACGGCCGCGACTTCGAGGCCGACGGCACCGTGGAGGCCGTCGAGGTGCGTGACGGCGACATGAGCCCGGACGGCTCGGGCCCCCTGAGCTTCGAGCGCGGCGTGGAGATCGGCCAGGTCTTCCAGCTCGGCCTGAAGTACTCCAAGGCGCTGGGCCTCAAGGTGCTCGACCAGAACGGCAAGACCGTGCCCGTGTGGATGGGCTCCTACGGCATCGGCGTCAGCCGCGTCATGGCGTGCATCGCCGAGGTGCACCACGACGAGCGCGGCCTGGCGTGGCCGGCGAACATCGCCCCCGCCCAGGTGCACGTCGTGGCCACCGGCAAGGACCCGGCCGCCTTCGAGGCCGCCGAGCGTCTCGTCGGCGAGCTCGAGGGCCACGGACTCGAGGTCATCTACGACGACCGCAAGAAGGTTTCCCCGGGCGTCAAGTTCAAGGACGCCGAGCTGCTCGGCGTGCCGATCATCGCCGTCGCCGGCCGTGACACCGTCAACAACGGCACCATCGAGGTGCGCGACCGCAACGGCGACAACAAGGTCGCCATCGAGCAGGACGGCGCCGCCCAGGCCATCGCGGACCGCGTGGCCGAACTGCTCAAGTAGGGCACTGCCTGCCGCATACGCGAAACGCGCGGCCCGCGGTCGTCGGACATGTCC
>JAXJQE010000224.1:0-19760 GCA_036311305.1 Bifidobacterium sp.
CCCCGCGCGATGGCGCGTCGGCCGCCGACCCCGCGCGCGTGTTCGCCTTCGACCTCGCGCGCGACAGCGTGCAGATGGCCGCGCGCGCGGACGCCGCGAACGCCGTGCGCTGGTTCGTCGGCAACCTCGCCGACATCCCCCTCCAGGACGGCACGATCGACTGCGTGCTCGACGTGTTCTCGCCGAGCAATTTCGCTGAGTTCGCGCGCGTCGCCGCCCCCGGCGCGACGCTCGTGAAGGTCGTGCCCGGCCCGCGCCACGACATCCAGCTGCGCGAGGCCGCGGGCGGCCTGCTGCGCAGCGGCGGCTACGACAACGCCGACGTGCTCGGGCTCGTCGACGCGCACGCGCGCGTCGTCTCGCGCGAGCTGGTCACGCGCACGATGCCGATGCCGCCCGACGACGTGCGCGCCTTCGCCGCGATGACCCCGCTGCTGTTCCACGTCGACGTCGACGGGCTCGACCTGTCCGCGGTCACCGAGCTGACCGTCGAGGCCGAGGTGGTCGTCGCGAAGTTGGGGGAGTAGGCTCCGCCGCCGCCTGCACTGCCGGGTACCCCACTGACGAGGTGGGGCGGTGGGGACGCCCGATGACGGGGCCGGCGGCGGGAGGCCTGGGACCAATACGCGAAACGGCCGGAACCGTTGAGGTTCCGGCCGTTTCGGCTATTCGTGCGAGCGGCGGGAGTTGAAACCCCCTCTACGGCATGTCGTAACCTGTGGTTCAATGTGTGGACCTTAGTGTTTTGAACTGTTTCACAATAGTTCAATTTTGGGAACTGTGAGGGTTTTTCGTAGAAATGTTCTCAAAATGTTCTCACGGCCGTTATTTTCGCGTCTATGTTTGCCGCCACGGCGTCCAAGTCGGTGTCGAACAGATCGGCGTAGGTATCCAAGGTCATGGCGGCCGTTTGGTGACCGAGCATCCTTTGAACGGCCTTGACGTTCGCGCCGGCGGATATGGCTATGGACGCGGCCGTATGGCGAAGATCGTGCACCCGCAACGGCGGCACCCCCGACGCTTTTAGGGCGCGCGCGTACCAATTGCGGCCGCCCTTGGTCACGTCCCCGATATACCCGCCGGAAGAATGCCCCTCGAACACCAAGGCGTCGGCATCCCGGCCGGCCACATGGTCACGCAAGGCGTCGAGGACATAGGCGGCGGCCGGCACGCTTCGCCGTTCCCACGTCTTTGGCGCACCCTCGAAGTACTGGCCGCCACGGCGGCTCACGGACGCGGCGACCTGTAGGCGGCCGGCCTTGAAATCAATGTCCCGCACCCTCAAGGCGCGCGCTTCGCCGTAGCGCAACCCGCACAAGGCGAGGACCAACACCAAGGGCCTGTACTCGCCGGCGGCATCCGCAAGGGAGAGGACTTGCTGCAAGGTCAGGTACTCACGCCGTCCGGGTTCGCGCTTGGGTAGGCGTATCCCTTCGCATGGGTTGCTTTTGATTAGCTTGTCTGCCATGGCGGTTGCCATGATCTCGGATAGCACCCCGTAGGCGCGGCGCACCGTCGTGGCGCTTCGCTCTTGCGCCATCTCGGAAACCCATGCTTGCACGTCGCTGTGCAGTATGGACCGTAGCGGCCGTTTGCCCCACCGTGGTTCTACATGCACTCTCCAAGCGGTTTCGAGGTTATGCCAGTAGTTGTCTTTGACCGTGCCTTTTTTCGATGTCAACCATGTGGGGCCTAGCCGCCCTACTGTTGTGCGGCCGTTCTGTGGATCTACCCATGTGCCGGCCGCCGTCTCGGTGGCGAGTTCTGCAACGAAGTCTTTCGCTTCGCGCTTGGTCTTGAAGCTACGTTTCGTGTGTTGTTTCCCGTCGGCGTCACGCCATTTCACATAGTATTGTTTCTTGCCGGACGTGAGCGTATAGGGCTGAATGCTAGCGTCCATCGGCGTCCTTTAGCATCTCTTGCAGTTGTTCCATAATGCTTGGTTCGTTTGCTATGGCGTCGGCTACTTCGCCTTCGATTATGCGAGTTTCCCGGCCACGTTTCTGTGGTGTGGCGCCTTCGCCGGCGCGTTCTGCCGCTTCGGCGTCCACTGAATGCCCATAGAGGCGATCTACGTTGCGCACCAAAACGGGCGGCTTAACACCTAGCCGTGTTGCCATGCGATTTTCGGCGCTAGTCGGTTGGCGCCCCTTGGAAGGTTCGATATAGATGTAGGGCGTTAAGTGTACTGGCTCGCCTTGCAAGGCGGCCGTCATGCCTGTAAGGGCCTTGCCGCCGGCTGTGAAATCGTCCCCTAGCGCGTCGGCTAGTGTCAGTTCTTCGCCTGTTAGATCGTTGAGGGCGCTGAGCAATATGAGTATGTTTCCGAGGGCGTCGGCGCGGCTTCCCCCGCGTTCCATGCTGCTAATGGTGGACCCGTGCCAGTTGCATCCATATTTTTGAGCTGCATCCGCTATCTGCTCGGTTGTAAGGCTATGTGTGGCACGCATCACAGATAGCCAAGAGCCCACAGTTTCATTAATCGTCATGCTTGTAAGCCTATCAGCGACACGCCGCAAAACGTGTACACAGTTGCAAGATGTTTTGAATCGTGCTGGCTTGCTCCCAGTTGCAGAAATATTGCAACACTGAACGAAAGGTTAACACAAATGGAAGCCCCGACCATCACCCCACAGCTCGACGCTTGGGACATGCTGCAATGGCGCATCAGCCGGGCGGCCGACCCCGCCGACGTGCTCATGACCACCGCCGAAGCGGCCGCCTACCTGGGCGTAAGCGAGAACGCCCTAGGGGTACGCCGACACAACGACAGCGGACCCACCTACCTCAAGCGCGGCAGATTCATCCGCTACCGCAAGAGCGACATAGACGCATGGCTGCAAGAGCAGACCAACGCCACGGCAGACACCACCGAAAACTAGGGAAGGACACACCAATGAGCAAGCACAGCATGAGATTCAAGACCGCCGGCGAGTGGGGACGCTACCACGCCGCCTATGAAACACTCTTCTATTTCCTGACCGAGATCGTGTTCAGCACGGGCACGTTCGACGCGCTGCAAGAGATGACCGGCGAGGAACGCGACGCCTACACCGCCCACTGGCTCGACAACCACGCAAGCCTATGGAAGCCAGTCACCGCCAAGACAATCATGGAAGCGCATAGGGCCGCCGACGGACTCGACGCCTACACCGCGCAAGCCAGGGCGCGCGCGCTCGCCATCATGGCCGAGCACAAGGCCGCACATCGTGGCCGTGGCACGCTCTGAAAGGCTGGACCATTGGAGACATACAAGGACGTGTACCGGGCCTACAGGCTACGCGGATTCTACCCCGTGCCCATCCGGCCCGGCCGCAAGACCCCGGCCGCAAGGGCATGGCAGCACGCGCCCGAATGGACGGCAGCAGACTACGACCGCATGGCCGCCAAGTACTCACAGTGTGGCGTCGGTTTGGTGGGCGGCGAGTTCATCGCCCTCGACGTGGACGCGGCAGCAGACCACAAAAAGGACGCCGACGGCGTGACCGCCTTCCGACAATTGCAGCACGATCTAGGCGAACTACCCGCCACCTACACCAACACGGCACGCGGCAAGGATAGCCCCGCCCGCCACTACCTGTACCGCATCCCCGACGCCTACAAGGGCCAAAAAGCGCATTCCCCGGCCGCCGGCATCGACATCCGGGCAGACGGCGGCCAGATATGCGTATGGCCCACCATGCACCCCACAGGGCGGCAGTACGTGTGGTACGCGCCCTCGGGCGACGAAACAGGCGTACCCTCATTGTCCGAACTGCCGTATCTGCCGGACGCATGGTGCAAAGCGATCTACACGCCGGCGGGATTGAACCCGACCCCGACTAGTTCAACCCCGTTGAACCGGCCGGCCGATGGTCCAATGTGCAAGGCCGTAACCACCGCGCTAGGCAAGTGGACGGCCGCACCGGGACGCAAGGGAAGCCGACACGATACCACAAGGGACGCCGTGCACAAGCTCGCCAACATGCACGCCGAGGGGCACAGGGGCGCATTAGAGGCCATTGAGACCATCCGCGCCCAGTACGTGCCCATGGTGTCCGACGCGCGCGACGGCGGCCAAAGGACGGCCGAGGAGGAATTTACCCGCATGGTGGACGGCATGGCCGCCCAACTGGCCGCCACGCCCGCGTCTGTGGACCCGTGCGACACCTACAAGCGGCCCACACCTACAGGTGCGCCCGCATCGGTAGACCCCGCCACCGGCGAGATCAACGCGGACGGCCGCCACGCCATACTCACCGACGCGGCAACCGTCAGCATTGAACGGCCCACGTTTTTGGGAGAGCCGATGCTACCCACCGGCGTCATCACGCTCATAGCGGGCCGTGCCGGCGTCTCCAAGAGCACGCTTAGCATCCACTACGCGGCCATGGTCACGCGCGGCACCCTTCCGGGCGACTACAAGGGCCGCCCGCAACCCGTCGTATTCTCTGCTATCGAGGATGGCAAGGGCATGCAAGCGGCCCGCCTCAAGGCCGCCGGCGCCGACATGAGTCGCGTGCGTTTTTTGGACATGGCCGACACGATCAACGGCACCCCCTTGGAGAGTGGCGTGCGCATCCCCGAGGACCTCGACACCGTGAGGGACGCGCTCGCCAACTGTGGGGCCCGCCTATGGGTCATAGACCCCATAACCTCAGCCATGGCCGGCAACACCAACAAGAGAGACGACGTGCGCGGCGCACTGGACCCCTTGGCAGCGCTCGCAAGGGACCTTGACATAGCCGTGGTGGGCATACTGCATTTCAACAAAGGCGGCGGATACGCATCCGACAAGATCAGCGGTTCGCATGCCTTCCGTGACACCGTGCGTTCGCTCATGCTTGTAGCGCGTGACGACGAAACAGGCGATTGTGTCGCCACGCTCGACAAGTCAAGCTATACCCCCTCAGCGGGCTCAAGCTGGATTTACTCGCTCGCAAGCCGTGACGTTGCCACGGCGGACGGCCTGACCATGAGCGTGCCAGTCGTGGCGGGACTCATGCCCACCGACCGTTCGGTAGGCGAGATCATAAACCGCAATGAGACGGCCGGCAGCACAGTGGCCGAGCGTGCCGAGCATGGCGAGGTTTTTGACTGGCTGACCGGCTACCTAGAGGACAATGGGCCCACACCGCTCAAGGTCATCGCCCACGACGCGGCCGACGAATACGGATACACCAAGCGGCAGCTTACGAACGCCCGCGAGACGGCCACAGGGCCGTGGATAGTCACCGAGAAGGACCCCGACCACAAGGGGCCCGGCCGTGCAATGCTATGGCGACTCTCCCGCACCCCACCGGACACCTAAAACCACCACTTGAATACTTCCGTTACTTCCATCGGAAGTATTCACGGAAGTATTCAAAAACCCTTACGGCAGTAGGGCTAACGAATACTTCCGACAATACTTCCGATAAAAGTAACGGAAGTATTCAACCCACCAAAAAAACAGACAAGGACACCACTAATGCCTAACCCCATCTACACCACGCACAGCACCACAGACATGGCCATGACGACCACAACCGACACCGACACGGCAACCGTTGCCAAGACGGCAACAGTAACCGCGACCATGGGCGCCGAAAAACCCCGACGCGCCCGCCGACGCCCTCACCCCGGCCGCATGGAACGCTACCGGCGGCAAGTGCGCCGCTTACAGGTCGAAAACAACCTACTGCACGCCAAGCTCGCGGCCATCTACGACGCGCTCAACCTGACCGCCGACGATCTAGACAAGGAACCGCAATGACCTACACCATGCCAACATCAGCCATCGCATACCATCGGGCACGCGCCGAACGCATCGCCCTCGACCTCATAAGGGAAGCATCCGACGCGCTCGCCAACGGTAGGGACATGCGCACGCCACGAATCACCCACACCACACCCGCCGAGGACGCCGTAACCGCCCAAAGCCTACGACTACTCGCCCGCACGATCCGCGAACACATGACACAAATGGAAAAGGGCGCCCACACCACGGACGCCCCTAGGAAAGGTACGACCAATGAGCAATAACAATCAGACCGCACCCAAGACCAAGCATACCCGCAAGACGGGCGGCACGCCCAACCTACTGCACGCTGTGTTGAGCTGGGACGCCGACGGCCGCGCGCGCGCCGCATGCGGCAAGGTATGGAAGCAGAGCATGGCCGAGAAGTTCGATGACATCACCCACAATTACGCGGGGTTCGTCAAGTGTGACGCATGCTGCATAGCCCTCTACGCTCAATGCTACGAAAGCGCGAAGCGGAAACACCCGGACTACACGCCCGAACGGTTGGACCGTGTGGCTCGAATCGCCTACGACATGGTGGTCGGGGAAATATGAGCACGCGGGAGGAATATGAGCGCTCAATCCAATCACTCAGCGCCGAGGCGGCGAAATACCGTCGAGAAAAACGCTACTGGAAACAGTACGCGGCACAGCTGGAAGCCCGCCTAGCGGCCTTGCAGCCCCCGCCCCACACGGATACAATGGACGGCGACGCCACCACGTAATCGGATGACGGGCGGCAGTCAGACCGTAGCCAGTAGGCACACCCCACCACGGGCGCACCTACTGGCATTTTTCGTATGTGCGCTCGCCAACCATAGGAGCCACACATGGCAGTAACAGGAATTAGCACAAGCGCCCTCACCGGCATCTACGATGACAAGGCGTTCCCGCCCGCCCAAGCCATCCCGAACGCCCTCATTCTCTCCCAAACAACCGTTAGCAAGCCCATCGAAGGCGACGCGGCCACCTTGCGAGTCCCCTACATCTCCACCGACTCGGCGGCCGCCATCGTAGCCGAGGGCGAAGAGATCGAAAAGGGCGGCGCACAGTTCAGCGTGCTCAACATCAAAACACGAAAAGTCGCCGTGATCGAAACCATCACCAACGAAGTCTATAGCGAGTCCGAAGTGCGGCGCATGCTCACGGATTCAATGGCACAGGCCATCACCGACAAGGCAGACGCCGTGTTTCTGCAGAACACCGCCACCGACGCGGCCACGAACGGCGCACCCATTGGCATTTTCAACACCGTGGGCGCCGTGGACGGCGGCACCATCACCGACGCATTGGACCCCATCGTGACCGCCCTCGGCAAGGTAGCGGCCAACGGCGGCAGCCCCACCGCCATCATCCTGAACCATGCCACCTGGTCACAGCTGCTGCTGCTGAAATTCAGCGACGGGCGGCCCATGATCGAACCGTCGGTTGCCGACTCGCCTACCCCCATGCTCTACGGCATTCCCATCGTGATTAACAAGATGGCACCGAACAATGCGCTCGCCATCATCGACCGCACGGACATCATCAGCGCCGTGGGCGCCGTGTCCCTGTCCGGCAGCGATCAACGCTACTTCGAGTCGGACGCCTACGCCATCCGTGGCACGTTCCGTAGCGGATGGGGCGTCATCCACTCCGACCGTCTCGCCATCGTCCACACCACCGAAGGGAAGGCGAAGTGATTAAGGAAACCGCCGAATGGTTTGAAAACCTCTTGAATAAGGAAGCGGAACACATGCACACCATGGCCTACAAGCTGCAAAACGCGCTTGACCACCATCAGCTCGCCACCCAAGCGACACTAATCCAGTTGGAAGCGCTCTGCCGTATCTCGGATAACTTAGAGGCCCTAGTGGCCGCCCTGACCACGCCTAAGACGCCCACCCCGAAGGACGTGCGCAATGGCCGACACTAACCCCACAGCGCCCACAGACGACGCGGCAGAGCTTGAGGCCCTACGCGCCTACAAGGCAGAGAGGGAAGCGGCCGACGCAAAGGCGGCCATGCTCGCCAAGGTAAGCAAGCGCACCGGCGTCCCCGCCGAACTGCTGCAAGGATGCACCGATGAGGATAGTGCCATGCGGTTCGCTCACGATCTAGACCAATACGCGCATCCCAAACCACAGGGCATGCCCGACCAAGGCACCGTGCCCGCGTATCCGGCACAGACAAACGCCTTGCAGTCGGCACTCTTTGGTGACTAGCCGGCCGGCCGTGGGGGGAGAGTCCCCCGGCCGGCCCCAAAAGCAACCTCGGGTGCAGTGCCAATATATCCCCAACCGAACAAAATTGTTACGTTAATAGGCGGTTTGAACCATGAATTGCGAACAGTGCGGCAAGCCCCTCAAGGCCCATTATGGCAAGGGAAGGCCGGCTCATTATTGCAGCGACTCATGCAAGCAAGCCGCCTACCGTAAACGTAAGGCCCACAGGGCGACGAAAAAACGTCCCCACGACCTTGACGCGGATATGTTCGCCACCATGGCCGACGGGCGGTTTATTGACGTGCTACGCGTCGTGCGGGACCGCCTCATGGCCGTGTTCATGGCCGAGGACACGCCGGCCACGGCCATAGCGCCCATTAGCCGCTCTTTGGTGGACGTTGCCAAGCAGATAGATGACATTCACCGCACCGAGGACGCGGCGGCCGGCGAGATCGCGGCGGCAATGGCGGACACGGCAGAGGGCGCCGGCGAGTTCAATCTAGACGACGTTTAGGTTCAATGTTCTCAAAATGTTCTCACGGCCCCCGTTCGGGGTATGAAAAACGGCTAGAAACCGTTGGAATCTAGCCGTTTTTCTGTAGTGCGAGCGGCGGGAGTTGAACCCGCACGAGCATACGCTCACTGCCACCTGAAGACAGCGCGTCTACCATTCCGCCACGCTCGCAGACAAGTGACTAACTTACACCACATGCGCGATTCGCGCAATACGGCGTGTCGCGGCCGTCGATTCTGGATTCTGGCAGACAGGGTGCCGAAACCACAGGCGCCCAGCAGCCTGTGTCTGGGATTCTGGCAGCCTCCCTGTCAAAAACCCAGACGAGGTGTCCTTCCCGTCCGAGGTTTTGGCAGGCAGTGTGCCAAAAACTCAGACGGGGCCAGCGCGGCCACCTATCCGCGCGAGCCGTTCGCGTAGAAGCGCGCCAGCGTTTCGTCGCGGTACTCGTCGAAGTAGCCGCCGTCGATCGACGCGCGGATCTCGTCGAGCAGGCGCACGAAGAACCGCTCGTTGTGGATCGTGGCGAGCGTGTTGCCGTTCATCTCGTGCGAGCGCAGCAGGTGGTCGACGTACGCCTTCGAGTAGTGCGTGCACGTGTAGCAGTCGCAGCCCTCCTCGAGCGGCCCGAAGTCGTGCTTGTTGGCGGCGCGCTTGATGTTGTAGCGGCCGTCGCGCGTGAAGATCGCGCCGTTGCGGCCGCAGCGCGCGGGCGCGACGCAGTCGAACGTGTCGCCGCCGTTCTCCACGCACGCGAAGATGTCGTCGACGGCGGCGATGCCGAGCACGTGCCGCGGCCGGTTTTCCGGCATCTCGTCGCAGATCCACACGCAGATGTCGCCGATGATGCGCTTCTCGATGGCGCCGCCGATGCCGACGCCGTCGAAGTCGAGCGAGCCGATCTGCGACGCCGCGCGGCGGCGCAGATCCTCGTAGTTCGCGCCCTGCACGACGCCGTAGAGCGCCTGGTACGGCTTGCCGACGCGCTCGGCGGTCAGGCGCTGGTGCTCGGCGACGCAGCGCTTCGCCCAGCGGAACGTGCGCTCGACGGACTCCTCCTGGTACGCGCGCGTGTTCATGAGCGTGGTCAGCTCGTCGAACGAGAACATGATGTCCGCGCCGAGCTCGTGCTGGATGTTCATGCTGATCTCCGCGGAGAAGCGGTGGAGGTCGCCGTTGAGCGGCGACTTGAAGGTGACGCCGTCCTCGTCGACGAACGCGAGGCGCTCCTTGCCCTCGGCGATGACCTCGTCCGACTTCATGCCGGTGACGTCCATGGCGAGCGTCTTCTTGAAGCCGACGCCGAGCGACATCACCTGGAAGCCGCCGGAGTCGGTGAAGGTGGGGCCGTCCCAGTTCATGAACTTCGCGAGGCCCCCGGCCTCGTCGAGGATCTCCGGGCCGGGGCGCTCGAAGAGGTGGAACGCGTTCGACAGCAGGCATTGCGCGCCGAGCTTCTTCATGTCCTCGGGCAGCACGCCCTTCATGGCGGCCTGTGTGGCGACGGGCACGAAGGCGGGGGTGTTGATGTCGCCGTGCGGGGTGTGGATGACGCCGGTGCGGCCGTAGCGCGCGCCGCCGCGGCCCTTGCCGGTGGGGGAGTCGGGCAGGCGGGTGCGCTGTTCGAAGGAAAAGGCGGAGCGGTCGCCGGGCTTGCCCGGCTCGGCCCCGCGGGGATGCTCAAGCAGATTCGTCATGCGCCCCACTTTAGGGGAGCGCCCCGAAGTGGCGGACTATCTGGCCTATTGTGCGATGGATTTCGGCGCACCGGGCCCTCCGCGGCCCCGACAGGGCGGGTTTCCGGTGGCCGGAGGCGCCGGGAATGCCGAAATCCATCGCACAATAGGCCAGATAGGGGTGCGGCGGTGAGGCACCGAAGGAAGGAATGGAGGAAACGTCGACATAATTGGATTTTTTCTCTCTGACAACGTTCAGGAAACTTCAAGCGTTGGCGGTTTAACTAGGGACCAGTGCTTCACCTGAACGCGTGACCCGGCATGCCTTGCGCCGCGCGGCCGTACGGTGATACCCAGAGACGCATATTCGAGAACGGAGAGTTCATGACGGACGAACAGCAGCATCCTTGGCAGGACGCGTCGCCGCAGCATGACGACGCCAAGCCGGCCGCCCAGGACGCGACCGCGCCGACCAACGCCGCCGACGGCGCGACCACCCCCACCACGCAGATCCCGACCCCGCCGTCGACCGCCCCGCGCCACGCGGACGCGCAGCCGACGACGACCATCCCGGCGGCGTCGAAGGCGTACGTCAACGACGGCACCACCGCCCCGGCGTTCGACACGAGCGAGGACAGCGCGGAGTCGACGAACGGCACCTACCGTCCGGCGCCGCACTACGGCGCGTACGGCCCGGTGCCCGACTCCGTGCGCGAGCAGCAGCGCGAGGAGGAGCACCAGTCGGCGTACCCGCAGGCGCAGCAGAACGACGACCAGCAGCAGCCCACCCAGCCGATGGGCCTGTTCGGCCTGCCGTTCCAGGACCAGAACCAGAACGTGCCGCAGAACAACGGCCAGAACAACGGCCAGTACCGCTACGGCCCGAACCAGCAGCAGAACCCGCAGCAGTACCCGTACGGGCAGCCCGCGCAGGGCGCCCAGCCCGGCCAGCCGCAGCACGGCGGCAACGGCCAGGGCAACGGCGGCCAGCCGCCGCAGCAGCCCGGCTCGCCGTACGGCCAGCCCGGGCAGCCGGCGCCGCAGCAGCCGCGCACGGCGAGCAACGTCGTCGTCGCGGTCATCGCCGCGCTCGTCGCCGCCGCGCTGTGCCTGGGCCTCGGGTACGCGGCGATCACCAGCGGCTGGGTCAAGGTGCCGACGACCGGCAGCGTGTCCAGCCTGTCCAACGGCGGCGGCTCCGGCAGCGCCGCGCTGGGCACCGACGAGGTGCCCAACTGGGTCGCCGTCAACAAGAAGGTCGGCAACGGCGTCGTCGCCATCACCGTCGAGACGAGCGACGGCGAGGCCAAGGGCTCCGGCGCGATCCTCGACAAGGATGGCCACATCATCACGAACAACCACGTGATCTCCGGCGCGAAGTCCATCCAGGTGAACCTCGAGAACGGCGACATCTACGAGGCCGACCTCGTCGGCTCCGACGCCACCACCGACCTCGCGGTCATCAAGCTGAAGAACCCGCCGAGCGACCTGACGACCATCGAGTTCGCCGACTCCGACGACCTCGCCGTGGGCGAGGCGGTCATGGCCATCGGCAACCCGCTGGGCTACGACGGCTCGGTGACCACCGGCATCATCTCCGCGCTCAACCGACCGGTGACCGTCATGGACGAGGACAACACCGCCATCGTCACGAACGCGATCCAGCTCGACGCGGCCATCAACCCCGGCAACTCGGGCGGCCCGACGTTCAATGCGGCCGGCCAGGTCATCGGCATCAACTCCTCGATCGCCTCGACGGCCACCAGCTCCGAGACGGCCGGCTCGATCGGCATCGGCTTCGCCATCCCGTCGAACCTCGTCAAGCGCGTGGCCGAGGAGATCATCAAGGACGGCAAGGTGCAGCACGTCGCGCTCGGCGTGACCATCAAGTCCGGCACCGTGACCGCCGACGGCGTCACCCGTGGCGCGGCCATCGTGCAGTCCGTGGTCTCCGGCGGCCCGGCCGCCAAGGCCGGCATCAAGGCCGGCGACGCGATCGTGGGCTTCAACGGCCTGTCCGTGTCGAACAACTACTCGCTGCTCGGCTTCGTGCGCGCCGCGGCGATGGGCTCCACCGCCAAGCTGACGATCGTGCGCGACGGCAAGACCATCGAGGTCGACGTCACCTTCGACCAGGCCGAGTCCGCCGTCAACGGCTCCAACCGCTCCGACTCCGGCTCGAGCTCCGGCAACTCCGGCAACTCGAACGGCGACTCCGGCACCGAGGGCGACTCCGGTTCGAACAGCCAGCGCCAGCAGGAGCAGCAGAACGGCAGCAACGGTCTGACCGACCCCTTCGGTTGGTGGTAAACCGCGCCGCCTGAGCGCGAAAAAGGGCGGGGCGCCCCTCTCTCGACGAGGGGCGCCCCGCCCTTTTCGCGTCGAGGTCCTGCTGCGGCGCCGCTTATGCCCTGAGGGTGGGCGGCGCGCCGGTTCCGTACCGGTATGGTACGCTCGGGAACCGCAACAACTGAAGACAGAAGCTATCTTTTTACGCCGTGTATCGAGTGCGGTCCGCAAGCCAGCGGAAGGCAACGGTGGGGACATAAAAACAAGGCGTGAATTGCACCCGCGCATGGGCGCCCCGCAACAGCATCAGGGGCCGGCCCCACGCGCGGTTACGATACCGACCGTAAGGAGATGCGATGAGGAAAATCATCGATCTTTGCAAGGAAGTGCCCTTGCTCCCCCTCGTGGTGGTGGCCGCGATCCCGCTGGCCCTCATCCCCAAGTGGCATCCCTGGCCCGCCATTCCCGGCGCCTTCGACCCCGGCGTGGGCGAGTGGATCGTCATTCTGCTCGTCGCCTGGACCATCTTCCTGAGCGTCAAGGAGATCATCAAGAGCTGGCAGGAAGGCCACGTCGGCGCCGACATCCTCGCCGTCGTCGCGCTCGCCTCCACCGTCTGCGTCCAGCAGTACTGGGCCGCCTGGGCCGTCGCCCTCATGGTCGCGTCGGGCGACGCCATCGAGTCGTACGCGCAGTCGAAGGCCAGCAGCAACCTCACCGCCCTGATCAAGGGCGCCCCGCAGCAGGCGCACGTCGTCACGCTGCCCGGCGTCACCGGCGAGCACGGCCAGCCCGACGAGGAAGGCTTCCGCCAGGTCCAGGAGGACATCGCCGAGGCGCAGGCGCAGGGCAAGGAGATCGACTCCGGCAACGGCCACTTCGTCACCGTCCCAGTCGCCGACGTCAAGCTCGGCAGCGTGCTCATCGTGCTGCCTGGCGAGATCGTGCCCGTCGACGGCACGCTGCTGAGCGGCTCCGCCACGCTCGACCTGAGCAACATTAACGGCGAGCCCGTCCCGCGCACCGTGTTCTCCGGCGCGCACGTGCTCTCCGGCTCCATCAACGGCTCGACGACGATGATGATCCGCACGACGTCGCTCGCCGAGGACTCCCAGTACCAGCAGATCCTCAAGCTCGTCAAGTCCGCGCAGACGTCGCGCGCCGCCGTCGTGCGCACCGCGGACATGCTCGCCGTGCCGTTCACCATCGTCTCGTTCCTCATCGCCGGCATCGCCTGGTGGGTCTCCGGCACCCCCTTACGGTTCGCGCAGGTGCTCGTGCTCGCCACGCCGTGCCCGCTGCTCATCGCCGCGCCGGTCGCGTACGTCGCCGGCACCGGCCGCCTCGCGAAGAACAGCATCATCATCAAGGCGCAGGATATCCTCGAGAACCTCGGCCGCGTCACGCACGTGTTCTTCGACAAGACCGGCACGCTCACGGTCAAGCAGCCGCGCGTCGTCGGCGTGCAGAAGTCGAAGGACGCGCCCGCGGGCCTCACCGAGGACGAGATCCTGCTCATGGCCGGCGTCGTCGAGAGCTACTCCGTGCACGTGCTCGCCAAGGGCATCACCGAGGCGGGCAAGGAGGCCATGGAGCGGCTGCACCGCATGCCGCAGGCCGCGCAGCC
This sequence comes from Bifidobacterium sp., assembly GCA_036311305.1. Taxonomy (GTDB): domain Bacteria; phylum Actinomycetota; class Actinomycetes; order Actinomycetales; family Bifidobacteriaceae; genus Bifidobacterium. Next base: position 14,072 of record JAXJQE010000224.1, read on the forward strand.
CGGCCGGCGCAACCCGCGCACGGCCGGGCACGACCTGCCCGACCCGATGACGAACTACCCGGTCGTCGGCAACATCGTCGAGGACGCGGGCAAGGGCGTCACCGGCACCGTCGACGGCCACGCGGTGCGCGTCGGCCGCTACGCGTACGTCACCGGCAGCGAGGTCGCGTCGCGCACGTCGCACAACGCCCAGGAGGCGGAGGCCAACGAGAAGGCGATGGAGCAGGCGGACCGCGACGCCGCGAAACTGTGGCCGCAGCCGCTCTACCCGGACGAGATGGCCACGTACATCGCCGTCGACGGCACGCTCGTCGCGCGCATCGTGCTGCGCGACGTGCCGCGGCCGAACGCGCGCCGCTCGATCGACGAGCTGCGCGCGCTGGGCATCGACGAGCTGACCATGGTCACCGGCGACAAGAAGGCGTCCGCGATGATCATCGCGAACGAGGTGGGCATCAGCGACGTGCGCTACGGGCTGCTGCCCGAGGACAAGGTCGCCGCCGTGCGCGACGCCGCCGAGGAGGCCGACCGCGGGCCCGACCCGTGGTGGGACCGCGTGATGACCCGCTTGCTGGGGGAGTCGATGCACCGGCCGATCACGATGATGGTCGGCGACGGCGTGAACGACGCGCCGGTGCTCGCGGTGGCGGACATCGGCGTGGCGATGACCGACGGCACGTCGACTGCCGCGTCCGAGAGCGCGCAGGTCGTCATCATGGACGACGACATCGAGTGCGTGCCGCGCGCGATCCGCATCGCGCGGCACACGAAGCGCGTCATGCTGCAGGCCGTCATCACGGGCCTGACTCTGGCGTTGATCGGCATGGTGTGCGCCGCGTTCAACCTGATCCCCGTGGTGGTGGGCGCCTTCCTCCAGGAAGGCATCGACGTGGTCTCGATCCTCTGGGCGCTGACCGCGATGTTCGACCGCGACTGAGCCTCCCGCAGCCCGGGACACCCTCTCAGGCGCCCAAATTGGTCCCATTTTCGTCCCTTTTGTTATAGGGGGCACCTCCCTCGTTATAGGGGGCACCTCAATCGCGAGACCGTGAGTACCGAGGGCCATTTTCCGCCCCTCGTACTCGGGGTTTCGGCTTTGAGGTGCCCCCTATAACGAGGGAGGTGTCCCCTATAACGTTCGGGAGGGGTGGGCTTGCGCCTCGGGCCTATTCGCGGGACGCGCTTTTGGCGGCAGCCCTACAATGGGCGCCAACTTTGGCAATGCATCGCAAGGAATCGAGGCCCATCGTGAGCGAAGACGCAACAGGCGCGAAGTCCACGCCGTCACCGAAGAAGCCGTCACCGAAGAAGAAGGGCGCCGCGCCGACGCCGGCGGCCGTGGCCGTCGACCCGGGGCCGTTCCCGACGCTCGCGGCCGTGCAGCAGCAGGCGGAGGACATGCGCGACTACTTCCGCACCGGCGCCACGCGCGACGTCAAGCACCGCAAGCAGGCCCTGCGCAACATGAAGACCTGGCTCAAGGACCATGAGACCGAGGTGCTCAAGGCCCTGCACCAGGACCTTGGCAAGTGCGCGTACGAGAGCTACATCACCGAGCTCGGCGAGGTGTACGAGGAGATCGACCTGTGCCTCAAGAAGGTCGACGCCTGGTCGACGCCGACGCGCGTGCCCACGCCGATCAGCATGTTCAAGTCGACGTCCACCGTGTACCCGTACCCGTACGGCGTCGTCGTCGTGCTCTCGCCGTGGAACTACCCGCTGCAGCTCGCGCTCATCCCGATCGTCGACGCCATCGCCGCCGGCAACTGCGTGGCGTTCAAGCCGGCGCGCGAGGCGCCGGCGACCGCCGCGATCATGGTGCGCATGGCCAAGGAGACCTTCGACGAGCGGTTCGTCTGCGGCATCCTCGGCACCCCGCACATGGACGACTGGATCATGGACACGCGCTGGGACTACATCATGTTCACCGGCTCGCCGCACGTCGGCAAGATCGTCATGGGCGCCGCCGCGAAGTTCCTCACGCCGGTCACGCTCGAGCTGGGCGGCAAGAGCCCGTGCATCGTGCACTCCGACGCCGACCTCAAGGTGGCCGCCAAGCGCATCGCCTGGGGCAAGACCATCAACACCGGCCAGACCTGCGTGGCGCCCGACTACCTGCTCGCGCAGGAGGACATCGCCGACGAGCTCGTCCAGCGCATCAAGGACACGTGGCACGAGTGGTACGGCGACGAGCCGATGACCAGCCCGATCTGGCCGCACATGATCAGCATGAAGCACTACAAGCGCGTCATGGGCCTGATCGAGAACCGCGGCCCGCAGTCGCACATCGTCACCGGCGGCCACGGCAACCCGGACACGCTGCAGATCGAGCCGACCATCCTCGACGACGTCGAGCTGACCGACCCGGTCATGGGCGAGGAGATCTTCGGCCCCGTGCTGCCGGTCATCACGTACCGCTCGCTCGACGACGCGTTCGGCATCATCGACCACTTCGAGCACCCGCTGGCGTGCTACATCTTCTCGCAGTCCAAGGCCGTGCAGCAGCGCGTCCTGCAGGAGGTGCAGTTCGGCGGCGCCGCGATCAACGACTGCTGCGTGCAGCTGGTCAACAACCACATGGGCTTCGGCGGCGTCGGCAACTCCGGCATGGGCGCCTACCACGGCAAGGTCGGCTTCGACACGTTCACGCACTACAAGAGCACGATCGACCACGCCACCTTCGTCGACCCCGACTTCCGCTACCCGCCCTTCACCGCGGACAAGAAGAAGCTCGCCAAGACGTTCATGCACTGAGCGCCGAGGCCCGCCGCCCGACCAACCCAGATCCACAAGGGCGGCCGGCGCCCCTTCCGGCCCCTTTCCGGCCCCTCCCGGGCCTCCCAGGGCCTCCCGACGACCTTCCCAATGTTATAGGGGGCACCGCCCGGGTTATAGGGGGCACCAAAACGGCGGGACCCCGGGTATGAACCGCGATATTCCGCGGTTCATACCCGGGGTCCCGCCGTTTTGGTGCCCCCTATAACCCGGGCGGTGCCCCCTATAACGAAATGGGACGAAATGGGACGAAAACGGACCGGATCAGTGGATGAATCAGTGGATGAACTGGAGGTTCGGGACCGAGGAGGCGCCGATCGTGCGGGTGGACTTGACGCCCACGCCCACGACGTTCATCTCGCTGATCTCGATGCTGCCGTCCGCGTTCACCTTCTCCACCACGGCGACGTGGCCGTAGTAGCCGTCGGCACCGTTCTGGCCCGGGGCGAACGAGACGATGTCGCCGGCCTGCGGCTGGTTGTCCACCAGGTAGCCGAGCGCCCTGGCGCTCGCGCCCCACATGCCGCCGTTGCCGAAGTAGGAGCCGACCGGCAGGCCGAGCTGCTTGCGCCGCTCGTAGGCCCACCAGGTGCACTGGCCGTACGGGTAGGCGTTGCCGGAGTCGCCGGTGTTGGTCGGGTTGCTCACCACGCGCACGCCCGACAGTGGCGTCGCGGTGACGTCCGACTGCGCCCCGACGACCGTCTCCGGCGCGCTGACCGTGGCGGCCTCGATGGCCGCCTGCGCGGCGAGCGCCTCGGCGGCCGCGATCTCGGCGGCGGCGTCGGCCTCGGCCTACGCCTTCGCCTCGGCCTCGGCCTTGGCGGCCGCCTCCTGGGCGGCGAGGCGCGCCTCCTCGGCGGCCTGGCGCGCGGCTTCCTCCGCGGCCTTGCGGGCCTCGTTCTCGGCCTTGATCTGCGCGCGCATCTCGTCGGTGAGGACCGCCGGCATGACCGACGGCGCGGAGTCGGGGTACTCCTCGTCCGCCGACCACGGGTGGGCGTCCTCGTCGAGGCGCTCGGTGCCCTCGATCACCTCGGTGACCATGCCCTCGAAGTCGAACTCGGTGGTCACGCCCATCGTCCAGGCGCCGTCGTTGCGCACGGACATGACGGTCTCCTCGTCGAGGTCCTCCGGGTCGACGATCTCGTGCACCGGCTCCTCGACGCCGGCCATGAGCCCCTCGTCCCCGGACTCGTCGGTGCCGGCAAGCAGCCCGTCGGCCGACGTGCCGTCGCCCGCGAGCAGGCCCTCGGCACCCTCGGTGCCGTTCAGCTCGAACTCGTCGCCGGCGAGCGGGAAGTCGGTGGCGTCCTGCGCCGCGGCCTCCGGGCCGGCGACGTCGACGTCGACGGTGTCCCCGTCGGCCGCGTCGCCGGACACGGTCGCAGGGCTGTCGGAGCTGGAACCATTGGCGTCCGCGGCGTTGCCGCCCGTGGCGGCGTCGGTGCCGTTGGTCGGGCTCGAGCCGTCGGCGCCGGACACGTCCGTCCCCTCCTCGCCAGTGAGGTCCGGGAACTGGGTGTCGGTGTCGGTGGTGGTCTGCTGCGTCTGCGACGTGGACGTGGACGCGGACGCGTCCGCGTCGCCGGCGTGCATGTTGGTGGCGAAGGCGTTCGCCGGCACGGCGAGCGCCGCGAGCATCGAGGCGCCCATGGCCAGCGTGACGACGCGCCTCCAATAGCGCATGCGGGCGCGCTTGACCGCGCCCGCGGTGGTGCGTGGGTGTTGCTTCATACGGTGGTGTGCCCTACCTTTCCCCCATCGGTATCAGTATTCGCTATCCCCGATGGTAGGAAACATAAGGCGTCGGCACCATAGATGCGCCACGATGTATTACGAAGCCTGCACAATATGTGGACGCCGTTGTCCACCCCGGCCGGTTTTGCCCAATTTTTACCGTTCGCTCCACGCCAGCGCCGCGCCCTGGCCGTCGTCGGCGCCGTCCGTCGCCTCGGTCGTCGTGCCCTCGGTGGTCGCGGCGGTGCCGTCAGTCGGGCCCCCGGTCGTCGCGGCGGTGCCGTCCGTCGTGTCGGCGGTGGTCGTCGGCACGGTGCCGACGGCGTCGCGCAGCGCGGCGGCGAGCGGCTGCAGCAGGTCGTTGCGGCCGCACGCGTTGGACAGGATCGCGATGACCGCGCCCTGCGGCTTGTCGGACAGGTCGCTCGCGCCGGACGGCACGACGATGCCGCCGTCGTTGAGCGCGTAGTAGCCGCCGTCGCCGTTGATCCAGCTGGCCTTCGAGTACACGGTCAGGTCGTTGCCGTAGTTGGACTCGTCGATCGACGAGTTGAGCGAGCCGACCATCTGCTTGGCCAGCCACGCGCGCGCCGACGCGCTCGCGGTGCCGCCGCGCGCGGGGGAGTCGGCGAACAGGAAGTCGTAGGTCATCGTCCACATGCGCGCCAGGTCGAGCGTGTCGAGGTCGCCGTAGTCGCCGACCTGCCCGTCGGCCATGCCCACGCCGTCCTTCCACTTGACGAACGGGTCGGTGCCGTAGCGGTGCACGAGCGTGGCGTACGAGTCGTTGTCGGAGACGGTGAGCGTGTTCGTGACGAGGTCCGTCAGGTCGCCGGCCTGCCCGGCGGCGACCTTGTCGAGGTCGATCGTGCCGGTCTGCGCGAGCGCGACGATGTACGGCGCCTTGATCGACGACGCCGAGTAGCGCATGACGTCGCCGCCCTCGCTCAGCGCGCCGCCCGTGGCCATGTCGACCGCGGTGAACGACACCTGGTAGCCGGCGGCGGTGATGTCCGCGACGGCCGCGTCGATGGCCGCGCGCTGCTCGCTGCTGAGCGTGAGGTCCTTCGTGATGAGCCCGTCGCCGCCCTGCTGCTGCAGCGCGGTGAGGTTGGCGAGCGCGGTGGTGGTGACGTCGTTGAGCGTCGGGTCCGGCGCGGCGGTCGCGGCGGCC
>JAXJQE010000225.1:0-6613 GCA_036311305.1 Bifidobacterium sp.
AAGTAGCCGCGCTTGACGCGGTTCTTGAAGCCGATGTTCGGGGTGCCGTCCTCCTCGACGTCCAGGCCGGAGTTCCACGGGGCCTCGATGGAGTCGACCTCGTAGAAGGAGCCGCGCATGTCGTTGCCGAAGCGGACCTTGTCGAAGATGAAGAACTCGGCCTCGGGGGCGAAGGAGGCGGTGTCGGCGATGCCAGTGGACTTGAGGTAGGCCTCGGCCTTGGCGGCCACCTGGCGCGGGTCGCGCGAGTACGGCTCATCGGTGAGCGGGTCGACGATGGAGAACGCGACGTTCAGCGTCTTGTGCTTGCGGAACGGATCGACGTAAGCGGTGGTGATGTCCGGGACGAGCTTCATGTCGGACTCGTTGATCGCCTGGAAGCCCTCGATGGAGGAACCGTCGAACGGCATGCCCTCGTCGAACGCGTCCTTGAGGAATTCGCTGGCCGGGACGGTGAAGTGCTGCTGGACACCGATCAGGTCGGTGAAGCGCACGGAGACATACTCAATGCCTTCCTTGTTGATCAGGGCCTCGGCGTCCGCCTTGGTTTCGAGTGTGGTCACGGGACCGCTCCTTTCGAAGTATGCTTACGGTCCACCAGCATAGGACGGCGCATTTCACCCGCTCGAACCTTGCGTTACGAACATGTTTCGTGGCCCGCAAGCCCGGCTGCGCGTGCCGGCGTTACCCCTGAAACGGTGCGATTGCGCGGCTATGGCGGTGCCGCCGCCCCTCCCCCGGGCAGCCCGTACGCAATGTGGACACACCATCCAGCGGCTTCGCGCATGGGCGAACGCGGCACGGCCGCTCCCCCATGCGGCTATGTGCGGCCACGCGTCGAGCCTCCGCCCGCTCCTTTCTGGCGAGCCGCCATGCGCCACGCTATGGTATGTACTGACCAAATCGAGGAAAGGACCACCATGACGCAGCAGGAACCCACCGCACAGGCCGACCGCAAGCGGGCCATCGAGACGGCGCTGTGGGACCGCCTGGCGCACGTCATGGACCCCGAGCTGGGCCGGTCGGTGGTGGACCTGGGCATGATCGTCGGCGTCGACGCCGAACCCAACGCGGACGGCACGTGGGACGTGGCCGTCACCGTGGAGCTCACGGTGCCCGGCTGCCCGTTGTCCGACCAGATCCGCGCGCAGATCCACGCCGCCGTCTCCACGTACCCGGACGCCGTGCTGCTGCCCCGCCTGGAGGTGGGCAGCATGGACGAGGCCAAGCTCAAGGACTTGGTCGCCGACCTCAAGGCGCAGCGCCGCGAGAACCCCTTCACCAAGCCGGGCGTCAGGACGCGCATCTTCGCCATCGCCTCCGGCAAGGGCGGCGTCGGCAAGTCGTCGGTGACGGCGAACCTGGCCGCCACGTTCGCCGCGCTCGGCTACGACACGGCCGCCATCGACGCGGACATCTACGGCTTCTCGCTGCCCCGCCTGTTCGGCGCGCACGCGCAGCCGACCAACCTCAACGGCATGCTCATGCCGGTGACGCGCTGGGGCGTCAAGCTCATGTCGATCGGCATGTTCGCCGGCTCCGACCGCGCGATCCTGTGGCGAGGCCCGCGCCTGCAGCGGTCCCTCGAGCAGTTCCTGTCCGACGTGTGGTGGGGCGAGCCGGACGTGCTGCTGCTCGACCTGGCGCCCGGCACCGGCGACATGGCGATCTCGGTGGCGCAGACGCTGCCCAACGCTGAGCTCGTCGTGGTGACCACACCGCAGCCGTCGGCGTCCGACGTCGCGGTGCGCTCCGGCCTGGTGAGCCTGCAGGTGCCGCTGCGCGTGCGCGGCGTCGTCGAGAACATGAGCTGGTTCGACCACGCCGGCGAGCGCCTGCGCATCTTCGGCCAGGGTGGCGGCGAGCGCGTCTCGGCGCACCTGACGCGCGCGCTCGGCTACGACGTGCCGCTCATGGCGCAGTTGCCGCTCGACCCGCAGGTGCGCGAGGACGGCGAGGGCGGCCGCCCCGCCGTGCTCGACGAGGACGGCACGCTGCGCGACGACGCTTTCGCCGACGCCTTCCGCGCCCTGGCCACGTCCCTGATGGCGCGTCCCGACGCCGCCTAGGCGACCATGCCCATGGCCTCGTGGATGTAGGCCCTGGTGTCGCGGTTGTGGGCGGTGGTCATGAAGTTGGGATTGATCAGGGGTGCCGCGTCACGCAGGTAGTCGAGGTCGCGGCGTTCGAGCAGCGCCGTCACCATGCGGCACAGGGCGGCCTGGTCACCGCCCGGGCGCCGCCCCAGGAGGACCGCGGCCCCATCGAGGCGCGCATGGTCAAAGCAGACCGCCAATCGCGACACCTCGTGCTGGAGGGAGGGCCGGTTGCCGTTGTCGAGCCACGCCTTCGCCATGAAGTGGATCTGCGCCACTGGCAGCAACGCCACTCCGCCGCCCTTGACCGTCATGATCAACGGTTCGAATTCGCAGCACAGGTCGTCGAGTTTCTCCTCATCGCCTTCGCGGACCGCGCCGGCCATCGAGATCCCGAGGATGGGGCCCATCAGTCTGACGGCGAGGTCATGGAACCAGGCGGGGTCGCTGACCCATGGCATGGGCGTGATGGTGCCCTCGGCCACGTCGCGTTCCACCTGGTCGATGTCCGGACCGTCCTTGCCCGGCTGCATGTCCATGCACTCGAACAATGCGGCGGCGTCATGCATGAAGCGTTCGTCCGCGTCCTTCGAGACGGCGGGATGCTTGCCGACCAGCCGCGTGTAGGAGGGATGCCCCTCCCGTTCCCGGCGGTAGCGCGCGTCCGCTTGCGCCTGCAGCTCCCGGTAGTAGCGGTCCACGGCGATGGCCTCGTCGTCGAAGTCGATGCCGTCCTCCTGGCAACCCGGCTGGTTGCCCAGGAAGGCCAGTGCCAGCGGTGCATGCGACAAGGCCAGGTAGGCCAGACGCACCGTCGCGTCGGAAGGGGTGCCGTAGCGCACCAGGGCATGGCAGACCATGCCGAGGGTGCCGACAAACAGGTCCACCTTCACCTTGCGCCGTTCCTTCGGGGTGCGCCCATGGCGCTGCACGCCGTCCAGGGACAGGCGGCGCCCGAGTTCCCGAGCGGTGACGGGACGGATGGGGATGGGGGCATGGCGCAGCATCCCGTCACCGTCATCGTCGGAGTCGTCGAAGACCGTCCCGTACACCTCCACCAGCCAACGGGCCACGCCATGGCCCCGGACCAGCTCCTCCACCGTGTCAAGCCAGGACAGGCAATGCTCCTTGAGGACCGGATGGCCCGACGCCACGGCGAGTCGGAAGGCCTCGGGCCAGGCGCTCATGGCGAACAGCCGTCCGGCGAGGTCCTCGAGCTCGTCATCGTGGAAGTCCAGTTCGTCCGTGCGCCCGAAGGATTCGTGCAGCCCCTTGGCGAGCCAATGCGTGAAGCAGTCTCTCAGCGCCTCCAGGTCCCGCAGGAAGGCGGTGTCGTCGAACGTCACGGTCATGCGCGTGTCCATTGCCGCACCTCCTCAGTGGGCGTGGGCCAGGCCGACCGCCGGGGGTTCCACTGGTCGGGGCGGCAGCAGGAACTGCGCGAAGTCCTGGATGGAGAACATGGGTTCGATGGGGCGGGTCATGGCGCTCCTTCACGTCATGCGTCCGGCCTGGTGCCGGACGGCTATGGCCATCAGCCTCCCATGGCTTTCCCCATCGGGCAAGCACGGCCCGTGGAATTGTGGAAATGTGGATAACGGTCGCCCCTGTCCACCGCTATCCACAGCCGCCGCGCACATCGCGCACCGGCGCGCGGAAAGGCCCGGGCGGCGTCCCGACGGACGCCGCCCGGGCCTTCGCGTCCCGGAAGCAGTGTTACTTCGCGTCCTCCCTGCCGTCCTTGGGGATGCCGGGCTCCATGCCGGCGACGGCGCCGGTGGCGAGCAGCTCGTCGAACTGGGCCTCATTGAGCATCGGCAGGCCGAGGGCCTCGGCCTTGTCGGCCTTGGAACCGGCGTTGGCGCCGACGACCACCCAGTCGGTGCGCTTGGAGACGGACCCGGAGGCCTTGCCGCCGTGCGCCATGATGGCGTCCTTGGCGCCGTCGCGCGTGTAGCCCTCCAGGGAGCCGGTGACCACCACGGTCTGGCCCGCGAGGGTCTGCGGCACGTCCTCGACCTCGGCCTCGCTGCCCACGCCGGCGGCCTTCCACGCCGCCAGGATGCGGTGCTGCCAGCTGCCGTCCCCCTTGGCCGCCTCGAACCATTGGTGCACGGACTGGGCGATCTCGCCGCCCACGCCGGGGATGGCGGTGAGCTCCTCCACGGTGGCGTCGGCCACGCGGTCGATCGTGCCGAAACGCTGTGCGATGAGCTTGGCGGTGGGCTTGCCGACGTGGCGGATGGACAGGGCGACGAGCACGCGGTCGAGGTCCGCGTGCCGCGCCTTGTCCAGCTCGGCGAGCATCTTGCGGGTGTTCTCCGCGGGCACCACGTACAGCTCGCGCCCGTTGCCGGGGTTGGTGCCCACGACCACGGCGTCCGCGGGCAGCTCCTGGACGGTGCCGTCGCGCGACACCTTGCGCTCGGCGACCGTCGACCAGAACGCGGGCACCTGGTGCCACAGGCCGGAGCCGCCCAGGCGCTTGCGCACCTTGCGCGTCCGGCCGTCGACGACCTTCTGCGACACCTCGATGATGGGCGCCTCGCGCCACACCATGACGTCGCGCAGCCGCGCGGCGTCCAGCGCGAAGACGTCGGCCTCGCTGTCCAGCACCGGCACCTGCGGCGTGGGCATGTGCAGGCCCTCGACGGGCACGTACGGCTCGGGCTCCTGGCCGGGGGCGACCTGCAGCTCGCGGATGCCCGGCGCGTACGCCTGCACGGAGTCGGGGCGGTCGTCCTCGGGGTTGGTCAGCGCGGTGGCGCTGGCGTCGCCGAGGTGCTCGATGTCGAAGGCGGCGCGCGAGGCGAGGTGGATGATGCGTTCGGTCAGCTGCGCGGGGCAGGATTCCGCGTTCGGGCAGCGCAGGTCCTTGTCGCCCTCCTTGTCGGGCTTGAGGGGCGTGCCGCAGGCCGGGCAGTTGGTCGGCATGACGAACTCGCGCAGCCTGTCCTCGCGGCCCGCGCGCTTGGAGAGGACGGGGCCGACGAGCTCGGGGATGACGTCGCCGGCCTTGCGCACCACGACGGTGTCGCCGATGAGGATGCCCTTGCGCTTGACCTCGGTGGCGTTGTGCAGCGTCGTGCGCGAGACGGTGGAGCCGGCCACGTACACCGGCCTGAGGATGGCGACGGGCGTGACGCGGCCGGTGCGGCCGACCTGCACGACGATGTCGCGCAGCTCGGTGTTGACCTCCTCCGGCGGGTACTTGTAGGCGATGGCCCAGCGCGGCGCGCGCGAGGTGGCGCCCAGCTGGCGCTGCAGCGCCAGGTCGTCGACCTTGACGACGATGCCGTCCAGGGCGTGCTCGATGTCGTAGCGGTGCTCGCCGTAGTACTCGATCATCTCCAGGATCTCGTCGAAGGTGCCCACCTCGCGCGTGTGCGGGGAAACGGGGATGCCCCACTGCGAGTACAGCGCGTACGCCTGGGACTGGTCCTGGACCTCGTCGGCGGCGTCCACGGGCTTGCCCGGGCCCCAGTCGAGGCGGCCCATGCCGTGCGCGTAGAAGCTCAGGCGCCTCGTGGCGGTGATGCGCGGGTTCTTCTGGCGAAGCGAGCCGGCGGCCGCGTTGCGCGGGTTGGCGAAGGGCGGCCGGCCCTCGTCCTCGTTGCGCCGGTTCAGGGCGTTGAAGTCGTCCCAACGCATGAACACCTCGCCGCGGATCTCCACGAGCTCGGGGATGTCGCCGTCGGGGCCGGACAGCGTAGTGGGGATCGTCTGGAACGTGCGCACGTTCATGGTGATGTCCTCGCCGGTGACGCCGTCGCCTCGGGTCAGGCCCTGGGTGAGGACGCCGCCCCGGTAGATGAGGTTGAGGGCCAGGCCGTCGATCTTGATCTCGCAGGTCATCGGCAGCCGCTTGCCCTCGGGCCACTGCAGGTCCTGGCGCACGCCGTCGTACCAGGCGCGCAGCTCCTCGTAGGAGAACACGTCGTCCAGGCTCATCATGCGCGAGGGGTGGCGCACGGAGGCGAAGTCGTTGGAGAAGGTGCCGCCGACGCGGTGGGTGGGCGACTGTGGGCTGTCGAGCTGCGGGAACTCGGACTCGAGGCGCTGCAGGCAGCGCAGGCGCGCGTCGTAGGCGGCGTCCGAGGAGACGGGCGCGTCGTCCACGTAGTACGCCATCTGGTCGGTCTCCACCCACGCGGCGAGCTTCGCCCACAGGCGCGCCGCCTGCTCGGCGGTCAGGTCCGCCACGTCCAGGCGGTCGAGCTCCAGGGCATCGGTGTCGTCGTCGCGCAGCGCGTCGATCCACGCGTCGCTGGCCGCCGGGAACCGCTCCGAACGGTCCCGCGCGGCGTCCTGTGCCAATGTCTCGTCGGTCATCAATGGTCCTTCCTTCACGAACTTCACGGACTTCACGGGTTGAGCGAACGCAGGAACTGCATCTGCACGGGGTCGATGCCCTCGCCGCCCAGGCGCGCCGCCGCGACGGCGAGCGTGCGCGCCGGCACGAACAGGCCGGCGTCCACCGTGGCGCGCGCCGCCTGCGTGACGATCGGCGCGATCTC
>JAXJQE010000226.1:0-25274 GCA_036311305.1 Bifidobacterium sp.
GAACCCCTGACCTACAAGTCGTCGTCGAATGCGGCCCTGTGGGTCGGCATCGCCGCGGCCGTAGCGGTGGCCGCTGTGGTGGAGGCCGTGTTCGTGGTGCGTTCCAGGAAGCACAAGACCGGGAAGGCGTGAGTATGTGCCAGGGATATACCGTCAGTGGTGCGCAGGGAGCCTGGGTCTTGGCGGCATCGCCTGGCTGCCGGTGCTGTGGGACGTAATGCCGCTTATCGGATTTTGCGGCCCTAGTTGTCCTCCGCCAACTCTTCGTTGGTCTTGCGCTTGATGTTCCATCCCTGTTCTATGGCCGTGATGGCAGCGTTCTGGAACGCTTTCTTGATTGTCTCGTCGGCGCAAGTAACCTGTAGTGGCTCTTGGCTGTCGGGGAGAGGAAGCGGCTGGTCTTCACATCCGCTCACGTAATTCGGCTTCTTTTCATTCCAAGCGCCCAGGTATGCGCGGAACGTTATGCTGCCGTCCGCTTCGCACCAGAAGTCACAGGTGATTGTTTTCTTCCGGCGGGAGGCCGTGAACCGCATGGAATAGCATCGCGAGACCAGCCATTCGTCTGTGGCGTATTTCTTGGGCCAGATCCAGCTGTCCGCCAGGCGCACGTTCTCGAACAAGTCCGGGATGCTATTGGGGACCGTGTCCCAGATCGGCTCCATCTTTTCCCGCAGGCCCCTCAAATACTATTGGTAGGATTCCAGGAATGCGTGGACGCCCGCGGCGTGGCCTTGTGCCTGGTCGAGGAATTGGGACATTTTCTCATCGGCGGCCATGGTCTCCTCCTGGTTGCGGATGTACGAGTAGTTATCGATGAATTGCTTGAGTATGTCGATCGCGCGGTTGTCGGCGTTCATCACCGTGGGGCCGATATGCTGGAGGATGCTGTCGAACAGGTCGTCGTAGGTGAGCTCGAAGAGGTTCCGCTCCCATTGCAGCTCGGCGTATTCGTGTTCCCGTATCGAGGGGTCGTCGTGCTTGTGGAGCACGACGACATAGGCGGGAACGGGAGGATCGTTGGCCTTCGGCGGTTTGCTGGCGTACTGGTAGTACACGTCCAGCTGGTTGTACAGGGCCGCGTCGACCTTGTTCTCGATCACGATCGAGCGGTTCTTCAGTTCGATGAGGATGTCGATGTATTTGCTGTGTCCGGTGTCCGTGTCGGGGTCGGTGGCCACTTCGGTGCTCACGATGGCGCTTTGCGGGTCGATGGCCTCGTCGTTCGGGAGGACGCAGGCGAGGAACGCCTCGAGCGGCGCGCTGCCGAAGCCGTGGGAGCCGTCGGGGTCGAGGAGCCAAGCAAAAAGCCTGCTGGCGACGGTCTCGCGGTTCGGGAAGCCCGCGAGCTGGAAGATGTTGGGAGGCGACGGCGCCTGGTCCTTCCTGTCGGGGGCGGTGAACCCGTCCAGCACGGGAGGGAACTCGTCCCATCGGGATGGCTCTTTGTTTTCTTCTGTCATGGCAATCACCTTAGTGCGTCGGCCCGTGTCGCTCATGGTTCGTTGCAGGATCTCGTCCCGGGTGGGCACTTTTTTGGTGGCTCATGGCGCGTCCTTACTGGGCGTCGCGGTAGAGGACGGTGTCGTGGGACACGGTGTACGCCTCGCGCGCGTCGATGGGGTGGATGTACAGGTAGTCGCGTGCCTGGGGCGGGTTCGCCGTGTCCAGGTTGGCGATGGTCTCGGTGTTCGTGGGGCTGACGCGCGTCAGGCGGATCGGGGTCTCGGTGAACGTGTAGCTGCCGGCGCCGGGGGTGGCGTTGGTGCCCTCGAGGGTGCCCGACGCGGTCTGGATGGCCCAGTGGGTGACCATCTCGAGCTGGTTGTCCAGCACGCTGGCCGGTGGCGTGGACTGGTAGAAGTAGCCCATCTCGACCTGGCTGGCCCCGGAGGGCAGGGGGTTGTCGTCGCCCATGCCGGTCAGGTCCAGCGTCATGGTGCCGGAAGTGGTGGCGCTGATGGTCACGCTCTTGCCGTCCGCGCGCCGCCAGGTGCCCGTGACGTGGTCGGCGCTGGCGTCGAACGCCTGGGTGGCGCCCTGCGTGCCCCCGTACGTGCCGGTCGTGCCGCTGGAGCCCGTGGACGGCGTGGCGGTCGTGGAGGGGGAGGCCGTGCCGCTCGCCGTGGTCTCGTCGGCGCTGGCCTCCTCGGTTTCCTGGGTGGTGGCCTCGATGGCGCTGCCGTACTGGTAGCGGTCCTCCTCGTCGACGAAGCGTTCGTTGGTGATGTGCACGTACTTGGCGAAGCCTTCCATGTACTGGTGGGTGGCGGACACGTAGAAGCCGCTGGTGAGCTTGCCGTACAGATAGCGGCGGTTGTCGGTGCTCCATTCGGGGATCTGCGCGGACTTGTCGAACACGTCCTGCACGTCGCCGCGGTGGCCGATGAGCTTGGCCAGGCACTTGAACGCCTCCTCGTCGGCCGTCTCGTACACGTCCACCGAGTTGGTCTCGGCCTTGATGCCGGTGGCGCCCTCGTACAGCGAGCACGCCTGCTTGTACTGGTTGCCGATGGGCGCGCTCTTGTCCACGCCGGACCCGCAGCCGGCCAGTCCCGCGCCCAGTGCCGCCAGGGCCGTGGCCGTCGCGAGCGTCCTCGCCAACCGTGTGCGCTTCGTCATCCCGTTGCTCCTTCGCCTTCCCGTGGCGTCGTCCTTCTCCGCCGCGGGGATCGTCCATGGTGCGGCAATGTGACCACACCGATTTGATAACTTAGATGAAAGTATGTTAGCATGCTGGCAAGCCCATGGCAAGACCCCATGGGTCCGGCGCCGCGACCGGCATGGCAACGGCGGCGCCGTGGAACCGTACCGTCGGAGGTGGATGGTGAAGCGCAGTTCGGAGATCGTGGTCCTCAAGATCCGTAACGAGGTCCCGTTGGATCATCCGGAGGAGGACGCGAACAACCCGGGGCGCATGCGCACCGTGATCGGCTGGGGCCCGGAGCTGGCCGAGTTCGAGGGGCGCAGTCCGCATTGGGCGCACGAGGAGGTCTGGCACCGCTCCAACGGCTGGAGGGTCCTCGACCCGGGTCGCGCCGTGAGCTGCGAGCTGGCGCTGGTGGTCGACCCCGAGGAGCGGGTGCGCTGCGTGGCGAAGGTCATGGGCGTCATGAAGCGCGACCTGGACGAGCGCGTCAGCGTCATCGGCCCCGTCGAGGACGACAAATACCTGCCCTGGTACGGCAAGAAGGTGCGCCTGAACAGGTCCAAGAACTCCGTGACCTACATCGACGCCAAGGACGTGATTCCGCCCGACGAGCTCGACCCCGAAGCCGACAGCATCAGCGTGCCCAAGGCCGCCTGAGGCGGGTGCGGCGGCCCGCTGGGCGCACGCATTCCGGGGTGGTCCCGGTCTTATGGGCGCACTATAAGCATTTAAACATTACATAAAGTTACAAAGTATGTTGTACGGAGGTAGTCGGTTGGGTGGTGGGCATGTGACGTACCGGTGCGCCGTCAAGGGCACCGAGGCGGGTCCGGTCGCGGGCTTCCTCAACCGGGACGACTCGGTGGCGTTGACGATCGGGGCGCCGGGCAGCGGCGCCGTGGTCACGGTGCGCCAGGGCGACGAGGCGGTGTGGCAGGTTGCGTCCTGCGTGGCGCGCGAGTGGTCGCGGCCCATCGAACTGGACCATGAGGTCCGCTGGCTGCCCGACCTGCTGCGCCATCGCACGGTGCGCGTGGGACAGGCGCGCGCCGACGGGCCGAAACGCCTCTCCGCCTTGGGGCGTCGGCTCGGCGGTGAGCTGGCCGGCATGGAGCTGCGCGCGGAAACGGTGCGCGTGGCGGTGGTGATGGTCTTCTCGGGCCGGCCCTTGCGCCGTGAGGAGCTGTGGCCGGTGACGCGCGCGATGCGCACCGTCTCTGGCATGGACGTGCCGGTCGGCTGGGACGCGGTGGTGCGCCCGCACCTGGGCGACCGGCTCGAGGCCACGCTGCTGGTGTGCACGGACGCATGACCAGGCGCGTACGCCAAGCCCACATAGGAACACATGGGAAAGGGGGTACGGAAAGGACAAGGCCATGGACGCTGGCACGCGGGATACGGATCCGGGCCGGGGGAGCGGGGAGCGCGCCGCCGCCGGGCGTTCCGACGGCGCCAAGGGGCAATCGGCGGCGAGCGTGCCGTCCCTGGCGCCGCCGCGGTGGACGGTGAGCGACCGGCCCGTGGAGCTCGAGGGCCTCGAGGACGCCGACGGGCGCCGTCCCCGCGTGGCCCATGGCTTCCAGGTCCGTTCACTGGTGGTGGGCGAGGACGATTCCGACGCGCCCGTATGGGCCGGTGGGGAACCCGGCTTCACGTCCCTGGTGCCCGAACGGTTGTGCCGTGTGCTGGACATGCTCGATGACCTCGATCCCACGTTGGAGCCCGGACTGCTGGATTTGGTGCGCGGCCAACGGCTGCGGGTGCGCCACCTGGCGCACCTGGCCGGGGCGGACCGGGTGGAATTGGCCGGGGCGACGCTGGTGGAGGCGGTCGCGTCCATGCGCGCCGAGGGCGACCTGCCATGCGACGCGATGCTGGTCGTGCGCACCAGTGACGGGCTCGGCGAAGACGAATGGGACGACCTGACGGCCACGGTGCGCGCCGCCCTGCCCGCGGGCACGCGCCTGTACCGTCACCAGGGGCTTCTGGACCTGTCGGGCCGTGACCCGTGGGACACGGACGCGTACGGCCGCCTGGCGCCGTACCGACCGTACTGGTGGGTCGAGCACCCGGGACCCAAGCCGTTGCGCATCCCCAGGGCGCCGGGGCACGGTGAGCTCGAGGTCGCCCTGGTCCTGCTCATGGAGCCCAGTGACCTGGACTGGTGCCTGTGGACGCCGATGGACACCACACAGGACGACGAACCTTGGATGGAGGCCGGGGAGCTGGCGGGAGTGGAACTGGACGAAGCGCTGGAACTGTTGGCCACGCACGGCTACCTGCCGCCCGGCTGGACGGTGAGCCTCCTGCCGCCCCGGGACAGTGGGGACGCGTGGACCCTGCGTGTGCAGGCGCCCCCCCCCGAGCGGTGGACGCGCCCCCTGTCGGGCGAATGGGACCGCTGGCTCACCAAGCGCGCCCGGCACGACAAGCCGGCCATGCCACCGGGGCTGGCCGGCCCGGGCCGGGTGCCCTCGGTGCAGGCCCGTCAGGTGGCGGGAATCCTGGAACGCCTATGCGACGTGTTCCGCCTCAACCACCCCGACCGGCAGCCCCCGCGCATCGTCACCGCGGCCACGTGAGCCCCGACGGTTCCATCCCTTGCGCCCCACGGGGCGCCAACGGCACAGCGGTGAGAGACGACAAGACAAGACCATCAAGACAAGAGCATAAGGAGACACCGTCATGACGCGATCGACTGGTTGGAAGAGCGGCCAGGCACGCCTGGACCTCGACGGCAACGTGCTGACCGGTGAGCAGCTGGCCGACATCGACCGGCACAACAAGGACATCGAACTGGGCCGGATCCAGGGCGAGCCGATCGAGACCATCGACGCGGCCACCGTCATCGATCCCACCGGGCGGCTGCGGTTGACGATCGGCACCGACGGCGACCCCACCCAGGCGTGGGCCGGCTCCGGCATCAAGGACGCGCGGGGCGCCGCGGACGCCCTGATCGCGCTGGGCCCGTACACCGGGTTCCCCGGATTGCACCTGGCGCCCGGGGACGTGCTGCCCCTCATGGCCGGCCACGAGGTGCGCGCCGTGACCATCACGCCGCAGGAGGACCAGGGCATCCTGGCCGCGATCGACGGGGTGCGCGAGGCGTTGACGCGATGGCAGGCCGACGGCCTGCGCGTCACCGCGGTGGCCATGCGCGCCGACCGGCTGGCACCCATGGGTCCGCTCAGCGACCGGCTCCTGCGCGCCGCCAGGGCCGCGTTGCCGCCGGACGCGACCCTGATGTGCGACTGGGCGGGCAACACCACCAGGCCAGGCGACCTCACCATCCTCGCCATCGGGCAGGCCGCGGGCCAGGCGGCCACGGGCGTCGAACGCATCCTGGACACGGGGCCGCGCGGCGACCACGACACCACAAGGCTCGACGACGGGCGCGTCGAGGCCACCGGACGCCTCTACCGGCCCGACCGCACACTCGGTCGGGTCCGGGACGCGATCGAGGCCACCGTCCGCCAGCTCACCGACGCCGGACACCTGCCCAGCGACTGGGAGTATCGGGTGAGCCTGGAGTCGGAGGAGCCCCTCATGGTGGACGTCACCGCCACCGCGCCGAGGGGCGCCTGGCTGTACCACGCGGACCTGGCGCAGGTACGCCGGGATGCCGGCCAGGGCCAGCCCAACGCCATGTGGGTCATCGCCCAGGTGCGCGACCACTACGGACAGGCCGACGACACCCACGTGCAGGCGTTTCTCGACACCCTCGCCACCATGCACGCCCTGCCCGCCATCGCCCACACACGACTGCAAACCCCCACCGGCCGGCGCGTGCAGGCGTTGCTCGAACGTGTGCGGCGCGCTTACGGGCACAGCATCCGCACCGAGGAGGGGCGCGTCGACGAACAGCTCGGCCCCTCCATCCGCATCACCATCAAGGAACGGGAAGGAACCGCACGATGAGCGACCCGCATCCACGCTCTCGCCACTGCCTGACGGACACCGGGAAGGGAACCACCATGACACCAGCCACCGGCTGGGGCAGCCGCCTGACGCGACTCGAACGGGAAGGCCGGCCACCCCCGAATCATCGGACGCCATCGACGCCGTGGCCCTGACCGACCCGGACGGCAACATACGACTGACGATCGGCACGGATGGCGACCCCACCCAGGCCTGGGCCGGCGACAGCCTCGAGGACGCGCGGGCCGTGGCCGACGCGTTGACGGCCCTGGGATCGTACACCGGTTCGCCCGCATTGCACCTGAGCCCCGAGGACGTGCTGCCCCTGGCACACGGCCACGAGCTGCGCGCCTTCACCATCCACTCCGACGACGTACGCAATGACCCCTGCCTGGGCAGTGACGCGATCCGCCGGGGACTGGAACGTCTGGTGGAACAGGGGCTGCGCATCACCGCGGTGGTCATGCGCGCCGACCGGCTCAGACCCAGCGGCGGCTCGCGCGGGGGCCTGCTGCTGAGCGCCGCCAGGGGCGTGCTGGCACCGGACGCGACCGTCATGTGCGACTGGGCCGGCGACACCACCGAGCCCGGGAACATCACCATCCTGGCCATCGCGGAACGCGTATGCCACCCGGTCAGGGGTATCGGACACATCCTGGGTGAAAGACCTGTCGATGATTCCGGGGTCGTCCGACTCGACGATGGGCGCTTCGAGGCCACCGGGCGCCTCTACCGTCCCGACCGCACACCGGAACAGACCAAGGGCGCGATCGAGGCCACCGTGCGCCGCCTGGTCGACAACGGCCACCTGCCAAGCGACTGGGACTACCAGGTAGACCTGGCATCGGCCGACCCGGTCCGGGTGGAGATCACCGCCACCGCGCCGAAGGGCGCGTGGCTGTACCACGCCGACCTGGCGCAGGTGCGCGCCGACGCTGCCCAGGGCCAACCCAACGCCATATGGATCATCGGGGAAGTGCGCGACCATTACGGACAAGCCGACGACACGCACGTGCAGGCCTTCCTCGACACCCTCCGCTCCACCAACACCGCGGACGAAGCGATGACTTACTACCTGCAGACCCCCACCGGGCGGCGCGTCCACACACTGCTCAACCGTGTGCGCATGATCTACGGCCACCGCACATTCGCTGCGCACGACACCGATATCCGCGTCACCATCAAGGAGCGGGAAGGGAGCGGGCGATGAGCGAGCGGCATGCCGCGACACCGCAGTGGACCTTGCGGGAGACCGTGGTGGATGACCGGGGCGCGTACTCGTTGGAGCATGGCACGGAACGCTACGCCATCGGCGTGGCGACATCCACGTGGTCGTCGCTGTGGGCCACGTCTGGCTGCATCCGCGAGGCGCACGCCGTGGCCCGTGCCCTGCTCGCCATGCTCAACGATCCGTGGATGGACAGCGATACGGCGCGCCTGGTCATGGACCAGCTGCACGGCGCCACCGTGTCGATCGGTAACGAGGCCATGCCGGACAGACGTGCCGGCGTCCCGAGGGACAGTCCATTGTGGTGGCTGGTCCCTTGGCGGATGGCCATGGACCTGTACGGGGCCAACGAGATGCTCCTGCTCATTGCCGGCAACCGGCATGAGGGCATCAGGCTCGTGCGCGACAGGCCACGCCATCTCTGGGAGGCGTCGAAGGGTCCCAGCGTCATCTACTCGCTGCTGGGCCAGGGAGGGAAAGGAACAGGGGAAGGTCCGGTGGTCCTGGTCGCCCGCCCCGGGCTGCCCACGCGCCACGACGCGTGCCTGGACGACCTGCTGGGCGTGTGGGACGGCCACGGGCAACGCCTGGTGGCATGCCCCGACGGCTCGTACGGACTGTTCGGCGCGCACTGTCGAACGGAACAATTCGCGAACACGCCATGGTCTGACGGCCGTCTCGAGCTGGTGTTGGAGCGTGTGCTGCATGGTGGGACGGAGCGCCGGGGACGGGGCTTCAACACGATGCCCTGGGACAAGGATCCGACACGGTTCGGCGCGCAACGGGCGGACGTGGCCATTACCCCCGTGCCGCGCGCCCTGCTGCTGCAAGGATGGCGTTTCTCGGTCGAGCACGACGGGGACGGTGCCACCGTGCTGCAGGCCGTCGAACCCGATCCGCGGGTCCCGCGCACCGTGGACGAGGTGCTGCGGGGCAGCGTGTTCGACCCGGTGAGCTGGAGCGTGCTGCGCGTCGCCGACCGCGTGTACGGCGACTGGTCGGCATCCTCGGTCGGCCGTGTGCTGGACGATCCCGGACTCATGGCCGAGGCCACGGGCCTGGCACATGAGGACGGGTGCGCGCAGGTGCGCGCATTGCTCGGCCGTGTCGCCGACGCGTTCTCCATCACCCGGTTCGCGCCCGGCGAGGACCCCACCACGCCCCACGCGGGAACCCGCACCGGACCCCTGGTCCGCATCCTCACCCAGGACACCGGTCGGGACAACGCGCCCAACGGGTCCGGCGCCGACCATCCCCGGGAGGAGCCATGAACGCCACCATGCCGCGGGCCACGGCATCCGCCCGGCGACCGTCCACGTGGCGCGTGGAGAAAGGGTGGGCCAACGGTGACGTGTTCCGGCTCGTCGACCAGTACGGCAACCACGCGCTGACGGTCGGTGTCGACGCTTCCGACGCGGACGCGTGGGCGCGGGACACCGACCTGGCGGACATGGCGGCGTACGAGGCCGGCCACCTGCCCGACTGGGACTACCACGTGTACGAGAAGCATGAGTGGGCCGAACGCACCGGCCATGCCGCCACGCCGGTCGAAGACCTATCCCTGGGCGCTGGCGAGCCCGACGGCGACATCGTCATCGAGCTGACGCCGCCGCAGGGCGCCTACTGGTACCGGCCGTCCCTGCCCGAGGTGCGCCACGACGCGGCCCACGGACGTCCGAACGCGATGCGCATCGTGGGCGATGCGCGGCGACGCTACGGCGACGCCGACGACGCCCACTTGGCCATGGTCCTCGCAGACCTCGCGCACAGGGCCACCCCGGACCGGCCTCTGACCGCCTTGGGTCAGCGGGCGCGCGACACGTTGGCGATCGTGTGCATGGCGTACGCGCTCGACTACGACGCGCACACCTGGGACCGCACCCGCATCCGCCTGTGGGCGCCCGGCATCCGCGTCGTCGTCACCGAACAAGCATAAGGAGCACCAGCATGAGCCATCCCGACACCGGCCACACCGATCCCGGCCCCGGACCCTGCGCGTCCATGGAGGAGCTCGACGATCACCACGGGTTCATCCGGGTGGGCGACACCGGCCAGCCCGGCGCGGCCTGTGAGCTGCAGCGCCGGCTGGACTGCCTGGAGACCAGTGAACGCTTCCACGTACGCCGCTTCACCCGCTTCAACCAATACCCGACCAACGAGGACGGGTTCCCGGCTGTGATGCGCCTCATGGACGGCTCGCGCGGCCGCATCCGCGACGTGACCGACGAAATCGGGCTGAGGCATGGCACCGTCTTCGACCTGGAACCCATGCGGGCCGCGGAGCCGGACAACACGCACATGATGACGGGCCTGCTCATCCACTACCAGCCCGACCTGTGGGCCATGATGGCGCCCGACTGGGACGCCTCGAGCGTGTGCCTGTGCCTGTTCGCCCACCAGCTCAGGGCGCACGGGCTGCTCACCGACGTGGCGTTCAAGGCCCAGCCCGGCGTCCTGGCCGTTGAATTGGAGCGCGCCGGCGTCGTGCTGCCCGTGCCCAGTGACAGCATGGTCAACTGGGAGACATACGGCGACCATTTGGGCCTGTACGTGTACGACAGCGTCGCGTTGGAACGCTCCATGCGTCGCTACCCGCGCTACTACGACCCGACCGCCACACCGCGCCCCGGCGACGTGGAGCGGGACATCACCGCCAGCCTGGACCGGCTCGAACAGTTGCGCGACCGGCTCGCCGCCACGGCCGGTGCGGACGCGCAACGGCCCGGGCATGGCACGAAGGAGGACCCATGCTGACCGTCACCAAACAACCCACCATGCGCACGAGGAACGACATCCCCCCCGTCCCGGAGCGCGCCCCGGGACGGGGAGGAGGGAGGCGCGCCTGCCGGTTCGAATACGCCGAATGTCACGAGCCGCCCGAATACGCCCTCACCCGCCAAAGCGGGCACGGCGACATCGAGGAATGCTACTGCGCCAGGCATTTCGCGCTCGTCCTGCGCCAGGCCATCGACCGCCTCACCAGCAGCCATGCTTTCACCGCCGACGCGGCCGAATGCCACCGGATGCTGGCCAGCGACTTCAAGACCTGGCGACGCCTCTGACCACGGCATATGCCCGCGACCGTCCCCATACGGAGAACAGGGCCGGGGCGGTATCGTGGGAACAAACTTCGTCAATGTTCAGGGAGGAACCATGCAGACGGACCACGAGATCCTTGCCATACCCGACGGCATCCAGGACGGCACGCCAATCGGGGGAGTCGCCTACGCGCACAACATTGAAAGCAGGACGACGCGCACCGGCAAGCCATTCGTCACGGGCAACGTCGTGACCCCGGACGGCACCTGGCCGTTCAGGCAATGGGACACCGAGTCGCTCGACCCCGGCGTCTACCGCATCAATGGCAAGTGGAACGTGTACAACGGGTCCGGCAGCATCGTCATCGACCGGCTCGAGCCCGCGCAAGGATACCATGCCACCGATTTCTTCCCCACCCGCTACGACGCGGCCGACCTGCGCGAACGCGTCAACCTCCTGCTCAAGCAGAACGTGACGCCCAAGGGCATCCAACTGTTCAACCTGCTGGTCAACGGCGACGCCGCCAGCGACGTGCCCTCCCTGGCACAGGGCTTCACGCACGAGTTCGCCGCGATCTGGCACCACGACAACGTGCCCCTGGGCCTGTTGGCGCACTCCTACAAGACCTGCCTGATCGCCACGCGCATCCTCGAGGACCCATTGCGCTCGTTCCACGAGTATTCGCAGGACTGGAAGGACGTCGTGATCGTCGGCGCGCTCCTGCACGACCTGGGCAAGGCGCTCGAATACCGGGACGGCGAGATGTCGCCCTTGGGCCAGTACCTGAGCCACCGCACCCTCATGGTCATGCGAGCCGAACAGCTCAAGGACCGGATCATGGCGCTGTACGGCGACCTGTACTACGACCTGGTGAGCATCTTCGCCCAGCACCACGGACCCTACGAGGAGACCCCGCGCACCCTGGCGGCCGTGCTCGTGCATCTGGCCGACGACATGGACGCCAAGCTCACCAGCCTCGACGAAGCCATAAGCGACGCGACCGGACCCGTCGTCAAGGCGCTCGACTTCAAGATCACCCCGGGCCACACCCAAGACGTCCCCGACACCATCGGGGACGGAAAGGACTGACATGGACGACAATGACGATTGGAGTGTGCTCAAGGATTTTCCCGCGCCCGAGGCCAGGCAGCGGCCCGAACGGATCAATGTGTTCGAACTGTCGGGGTTCCCGTAGCGCGAGACGGTCAGCAGCAACATCCTGGCGTTCTTCCTCGACCCGGACGAACGCCACCACATGGGCAGCCTGGTCCTGGACGCGCTGCTCGAAACCGTGGGACGCCACTCGGACAGCGACGGGTGCGCGGTGGCCACGGAATGCGTGACGGCCAAGGGCAACCGCATCGACATCGTCGTCGAGCTCGATGACCTGGTCATCGGCATCGAGAACAAGGTGAACGCCGACCTATACAACGACCTGCCCGACTACATGCACCTCATCGAGACCATCGCCGGCAGGAACGTCGGCAACGACGGAGCGGCCAGGGACGCGCTGCTCGTGGTATTGCACGCCCATCCGCGGCTGCGGTTCACCGACACCAGCCTGGAGGGGTTCATCCAGGAACGCGACGACGTGGCCGATGTGTCCTACGCCGCCCTCTTCAACCAGGTCCTCCAAGGCCTGGGCCCCCTCCTGCCGCACGCCGATCCGCGCGCAGTGGACGTGCTGACGCAATACATCGAGAACTACACACAAGGAAACGACACCATGAGCGACGACACCAAGGCACTGACATTCTTCATCCACCACACCAAAGGCGCCCAGGGACAGGCCGTCGCCAACGTGCTCACCGCCTACCGCGACTACAGACGCGCCTGCAAGGACCGGCTCGCCGCCATCGCCGACCGGCTCGACGGCGAGCACCGACTGGACGCAAGGACCGTGACACTGGAACGCCAAGGCAACATGCGGCTGCTGGGCTACGAGGGGGAGTGGGAGTTCTGCCACGCGCGCTTCCAATGCGCCGTCGAGGGATGCAAGCCGTTCCTGTTCGAGCTCATGGTGTTCACCCCATGGGCCAAACCCGACGAGGAAGTCTCCAACGGCATCCCCCGCGACCGCGAGGACCTGTTCAACGAGATCTGGTACAAGGCCTACACCGACGGCAACAACCACCAAGCCTCCAAGCTCACCGACCCGTTGAACCAACGGTTGGACACCCCGCTCGACGCCGACATCGACAAGATTGTGCAGGATATCATCCATCAGCTGGGAAGGATCGTGTACAAGGTGGCCGACGGACAAGCCTTGCAGGCCATCGAATGACCATGACCGTCCAGGCCCATCGGCATTGGTGCACACCATCTCATAAAGCAACATTTGTGGGATAAGGGTCCTGCTTGATCGGAATGCCGCTTATCGGTTGATTGGCATGTGCGATGACCGGTAGCGTGTGCAGCAGGGAGTTGAGTGTCCCGGGAGACGTGAGGGGAAGGGGAACGGTGCCGATGGATGTGCGACGGTGGCAGGAGCTGGCGGCCACGCGCACGCGAATATGCCGGTGGGATTCGCGTCCCGGCGACGAACAGGTGCGCGACGAGATGGTTAAGCTCGTCCTGGCCGATCTGGACGGCGCCCTGGAATACTTCACGCACCCGATGACGCGCAGCGAGACCGTCTGGCTCTTCGAGATCCTGGGCACCCTGATCGAACGCACCCAGGACCCACGGATCGTGCCCAGCGTCGAACAGGGCCTCGAAGCGATGGGACTGCCCGCGTATGAGCAAGGGCTATACAACGACCTGCGCGACATCGTCGCCCGCCACGGCGACAAGACCCTCAAAAGCCAAGTCGGCATCGAACCGCCGGCCCCAGCCTCACGCAGCAATGCCGCGCCCAGCCGTCCGGACGGCCCGTTGCCCGAGTGGGTATGGGCCATGGTGGCCAACGTGGTCGACGAACGCACCACGGGCGAGGACCACCACGTCGTGCACGGCACCAAAGGATTCAGCCCGGGCACCAAGGTGTACGTGGCCGACGACTGGCACATGTCCCTGCACGACTGCGGCGGCTACCTGCAGGTCATCGGACGTCCCCGCCACGGACGCCGTTTGGTGCGTATGTGGGTGCGCCGCGACGCGCTCATGAACTTCCGCGTCCAGCAATGCCGCCAGCCGCAGGCCATCAAGCTCATGAACGACGGCTACCTTCCCATGTGGGGAGGCCCGGGCGACGGCGACCGCAACCGCCTCCGCAAAGACGCCGCCTACTACCGGCAGGACGAGATCGCCGAACGCCAGGCACGAGCGGAACGCGACGGGAGCCTGTCCGTGACCCCACGTTCCCTGAAACGGGTACGGGAACAGGTGGCATCCGATAACGACACCACGCCAAAGCGGAACGGATGAGGGGTCGGTGGTAGCGATCTTGACCGGACTGCCGTCATCTTATGCCCGTCCTTGGCGTTGAGCGTCCAAGGGTCGAGCCGTCCCAACTTCTAATTGCTTGCTCCGATATTCGGAAGTGTCTCGAAAACGAACGTTTTCGGGATGGTGCCATGAGTGTCGTTGCATGTGGGGTAGGCTGGTTGGTGCTTTGATAACCAAGCAAGGATAGAAACGCAACGCACGGGGGAGATATCCCGTGCCAGAGCCGGTAGGTAGCCCGGCCGTCCCGGCCTTGTGGGCCGGGGTAAGTAACCTGCCCCTCCGGGTTGTCCGTTCCCTGCTCATTGCAACCGCAAGGAGGGAACATGGGCAACCAGGCCGGGTCGTTGACGGTCTATTTCGACGACCCATTTTGGGTGGGTGTCTTCGAACGCGTCCGGGACGGCAAGCTCCAGGTCGCCAGGGTCACGTTCGGCGCCGAACCCAGCGACCGCGAGATCCTCGAATTCTGCCTAAGGCACTACCACGAGCTTGAGTTCAGTCCCGCCGTGGCCGTCGGCTCCGGGAAAGAGCGGCATGTCAATCCCAAGCGCGCCCGTCGCGAGGCCGCCAGGCAGATGGGGCGCACGGGCATCGGCACCAAGTCGCAGCGGGCGTTGGGCATGCAGCACGAGCTGCTCAAGGCGGAACGCAAGCGCGACGCGCGCGAACGGCGCCGCGAGGAGGCCGAGCGTCGTTTCGAGCTCAGGCAACAGAAGCGCAAGGCCAAGCACCGCGGCAAATGACCAGCACATCCAGGTCGCTGACGGGGATGACGATGTGGTCCACGCGCAGCATACTCACGGTTCCTGCTTCTTCTGTTCTTGGGGCTTGGTCTTCTCGAGGGCGCGGTAGACGGTCGTCTTGCCCACGTCGTACAGGTCGGCGATCTCCTTGACCGTCATCGTGCCGCCGTCGTACTTGCGACGCACCTCCTTGACCTGCTCGGTCAGGGACCTGGACCGCACGCCCTTGTGGTCGAAGAGGGCCACCAGGTCGATCAGGTTCTTAAGGGACCTCGAAATGCTTATCGGTGATGGCAGGGAGTGCCCGAGCGTGTTTTTGCCTTTTTTGGCTGTCCCGCACACGCAGCGACGATGCGTCATATCGTTCTTGCGGCCGTAATGCCTGTTGTTCGGGTGACCCTCCTAGATCAGTCCGCTCATGTACAGGGGCAGGCAGAGGCGGTCACCTTGCCGTTCGAGCTGCTTGGGGTGCAGGACGACCTGCTGGCCGATGCGCTTGCCGTAGCGGTCCTTGAAGAACTTGTCCAGCGAGCGGGTGGTGTAGTGCTTGCCGCCCAGCACGCCGCGGTAGACGCGTTCGGGGGTGAACATATTGTCGGCCAGGGATTGGCTGACCAGCAGTCCCGTGTCGAACAGGTAGCACTTGAACGCGCCCTGATCGGCGGCTTCGAAGCTGTTGTCGGCGACGTAGGCCTGGATGGCCTGGGCATGCCTCCCACGAGCAGGTATTCGCGCAGCAGGCGCATCGCTTTGCGGTGCAGCGCCTCGGGGAGGGGCGCGAGCCTGTCGTAGGCGTCGTGGATGAGCTCGCTCAGAGGTGTGGCGTATTCGCCGCGGCCGAACTCGTCGGCCAGCACGCTCTTGCCCACGCGCCGGGCGCCCTCGATGAGCATCGACGTAGTGCCATGACTGGCACACTTCCACTCCAGCAGCCGTTGGTACGCCTTGCGCTTGAACATCCAGCCCCCTAGAAGACACGAAATGACGACTCCGGTGAGGCCAATGCAACATGTAATGGCGGATATAGTACGGACATTTCGACACGTAATGTCGCTTATCGGATGCCTTGGGATTCCCGGCCCGGGAATCGTTGGCCGCGCGTTGCTTGTCGGTGTTCATGATGATGCCGTTGTACGGTGGGGCGGCCGGTCCCGTGGATGGGTTCGATGGCGCCGGCGGCTAATCGACGCTCACAGCCATTGGATGAAGGCGGTCTTGTCGCTGCTGTTGTATCCGGCGTTCCGGTAGAACCGGTGGGTCGCGGGATCCGTCGAACCGGTCAGCAGCATCATCTTGTAGCAGTCCGCGCGCCGCGCGATGCCGCGCGCGGCGTCCAGGCATGCCGTGGCGTACCCGCGCCCGCGCCATGCGGCGTCGGTGACCACGTTCTCCACGAAGGCGTACGGGCGCACGCCACGCGTGAGGTTGGGAATGATGACGCACACGCACGACGAGACGACGCGCCCCTCTGCCTCATACACCAGGATGTGGTGGTCTGGGTCCTCCATGATGGTCTGCCAGGTGTGTCGCAGACGCTCGCCGTCCTCGGGGATGGCCTGTTCATGCAGGTGCAGGTACAGGGCCAGCAACTGGTCCAGATCCCCCGGCATCGCTTCCCGGACAGGCATGGCGTCCCCCCCCCTCCCTGGATGGTGTCGCGGACAAGGCAAATTCTAGGCGATGGCCTCTCGCGTTCCGATGCCAACGTCGGGATGTGAGACTGTCCCTGAAACGAACGTTATCGTTACACCTGGGGCCGTTATGGCCACGAGCATGGTGTCTCGCCGTTATCCCGGAGACGAGCATCCCGTCCCGTCCGGCTTGGTGCGATGGCCGTGTGCCCCATGGCTACCATGGGGGCATGGATGATGATCTCGATGACGGCACGCGCAGTGACAAATTTTGCTTCTATCCCGGCGATTTGGAACCGATAACGGATCCCGAAGAGCTCGAGCGGATATACCGCCGGACCGGGGTGCGACCCCTGCCTGCCGAGAAGCAGACGTGGATCAGCGAGCAGTGGAAGGCTCGATGGCGCTCGGAACCGACGCTGACGACCCGTGACCTGGAGCAGGAATACGACCAGCGAAAACGGGACGGCACGCTGTGAGCGGCCACTAACCGTCCAATGCCCCCTGATATTAGCGGTGCTTATCGGACGGGCTGCGGATTGCCTACGGGCGTCGGTGGGAAAGACAGGTCCGTGAAGCGGATATCGTTGGTACGCCCGGTTTCCGCTTGATAGGCTGGTTCCAGTCTCAATGTGGTTGGCATGAAAAGGGGGAGGGGACATGGTGGCGGACGCGGCAATGAGCGATAAGAATGATGTGGTGGCGCGCTTGGTGGGGAAACGCGCCTATCTGGTGCTGGATGTGGTGATGCTGGTGTGCTCCGCGGTGGTCATGGTCGCGTCGGTCGCCTCGCATTCGCTGTTCCTGGGGTCGGGCAATGGTCTGGCGGTGGTGATGGGGCCGGGCATCATCCTCTCGTGCGTGACTTCCAACGCGCGTCGTGCGCACGCCGATGATCGCTGATCCCGTAATGTTCGGATAGGGGGCGTCCGATGGATGTGGCGCGGTGGCATGAGCTGATGGTCATGTGGAATCGCATCGGCGAGGAGGATATGCAACCCGATGACGTGCACGCGCGGGTTTGGGCGGCGCAGGTCATCCTGGACGACGTGGACGGTGCCTTGGATTACTTCAGGCGCCGGGCCGGTCCCATGGAGATCGTGAGGTTCTTCGAGGTCCTGGACCGGGTGATTGAACGCACCCAGGATCCCCGGATCGTGCCATGTGCGCGGAGCATCTTATACGGATGGCACGAGCTTGACTTCTGGTACGGCCTGTCCGATGAGCTGGACTGGGTCGTCGAGCACTACGGCGACGAACGCCTCAAGGCCCAGGCGGGACTTGTCGGACGCGCCCCGGTGCCCGAGGGCGGGGAAACGCCGCACGGGGAAGTCGCGTCTCGCGATCCCGACGACCCGGACGGGGAGGGACCGGAGATGTTGCCGCAGTGGTTGTGGACGATGACGGCGAACGTGGTCGACGAGCGCCTCAAGGGCGCGGCCCGGGAACTGGTGCATGGCACAAAGGCGTTCAGCCCGGGCACCAAGGTGTACGTGTCGACCGAATGGCACATGTCGTACAAGGCCAGCGGGCGCACGCTGCGGGTCATCGGCCGGGCGCGTCATAGCCGCCGGTTCGTGTGCATGTTCGTGCCCCGCGACACGGTCATGAACTTCCGCGTTCGGCAGTGCCACAAAGCGCAGGCGATCCGCCATATGGCCATCGGGGACCAATACGTGTCATGGTGGGGCGGCCAAAGCGATGAGAAGCGCGAAGAACTCAAGGATCTCGCCGACTTCTACAACCACGACGAGATAGCCCAGCAACAGGCGCAGGCCGAGCGGGATGGCACCCTGTCCGTCACGCTGCGGTCACTGAAACAACCAGGATTCCGCGAGGAAGACTGATCGGGAACTCACCGGTTCGGGTAGTGCGCGATCTCGACGAGGCTGCCGTCCGGGTCACGCACGTACACCGACACCATCACGCCTTGTGGGCCCTGCTTCTCGACCGGACCGGCGACGACGCGGACACCGAGCGACCGCATGCGCGCAAGGGTCGCTTCCGGTTCGGTGTCTGATTGGAAGCACAGGTCCGCCGAACCAGGCACCACCTGGGCCGCGACCAGGCCCTGCCGATTGGGCGTCTCGAGCTTGACGAGCTGTTCGCCCGCGCGCAATGTCGCCAATGTGGCTTCCTTGTTGGTGTCCAAGAGGTTGAGACCGACCGCGTCACGGTAGAAGGTAATGGACGCCTCCAGGTCGCTGACCGGGATGACGATATGGTCCACGCGGGGCACGCTCATGCTTCCCGCTCCTTGTGTTCCTGGGGCTTGGTCTTCTCGAGGGCGCGGTAGACGGTCGTCTTGCCGACGTCGTACAGGTCGGCGATCTCCGTGCCGCCGTCGTACTTGCGCCGCACCTCTTTCACCTGGTCGGCCGTGAGCCTGGCGGGCCGGCCGCCCTTCCTGCCGCGGGCGCGCGCGGCCTTGAGCCCGGCGGTGGTGCGTTCGCGGATCAGGTCGCGTTCGAACTGCGCCATCGCGCCGAACACGTTGAAGATGAGCACGCCGCCCGGGGTGGTGGTGTCGATCTGCTCGGTCAGGGACCTGAACTGCACGCCCATGTCGTTGAACCGGTTGACCAACGCCACCAGGTTCTGCACCGAACGGCCCAATCGGTCGAGTTTCCAGGTGACGACGGTGTCGCCCTCGCGCAGCATCTCGAGCATGTGGTCCAGCTCGGGCCTGTGCTCCTTGGTTCCCGAGGCGTGGTCGGTGAAGATGCGGTCGCACCCGGCGCCCCGCAGGGCGTCGATCTGCAGTTCGGGGTTCTGCTCGCTCGTGCTGACCCTGGCGTACCCGAAGGTTCTTGATTCCATGCCACCGAATATAGACCGGGACCATCCCTCAACCCGTAGGCGACAGACGGTTTTGGGACATTGATTGTGGGATGGGTTGTGGTGCACGATAACCGTCCCGAAACCCATCCCAGCGTCGGGCGTGTCGAACCGCCCCACAAACGGCGGATACCGGGAACCATGGATGCTTGTGGCGGCTTTCAATCCGGTCGTCATGGCCCAGCCACGTTCCAACACCCGTGACAATGGCGACCGCTAGCCGCATAACCCGCTCCAACCAACCCCTATACCGCCGGGCGCGTGTCGCCCATGCACTCCCGGTACCGTCGTGCCTTGCGGGCCGCGGCCCACGCGGCCCGACCAACCACGACATCCCAAGGAGGTGCATATGGCACAGCTGAACACGCAGCTCGTCCACGGCGACCCCGCCGCCCGGACCGACGCGACCGGCGCGGTGAACCCGCCCGTCTACAACTCATCCACCTATTCCTTCGAGACGGTGGGCGCCATGCCCCGTTGGGACTAGGCGCGCAGCGGCAACCCCACGCGCGACTTCCTCGAGGACCAGATCGCGCGCCTCGAGCACGGCGACCGCGGCTTCGCGTTCGCCTCCGGCCTGGCCGCCATCCACGCCGTCCTGTCCATCTTCCGTCCTGGCGACCGCATCGTCGTAGGCTCGAACATCTACGGCGGCACCTACTCCCTGCTCAACGAGCACTTCGCGCGCTGGGGCCTTGTCGCCACGCCCGCGGACACCCGCGACCCGGACATCCTTGCCCGCGCCGTCCACGGCGAGACGCGCGACGTGCCGCCCGCCAAGGCCGTCTACGTCGAGACCTTCACCAACCCGCTCCTCGAAGTCAACGACATCGCCCAGATCGCGCGCGTCGCCCACGCCGAGGGCGCCATCGTCATCGTGGACAACACCTTCGTCACCCCCGTCCTCCAGCAGCCGCTCGACCTGGGCGCCGACATCGTCGTCCACTCCGCCACCAAGTACCTCGCCGGCCACTCCGACGTCATCGCCGGCCTCGCCGTCATCCGCGGCGACGACTTGACAGGGCGCCTCTACTACGCGCAGAACCGCCTCGGCGGCATCCTCTCGCCCGACGACTGCGACCGCGTGCGCCGCGGCATCCAGACCCTCGCGCTGCGCATGGAACGCCAGCAGGAGAACGCGCTCGCCATCGCCCAGTGGCTGCTCGCCAACCCGTACGTGCGTGCCGTGCACTACCCGGGCCTCGACGGCGGCGCGCTCGCCGGCAAGGGCCTCAAGGGCGCCGGCGGCGTCCTCAGCTTCGAAATCGACCCCGCGCTCGACCCTGCCGACGTGCTCGACCACCTGCGCGTCTTCACGCTCGCCGTCTCGCTGGGCGCCGTCGAGAGCCTCGCGGAGCTGCCCGCGCGCATGACGCACTTCGAGCTGCCGCGCGAGGAGCGCCTCAAGGTCGGCATCACCGACGGCCTCGTGCGCCTGTCCATCGGCATCGAGGACGTGCGCGACCTCATCGCCGACCTCGAGCAGGCGTTCGCGTTCGCCGTCGCCCGTGCGCAGAAGCGCGCCGGCGTGCCGGCCGCCGACCGCCTCGTGGCCGCCGAGTAGGGGAGGGAACTGCGATGTGTGCCTGTCGGTTCGCCACCCGAGCCATTCACGCCGGCTGTGACCCGCGCGCCCACGGCGACGCGGCCGTGCCGCCGGTCTACCTGTCCGCCGCGTTCGACCTGCGCGACGCCGACCGCGGCGACGCGCTGTCCGCGGGTACCGCCGACGGGTTCGCCTACTCGCGCGTGGGCAACCCGACCGTCGCGGCGCTCGAGGCGCGCGTCGCCGCCCTCGAAGGGGGAGCCACGGCCGTCGCCCTGGCCTCGGGCATGGCCGCCGTGTCCGCCGCGCTGCTCACGGCGGCCGAGGGCGGTGGGCGCATCATCGCGCCGAAGTCGCTCTACGGCGCGTCCGTCGACCTGCTCGCCAGCCATCTGCCGCAGTTCGGCATCCACGCGGACTTCGTTGACGACATCAACGACCTCGACGCGCTGGAGACGCTCATCGGCCCGGACATGCGCGCCGTGTTCGCCGAGTCCGTGGCCAACCCGTCCACCTACGTCACCGACGTCGCGGGTATCGCGCAGGTGGTGCACCGCCACGGTGTCGCCGTCGTCATCGACAACACGGTGCCCACTCCCTACTTGTTCCGTCCGCTGGAGCACGGCGCCGACGTGGTCGTCCACTCGACGACCAAGGGCCTGTGCGGGCATGGCAACGCGCTGGGTGGCGTCGTCGTCGACGGCGGCACGTTCGACTGGACGACCGGCCGCTACCCGCAGTTCACCGCGCCCGAGCTCATCGTCAGCGACGAGCGCGCCGGCGCGTGGCGCAGCTTCGCCGATCGCTACGGCGGCCGCGCCTTCGCCGAGCGCGTGCGCGGCAAGGTGCTGCACAACCTGGGCGCCGTGCAGTCGCCGATGGACGCGTGGTTGCAGCTCATGGGCATCGAGACGCTCGCCGTGCGCGTGCGCGAGCAGGTGCGCACGGCGCACCGCATCGCGCGCTGGCTGGCCACGCAGCCCCAGGTCACCGCGGTGCACTGCTCAGGGCTGCTGGCCGAGGACGCCGACGTGTTGGACGGCGCCGCCCTCGACGCGCGGCTGGACAGGGAACGCGCGCGGGGGAGGGCGGACCAGCGCACGCTCGTGCGGCGGTACTTCCCGCACGGCACCGGCGCGGTGCTCTCGTTCGCGCTGGCCGGCGGCCGCGACGCCGTGCGCGCGCTCATCGACCACACCGGACTGTTCATGTACGCGCCCAACATCGGCGACGCGCGCTCGCTGATCGTGGACCCGGCGCGCATCACGCACCGCGAGGTGCCCGCGGACTTCCGCCGCGCCGCCGGCGTGGGCGACGAGCTGGTGCGCCTGTCGATCGGACTGGAGGACGCCGACGACCTCATCGCCGACCTCGCGCGGGCGTTCGACGCCGTGCCGGTGGGCGGCGCCCTGGTCCGCGAGGCGTAGGCGGGCAAATGAAAAACCCCACCGGTTTCCCGGTGGGGTTTCCTTGTTGGTCGGGCTAGCGAGATTTGAACTCGCGGCCTCTTCGTCCCGAACGAAGCGCGCTACCAAGCTGCGCCATAGCCCGTTGTCGCAACAGGAGATAACTTTACAACGGGGTCGGAAAAACTCCAAATCTGGGCGTGTCGCGCTGGGCATTCGCCGGCCGCGTGACTGTATCGGCTCTTTATTACACTGGTGCACCATGACCGAAGCGAAGACTGAAGAGAACGTCACCGAAGAGATCGTCACCGAGAACGAGACCATCCCCGCCCCGAGCATGAGCACCGTCGAGCGCGCCGAGCTGCTCATGGACCAGGACGCCACCATCGCCCGCCGCATCGACGAGGGCGCCACGCTGGACGAGGCCGTGGACCCCTCCAACAAGGAGTTCGGCCCGATGGCCCACCCCGAGCAGGTGCAGATGCGCGTCGCCAAGCGCGCCATGATGCTCAAGGACGGCATTAACCCCTACCCGGTGACCCTGGACGTCACCGACACCATCGACGATGTGCGCAAGAAGTACGACGGCAAGCTCGAGCCCGGCCAGGAGACCGACGACGTGGTCGGCATCGCCGGCCGCGTGCTGTTCCTGCGCAACGCGGGCGGCCTGTGCTTCGTGCAGCTGGCCCCCGGCGACGGCACCACCATCCAGGGCATGCTCTCCAAGAAGCAGCTGGGCGCCGACTCGCTCAAGCAGTTCAAGCAGCTCGTGGACCTGGGCGACCACCTCTACCTCAAGGGCCGCGTCATCGCCTCGAAGACCGGCGAGCTGTCCGTGTTCGCCGACGAATGGGCCATCGCCGCCAAGGCCCTGCAGCCGCTGCCGGCCCTGCACAAGGAGCTCAACGAGGACACCCGTACCCGCAAGCCGTACCTGGGCATGATCGCGGACGAGAACATCCGCAACATGGTGCGCAACCGCTCCAAGGCCGTCTCTTCGCTGCGCCACACCTTCGAGGACCACGGCTTCCTCGAGGTGGAGACCCCGATGCTGCAGACCGTGCACGGCGGCGCGGCGGCCCGCCCGTTCACCACGCACATGAACGCCTTCGACCTGGACCTCTACCTGCGCATCGCCCCGGAGCTGTTCCTCAAGCGCTGCCTGGTCGGCGGCATCGACCGCGTCTTCGAGATCAACCGTGACTTCCGCAACGAGGGCGTCGACGCCACGCACGCCCCTGAGTTCACCATGGTCGAGGCCTACGAGGCCTACGGCAACTACGACACCATCGCCAAGCTCACCAAGGAGCTCATCCAGAAGACCGCCATGGACGTCTTCGGCTCCACCGAGGTCACCCTGCTGGACGGCACGAAGTACGACTTCGGCGGCGAATGGAAGACGATGAGCATGTACGGCTCCCTGTCCGAGGCGCTCGGCCGGGAGATCACCCCGCAGACCTCCGTCGAGGAGCTCGGCGCCATCGCCGACAAGCTCGGCGTGGAGCGCGACGAGGTGGAGAACCACGGCAAGCTCGTCGAGCACCTGTGGGAGCACTTCTACGAGGACAAGCTCTACGAGCCGACCTTCGTGCGCGACTTCCCGGTGGAGACCTCCCCGCTCGTCAAGGCGCACCGCAGCCAGCCGGGCGTCGTGGAGAAGTGGGACCTGTACGTGCGCGGCTTCGAGCTGGCCACCGGCTACTCCGAGCTCAACGACCCGGTCGTCCAGCGCGAGCGCTTCGTGGCGCAGGCCAAGGACGCCATGGCCGGCGACGAGGAAGCCTGCGACATCGACGAGGACTTCCTCGAGGCCCTCGGCGTGGGCATGCCCCCGGCCGGCGGCATGGGCATGGGCATCGACCGCCTGCTCATCGCGCTGACCGGCGCGACCATCCGCGAGACCATCACCTTCCCGCTCGTCAAGCCGCTCAACAGCTGAATCATTAGCTGAAAAGCGGCCGTCGACGGGCCAAGACTGCTACCGTGGCAACCAGAAGCCATGCGTGGAGGCACGCATGGCACGTACGGAAGGACAACCACAAATGAACCCGAACCCGAACCCCCAGGGCGCGCCGGACACGCCGCCCACCCAGGGCACGCAGCAGCCCTACCAGCAGGCGCAGGGCGCCCCGACCGAACAGTTCGCGCGGACGGCCGCCCAGACGGCGCAGCAGCCCAAGCGCATGGGCCTGGCCGACGCGCTGGGCAGCCAGCACGTCAAGGTCGGCAAGTACAAGGTCGACTACGCCGCCCTCGTCACCGTCGTCGGCGCCATCCTGGCCGTCATCGCCATCTTCCTGCCGTTCATGAGCGCCAGGATCGGCAGCCAGCAGGTGGGCACCGTCATCAGCGGCTCGCAGAACATGATCCAGGGCTCCACCGCGCCGCTGGGCTGGTTCCTGCTGTGCTCGTTCGTCGTCATCGCCGTGCTCGCGGTGTGCCGCCAGGAGGCGGCCGCACTGACCGCCACGGTCTACAGCAGCCTGCTGTCCGTCTTCTTCGTCTCGCTGGTCGCCCGCACGTACGGCAGCGCCGCCAGCCTCATGAACGCCATGGGCGCCGGCGTGCAGACGCGCGTGAACTACGGCGCCGGCATGTGGGTGCTCATCATCGGCATCATCCTCATGCTCATCGGCACCATCGTCGCCTACTACAACGAGTTCCGCGCCAACCACCCGCAGGCCCCGACCGACGACCCGTCCGACGCGCCCGCCGCCCCCGGCCCCGGCTACCCGACCTCCGACGACCAGTACCAGGACAACGGCTGGCAGTTCGGCACACCCGACGCGCAGCCGACCACCTCCGCCGACTCCAGCGACTGGCAGTTCGGCGTGCCGAACGCCGCCACCGCCGCCGTCGACGACCGCGGGCCGGCCGCGCCGCAGGCC
>JAXJQE010000227.1:0-8647 GCA_036311305.1 Bifidobacterium sp.
GCCATGATCTCGCCGACGTCGCGCGTCTTCGTGGCGGCGAGCACCTGCACGCTGCCGGCGTCGCGGCCCGCGCGGTCGGTGGCCTCGGCGGCCGCGTCGAGCGTGCGGCGCACGCCGTCGGCGATCGCCTGCGCGCGCTCGGGCGCGATCTCCTCGTTCGCCAGGTCCTTGTGGTCCATGTAAGCCGTCATGCCGACCCTCTCCTCACCTCTGCTCACCTCTGCGCCGCCCAAGCGCGGCCAATGGTCCCCATTCTAGCCACCGACGGCATTCCTGAATCGCTTAAGCCCATCCTTGCACTTCCCCTGCGCGAACCACAGGCGCGGAAAACGACATTGCACACGTTGGCATCTTCCCCGCTCCTCCGATTCTTCTGCGACGAGACTCCCCACGAGAGTCCCGCAAGACGCGGGGTCACATGGACGAATCGAATTCCTTGCGCCTCAGAATCTTGAGATAGTTCTTGCGGAAATCGCGGCGGCTCTTGAACATCTTGAGGTCGGTGGCGGTTTCCTCGCCCCTTTCGAATTTCTGCGCGGTCAGTTCCATGGTGCACATCAGGTCGGCGGTCTGCTCAAGCCGATAATCCTTCGGCTGGGCATGTCGGTAGACAACCGCCTCCTTGGAGAGCGCATACCCGATGGAGTCCCGAAGGGCGTTGGTGACGATTCGCTGGCCATTGTCGTAATAGACCTTGATGGTGTCATACGACTGAAACTCCTCGAGATGCTCCAAGAAAAAGTCGGCCAAATCGCGCTTGAGCCGCGCCTCGAACCGTACCTTGTCACCCTCGAACAGGCTCTTGCGGTGAATGAACGTTACATACCGGAAAGGCAGGTTACGCGCAAGGGTAAAGAAAGCGAAGAACAATCGCTTACGCTCCGCGAAGGGAACGCCTTCATACTAGTCATGACCATTGAACAGCGGCCCGGCATGGAAGGGAATGTCAGGCAGTCCGGTGTCCTCGAGATGCCGCTCATACTTCTCGATGGGATCCTTGATGGATTCAGATTGGACATGGAGCACCAAGGTGATCAGGTAGTACTCAGAGCGCTTGCCCCATTCCCCCGATTCATCCACG
This sequence comes from Bifidobacterium sp., assembly GCA_036311305.1. Classification (GTDB taxonomy): domain Bacteria; phylum Actinomycetota; class Actinomycetes; order Actinomycetales; family Bifidobacteriaceae; genus Bifidobacterium. The sequence goes on from JAXJQE010000227.1 coordinate 1,082, forward strand.
AAAATACTCAGTTCCGTCAACCCGATCCCCCTCCGGGCTTAGTAAAGAAATGCCGGGGGAATTCCCCCGGCGACTTGGAGCCTTGCCTTTGCAGGTCAAAGCACTAGTGATTATGCCAAAGCGCCCTTGGATGCGCAAATGCCGGTCGTGTCGCTCCTCAGCGGTCAACCGCGTCGCTCCAGCATCGAGGGGTCGATCTCGACGTCGTCGCGGCGCACCTTGTCCCACGAGAATGCCGCGAGCGCCTCTCGGGCGCTCATCGGCACGGGGCGTTCACTGTCGGCCAGTCCCAGTGCCCAGGCGGCGACGCCTACGACGTCCTCCGGACGCATGCCGGCGGCGCGCATGGCGCCCATGTCCGTCGAGCGTTCGCGCTTGGCGAGGCGTTTGCCGTGCGGGTCGTCCAGGAGCGGGATGTGCGCGTACGCCGGCAGCGTACCGTCGCCGATGCCATTGTCGGCGAGTTTCACCTTGAGCCACTGCTGCAGGGCGGTGGAGCGCAGCAGGTCGCGGCCGCGCACGATGTCGTCGACGCCCATGAGCGCGTCGTCGACGCTCACGGCAAGCTGATAGCCGAACAGGCCGTCGCTGCGCCGCAGCACCGTGTCACCGAGGTCGCGGCCCAGGTCGTAGCGCTGCGGGCCGAATACGCGGTCATCGAACGCGACTTCGCCGTCGGGCGAGCCGGGCGGCGGCACGGCGAGCCGCCACGAGTGGCGTTCGCCGGCGGCGATGCGCGACGCGCGCTCCTCGGCGCTGAGCGTACGGCAGGTGCCGGGGTAGACGACCTGGCCGTCGCCCTCCTGCGGGGCGCTCGCCGCGCGGATCTGCGCGCGCGAGCAGAAGCAGGGGTAGAGCAGCCCATCGGCGGCGAGGGCGCGCTGCGCCTCCTCGTACACGTCGAGGCACTGCGATTGGTAGATGGGCTCGCCGTCCCAGTCGAGGCCGAGCCAGTTGAGGTCGTCCATGATCAAGCGGTCCGCGCCGGGCACGACGCGCGGGCCGTCGATGTCCTCGATGCGCAGGAGGAGGCGCTCGCCGGCGGCGCGCGCGGACAGCCACGCGGCGAGCATGGCGGCGATGTTGCCGATGTGCATGCGGCCCGATGGGGTCGGCGCGAGCCTGCCGGTCACAGCGCGGTGCCCTGGAACGTGGTCCACAGCTCGCTGTCGAGCGGCTCGATGTTGGGCTTGCAGCCGCGCAGGGACATCGACTGCTCCTGCATGAGCGGCGCCTGCGCGCCCTCGACGGAGCAGGTCTGCTCGTTGTCGATGTGCCCGAGAGCGTGGCCGACCTCGTGGTTGATGACCATCGTGCGGTAGTCGGCGAGGGTGACGTCGGAGGCGTTGAGCCAGTCGTCGACGGCGTTGTCCCAGCGTTTCTTGTTGATGATGACGTCGCTGCCGACGCGGCAGCTGTACTCCGCGGAGCACATGGTGGAGAAGGTGGTCACCTGGTCGGGGGCGGAGAGGGTGAGGGTGACGTCGCAGGCGTTCGTGTCGCTGGTGGGTTCGAAGACGACGCCGGCGCGCGGCCAGCCCTTCGTGGAGTTCAGGGTGCGGTAGACGGTGTTGGCGAAGGCCTCGGAGGAGCCGACGTCGCCCTTGGTGGCGATGCAGTAGGTCATTTTTTGGGCGGTGTTGCCGCTGGCCTTGGCGGTTTGTTCGGCCTCCTGCATGATCTTGGCCTTCTCCTCGTCGGTGAGGGCGGCAGACTGGGCGGCGATGGCTTCGGTGGCCTTGGTGCCGGTGAGCTTGGAGTCGGGGTCGGTGACGGTTTGGTTGTCGTCTTTGTTCTTGTCGGAGTCCGCGTTCTTGCTGGAGTCCGAGGTGGTCTTGGAATCCTTGGCGGCGGTGCGGGAGGCCTTGGAATCATTGGCGTCACCGGTATTGGTTGCGTCGGTGGCGTCGGAGCCGGAGGCGACCGACGCGAAGGATGCGGCGCTCGTGGCGGCCTGCCCGACGCGGCCGCGCCATTCGTGCAGCGAGTGGTGGGCGCCCATGACGCTGAGCACGACCATGGCGACGAACAGCAGGGCGGCGAGGGCCACGACGATCCTGCGCACCAGGTACACCTGCCGCATGTCCTTCTTGCGCCGTTGCGCCTGCTTCGCGTGTGTGCCAGCCACCGTACTTCCTCTCCACGCCCGATTCGTCCGAGTATACCCGCGTGCCCCTCCCAATCACCACTTTTCAAGGCCCGCTCCCGCACCCCCATCCCACCCCAACGACCACCCCACGTCCGCCCGACGACCGTCCAACGTCCGCCCAACGTCCACCCGACGTTATAGGGGGGCACCCCTCTCGTTATAGGGGGCACCTCAAAGTCGAAACCCCGAGTATGAGAGGCGGAAAATGGCCGGTCATACTCGGGGTCTCGCCGATTTGGTGCCCCCTATAACGAGAGGGGTGCCCCCTATAACGCAGGAAGGGGTTCTCGGGCACGGAAAAGGCCCCTTCGGTCGCGCGCAGGACGCGGGAAGGGGCCGAAAACGGGTGGGATCAGAAGGCGAAGAGCATCTTGAAGATCCAGGCGCCGATGATCGCGCCGACGATCGGGGCGAGGACCGGGATCCAGGCCTCGTTCCAGCGCGAGGAGCCCTTGTGCTTGATCGGCAGCCACTCGTGCAGCAGTCGCGGCATGAGGTCGCGGGCCGGGTTCAGGCCAGGGCCGGTCGGGCCGCCCATGGAGCACACCAGACCCCCCACGATGAAGCCGACGACGATGGACGCGGCCGCCAGACCCTTCTGGCCCCACGGGCCCTCGAGGCAGCACAGCGCGCCGAGCACGAGGATCATGGTGCCCAGGGCCTCGCTGATGAAGTAGTTGATCTTGCTGTCGTGCGCGTCGGAGGTGCAGAAGGTCGCCAGGATGGCCTCCTGGCTCTCGGTCTTCTGGTAGTGCGGGTAGTACGTCGCGTACACGATGAGCTGGCCGACCGCGGCGCCCAGCAGCTGGGCGATGATGTACGGGAGCACCTCGCTCCACGGGAACATGCCGTTGCATGCCTGCGCGAGCGTCATCGCCGGGTTGATGTGCGCGCCGGAGATGCCGCCGAACATGAGGACGGGGAACATGACGCCGAAGTCGTAGCCCATCGCGATGTTCAGCCAGCCCGCGGCATGGCCCTTGGTGCCCTTGAGCTCGGTGTTGGCGACGGCGCCGTTGCCGAAGACCATGAGGATCGCGGTCCCCACGAACTCAGCGGCGAGCTTGGTAAAGAGCGAATACTCCACTTCTCTATCTTCCTATCTTGCTTGCTGTGTGTCGGTTCTCTCTCGTGGATGCGCGGTGCCATCGGGGGCGCTCGGCTTCCGCGCGCGATTCACCCTCGACAACGCGCACGCCACCCCACGCGCACAGACGCACGGGACAGCCAAGCAACCGGGAAGGATGAACAAAGCAAGGAAACCGCGGGCCGGGACACGGGCCGCGTAACAGGGACCCATCCTACCCCGCGCCGTCCCCATCCGCCCAAACCTCCACACCATCTCCCCAAGCCCCGCCAGCGCGGTTGCTTCCTGAACCGACATTCCAGCTACGACCATACCCAAGTGGCGGCGCGGTCGCTTCCGGAAACGACCATCAGGAAACGACGCTCACTCCGCGTCCCGCGGCGCGCGGATCTCGTCGGCGAGACGGTCCAGGCGCGCCTCGCGGTGTGCCTTGTCGAGCTCGCACTCCCAGACGTCGATGACGCGCCAGCCGTCGTCGCGCAGCTGCTGGTGCTGGCGGCGGTCGCGCTCGCGGTTGCGGTCGAGCTTCCCGGTCCAGAACTCGACGTTCGACTTCGGCAGGCGGAACTTGTCGCAGCCTTCGTGCGCGTGCCAGAAGCAGCCGTTGACGAAGACGACCGTGCGCCACTTGGGCAGCACGACGTCGGGGCGGCCGGGGTAACGCTTGTCGTTCTTGCGGAAGCGAAAGCCGCGCGCGAACAGGTAGCGGCGCACCATGCGTTCGATGGACGTGTCCTTGCCGTGGATCGCCGCCATGATGCGGCTGCGCTCCGGCGTGGTCTCGAGGTGCGCCGTGCGCGAGTCGCGCTTGGGTTCCTTCCGCGAGGCGGCCGACGGCTCCATCGCCACGGCCTCGTTGCCGCGCTCGCCCGTCACTTCCGGATCCTTGGTCGCCTCGCCGCTGTCATCACTCACGCCGACCATGATAGGCCGATCGGGCTGGTGGGGCCATCGCGGTTCCCCGGCGGAGAGGCCCAGGGCTTCCAGGCAGTGCGGGAGGACAGCCGATGACAAATGGTTGGCCTTGCGGTGACACATTCATCGTCAATAAGCACCACAACATCGTCAATAAGCACCACAAGCACCACATCAATCACGGGGTTTCTCTTATCTGCGATGCATATCCAGCCTTAACGTGCCACATGCATCGCAGATAAGCCCTGCATGGGTCACGGGTTTTACACCCACGATGCATATCTGGTCTTGGCGCGCCACATTCAACGCGGGTAAGCCCTACATGCATCATGGTTGTCCCTATCCGCGATGCATACCCGGCCTAACCATGACACATGCATCGCGGTTAGGGACACTATGCATCGCCGGAAGCCCTTCCCGCGATGAAAACCTCTCTTCCAGCTCCTCTATGCATCGCGCGAAGGCTTTCCGGCGACGAATACATCCTGCACGGGGATGGTATGCATCGCCGGAAGCCCTTTCCGCGATGCATGTCTACATTAAGCGTGCAACATGTGTCACCCGAACAACGGATATGCATCGCAGCACACAGGGACTGCGGCCAGATCGCAGCTCAGACCCTTCCCACGCGCTCGATCAGGCCATCCTTCCTGAGGTCACCGAGCAACGTGCCCAAGCGACCACGGTAGAGATTGGCCATCGCAGGCGAGCTGACGTTCACGCCCAATACGCGCCGGGTGCCCTGACCGATGCGCCGCAGCGAATGCCCAACGCCAGCACCAGCGCCAGCGCCTGTCGGCAGATATGCGAAGACCCGGCCGAAGCCGGGTCTTCTTGGTGGTGCCCCCTCAGGGATTCGAAGCCTACCGGCAAAAGCTGAGTTTTCGTTGCAATCATTGTAATTCTAGGCTTCAGGTAATCGGTCTTGCCCGCTTTTTGCCCGCTTTCACCAAACAAGGCCCATGCGTTCGCGCACGTCGTTCAGATCGTCATCGAACAAGTCAGCGTAGGTATCCAAGGTCATGGCGGCCGATTTGTGCCCTAGTTGCCTCTGGACCGCCTTCACATTGGCCCCAGAGTGCACCATGAGCGACGCGGCCGTGTGCCGAAGATCATGTATGGTCATGGTCTTTTTGTCATCCTTGAAGCCGGCACGGCGCTTGGCTCCCATGAACCACGAATCTTCACGGTTCGGGTTGCCGGTGCGCCGTAGGTAGCCACCGCCCTTGCTGGGAAACAGGAGCTCTTGTGCCCCACGGTTGCCGACGGCTTCGGCCATGATGTCGTCCAGTTGGGGCGGATACATCACCGTGCGGCGCTCATGGGTCTTCGGCGTATCGTTCACCACAATGGCACCGTTGACTTCCGTCACGTCCCGATCTATGCGAATACGGTGCCGTTCTAGATCGACGTCACCGACGCGCAAGGCCGCAAGTTCGCCCCAGCGCATACCCGTGCAGCCCAACGTGAGCACGATGGGCCGCCGCCACTTCGCGTTATCGGCAAGTGCTTGAAGCTCCTCACCAGTCAAATACACGTGCGGTTTGCCCGTCTTGCGCGGCAACACGATGTCTTCGCATGGATTGCCGCCAATAAGGCCGTCCGCCTTCGCCAGCTTCAGGATCCCCGAAAGCACGCCGTGCGCGCGAATCGTAATGGTGGGGCTACGCTTCGCCGCCAGTTCGTTCACCCACTGCTGCACATCGTCATGACGGACATCGGCAAGGGCGACGTTCGCCCAACGCGGTTCTACATGCGTGCGCCACGATACGTCCAACGTGTCCAACGTGGACTTAGCCAACGCCACGGCCTTCGCGTCATGGTACGGCGTCCAGAGCGCACCGACCATTTTCCTACCGGCCGCCGGATCCACGAACGTCCCGCGCGCTTGCGCCGTCGTAACGTTCGCCGCTCCCCATCGGTCGGCGTCCAACTTGCGTAGGAAACCGCGTTTTTCGGACTTCTTGTGATCCGGTGTGGTGTAGCGCACAGAGTAGCGCGTGCCCTTTTTGGTGTCATATTTGCGGATGTGATAAGACATGGTTTTCCTAAGGTAATGGCGGTTTATTGGGAAAAATACCCGACTTTGGGTAAGGAAGCGGCCGCCGGTGAGAGGAATAGTGCCGGCGGCCGCGCAACCGATATGCAATCAAAACAAGTCAGTGTAACGCCGTGACATGCGTATCTGCTACTTCCCCTTCGGTTTTCCGATCAAGGAAAGCGGCACGGGATTGCCGCCGCTCTGTCGCATGGCTTCAGCGATCCCCATGCCATTCTTCTTTCGTTCAGCGGCGTGGGCTTCGCGTTCCTCACGGGTAAAACCGGTGTAATAGCCCGCTTCACGCGCACGCTTCACCCATGAGGAAGCCGTCACCGTTGAAATATCGAAGGCAGTGGTCAGCACTTCACGCGGTTTGCGCGTGATAACCGTGGCCACGGCGTACAATTTCGCAATTTCTTTAAGGTCGGGTTTACCTCCGTTCTCTTCACGGGTCATCTGGGCATGAAGAAGATCGCCGGCGTAGTCATACAGGCAAAGCTCAGGATCCTCGGCCTCACGATTGTTCTCAGCCTTGGACAGCAGAAGGCACGAACTCAGCGCGTGGGTCTTGTAATCCTCGAACTTAATGGATCGAAGCAGCGTGCCGTCGATCTGGGGCTTGGCCCAGTCGTGCATATGGTTAGGCGGCAGCAACGGACGCAATGCCATATAAGTGGGCACGTAATCGAATGTCACGGCGTCCCACTCGAAGAAGAGGGACACGGTGAACCGTGGATCTTCGGGAATCTCAAGGTTAGTGGCGAAGATCTGGCGCGGAAGGCACACGTTCTGGTCGGCACCGGCAATGAACTCAAGCGAATGGCGGTTCAGAGTGCCATAAACCTTCCCTTCATTTTCCGTGCCGGCGTCGGAAACGGCACGCACGTACCCCTCATTCATGTATGACCATGTCTCATAGGGCACGGGACCCTCAATCCGGATGTTCGTAGGCAACTGGGCCTGAATTTCTGCCGTCTTCATACTCCCAGAATATCAGCGGAACGACACAATTGCTTACCGCGCCTTGCATTGACGTTAAGATAGCGTTACAATCAACAGATGAACGTCATAGCACAGACGTTAAGGAACTGTTAGGAGAGGCAAATGACGGACAACACACCACAGACGAAGGAAGCGCTACTGAACATCGACCAATTGGCCGCCTATCTGGGAATCAGCAAAGACAGCATTTACCGCCGTCGCCGCCACACCACCATCGACCTTCCGCCGGCAATCAAGATCGGCAAGAACCTTCGCTGGCGAAAAAGCGACGTGGACAACTGGGTAGCCAATCAGCAAACCGTCTGAACGAAACCGAACATCAACCGAAGGAATCAAAGCAATGCAGAACATGAAGACCCCGAAGGAATTCGA
>JAXJQE010000228.1:0-20422 GCA_036311305.1 Bifidobacterium sp.
AGAAATGTCACGAAAAAACGTGAGGTTTCTCGCGGACAGGCAGACAGTCTCAGTCGATCTTCTCGACCTGGTTGAAGCCGAGCTCGACCGGCGTGTCGCGGCCGAAGATGCTCACCAGCACAGTGAGCTTCTGCGTGGTGGGCTCGACGTCCGAGACCACGGCGCCCATGGTGGCGAACGGGCCGTCGGTGACGGTGACCTGGTCGCCCACGGCGTAGGAGACCTCCATGGTGCGCTTCTTGGCGGCGGCCGGCTTTTCGCCGGCGTCCTTGAGCGCCTGGGAGGCGATCATCGGCGCCATCATCTGCACGACTTCCTTGCGCGTCAGCGGCGCGGGCTCGCGGGTCGGCCCGACGAAGCCGGTGACACCCTCGGTCTCGCGCACGATGCGGCGCGCGTTCTCCACGGCGTCCTCGGTCACGTCCGGCTCGGCGGCCATGCGGATGAGCACGTAGCCGGGGATGCGCACGCGCGTGACGACCTTCTTGCCCTTCTCCGTGTGCTGCTCGACCTCCTCCATCGGCACCTCGACCTGGAAGATCATGTCCTCGAGGCCGAAGCTGGAGACGCGCGACTCGATGTTGCTCTTCACGCGCTTCTCGTAGCCGGAGTACGTGTGCAGCACGTACCACTTGCCCTCGAGCGTGCGCAGCGACTTGGAGAACTCGTCGACGGCGATCTGCCCGGCGTCCTTCTCCACCTGCTCGGCGATCGTCTCGTCGCCGGCGGCCGCGGCGGCCTCGTCCGCCTCGGCGGCCGGGCCGTCGTCGTCCGCGTCGGCGTCGACGGTGCCCTCGGACTTGGCGTCGGAGTACACGGCCGGCGACTCGTCGACGGACTCCTCGATGCTCACCGACTCCGCGTCGGCCGGCGCGTCGGCGCCGTCCGCCGCCTCGACGGCGTCGTACGCCATGCCCTCGGCGACGTCCTCGCTCGGCGACGCCGCCTCGACGTCGTCGATCTCGGCCTGCGCGGCCGGCTCGGCGACCGTCTCCTCGACGGCCACGGTCTCCTCCTCGGGCTGCTGCCCGGAAGTCACTTCGTCACTCATGCGCGTTCACCTTTACTGGATCGCTGGAAAAAGTTGGAAATAATAATGCCCCAACGAGTATAACCGTTGGGGCAAACGTAGGTCGCTGTCAGCGCAGCGGCGGCTCAGCCGAAGATGAGGAACGCCAGCTGGCCGAGGCAGTAGTCCATCGCGGTGACGACCATCATGAGCAGGACGACGAAGATCAGCGAGGCGAGCGACCACCAGAACAGCTGCTTGCCGGTCGGGGTCACCACCTTGCGCAGTTCGTCGATGATTTGCTTGATGAAGAGGCCGATGCGCATGAACACGTTCGGCTTGACGACTTCCTCGCCATGGTCGGTCTTCGTTGCCACGATCCCTCCTGAAGATATGGTGATGCTGTGCTTACTCGCGTGGTCCTTGCAGGGAAGGCGGGACTCGAACCCACAACCTACGGTTTTGGAGACCGTTGCGCTACCAATTGCGCCACTTCCCTAGGCTGGATCATGCGCGGCCGCTCGTGAGGTTTCTCATCGGCAGCCTCGCAAAACCGCCAAGAAGAGATAGTAGCCCACGGCGCCGACGATGTCCAATCCCCGGCGCGTATCCTTCACGTTTTGCGCACTGTCCCCGCGTGTCGGAATGCCGGAAACCTACGTTGCCCCTCCTGGACACCTACGTGCCTCCTGCCAGAAACCTCACGTTTTTTCGTGAGGAATCTAGGGCGGCCCGCAGGGCCGCGTCCTAGATTCCTCACGAAAAAACGTGAGGTTTCTGGCAGGAGGAGCACTCCATTCAGGCCTCTGCCCACTCCTTGAAGCGGCGCATGCCCTCGGCGATGGCCTCGTCGCTCGTGGCGTAGGAGAAGCGCAGGTAGCCGGCGGCGCCGAAGGCCTCACCGGGGACCGCCGCGACGTGCGCTTCCTCGAGCAGGGCGCTCGCGAGCTCGGACGTCGTGGCGAAGGTGCGCTTGTTCGGGCCGAGCGGACGGTTGAGCAGCCCGGTGACCTCGGGGAAGGCGTAGAACGCGCCGGTCGGCGTCGGGCAACGCACGCCGTCGATCGAGTTGAGCGCGGCGACGATGGCCTTGCGGCGGCGGTCGAAGGCCTCGCGCATCTCGTCGACCGCGTCGAGCGGCCCGGACACGGCGGCGAGCGCGGCGCGCTGCGCGATGTTGTTCACGTTGGAGGTCATGTGCCCCTGCAGCTTGGCGGCGGCCTTGGCGACGCGCCCGGGCGCGACCATCCAGCCGACGCGCCAGCCGGGCATCGCGTACGTCTTGGCGACGCCGTTGAGCACGATGAGCTGGTCGCGCACCTCGGGCACGGCGGCGCCCGGGTAGACGGTGCGCGCGCCGTCGTAGTTGAGGTGCTCGTAGATCTCGTCGCTGATGACCCACACGCCGTGCTCGATGGCCCATTCGCAGATCGCCTTGATGGTGCCTTCGCTCCACACGGCGCCGGTGGGGTTGTTCGGCGACGTGATGATGATCGCCTTGGTGCGCTCGGTGCGCGCGTCCTCGATGGCGTCGATGCTCGGCTCGAAGTTGACCTCGGCGCCGGCGAACACCTCGACCGGCCTGCCGCCGGCGAGCTTGACGACCTCGGGGTAGCTCGTCCAGTACGGCGCGGGGATGATGACCTCGTCGCCCTCGTCGAGCAGCACCTGGAACGTCTCGTAGACGGCCTGCTTGCCGCCGTTGGTGACGACGACCTGCGCGGGCTCGACCTCGTACTTCGAGTCGCGCTTGACCTTGGCCGCGACGGCCTCGCGCAGCTCGGGCAGCCCGGCGGTGGGCGTGTACTTGTAGTTGCGCGGGTCGTCCACGGCCGTCTCGGCGGCCTTGACGATGTTGGCGGGCGTGGGGAAGTTCGGCTCGCCCGCGCCGAACCCGATGACGTCGATGCCCTCGGCCTTCATGGCCTTGGCCTTGGTGTCGACGGCGAGCGTGGCGGACGGCGCGACCGCATCGATGCGTGCGGACAGCGGCAATTCGGTAGTAGTCATGGCCCCCATGCTACCGGCCCGGCGCAACCAATGTCACACGAGGGTCAGATTGTCCCGGTGCACGAGCGGATGGGCGTATTCCTCGCCCAGGAAGCGGCGCAATTGGGTGGTGTTGCGGCCGAGCATGTCCGGGATCTCGTCCGAATCGAAGGCGACGAGGCCGCGCGCGAGGTGGTTGCCCGCTTCGTCGTCGATCCACACGGCGTCCCCGGCGGCGAAGTCCCCGCGCACCTCGACGACGCCCGCCGCCAGGAGCGAGGCGCGTCCGGCGCGCACCGCCTTGGCGGCACCGGCGTCCGCGACGAGCACCCCCTGCGGGTGCGACGCGAACTTGATCCACAGGCGCCTCGCGGAGCCGCGCTGCTTGACCGGCGCGAACGCGGTGCCGACCTCGTCGCCCATGAGCGCGGGCCCGGCGTTGACGGCGCAGGTCATCACGGCGGGGATGCCGGAGACGGACGCCATGCGCGCGGCGGCGAGCTTGGTGACCATGCCGCCGGTGCCGACGCCGGAGCCGGAGCCGCCGACCTGGATCTCGTCCATCATCGCGGAGACGTCCGGCACGAACGGCACGCGCTGGGAGCCCGGCTCGCTCGGCGGCGCCGTGTACAGCGCGTCCACATCGGTCAGCAGGACCAGGGCGTCGGCGCGCACCATGTTGGCCACGAGCGCGGAGAGACGGTCGTTGTCGCCGAACCTGATCTCGTTGCTGGCCAGCGCGTCGTTCTCGTTGACGATCGGCAGCACGCCCAATTCGAGCAGCCGGTCCATCGTGCGCCGCGCGTTCCTGTAGTGCCGCGGGTGCATCGTGTCCTCCGCGGTGATGAGCAGCTGCCCGACGCGGATCCCGTAGCGCGCGAACGCGACCTCGTACTGCGCCATGAGCAGCCCCTGCCCCACGCTCGCGCACGCCTGCTGCGTGGCGACGTCCGTGGGCCGCGACTCGAAGCCGAGCGGCCCGAACCCCGCGGCGATGGCGCCCGACGAGACGAGCACGACGTTGCCGCCCTGCATGCGCACCTGCGCGAGCGCGCCGACCAGGCCGTCGAGCTTGTCCGCGTCGAGGTGGCCGGACGGGTGCGTCAGCGAGCTGGAGCCGACCTTGACGACGACCGTGCGCGCGCCGGCGACGGCGCGGCGCACGTCCGCCTCGGTGCTGTATTTCATGGTGTCCTTTCCCATTGGAAAACCTCACGTCCGCTAGAAACCTCACGTTTTTCCGTGACTTTTCTAGGGCCGGCGAAGCCGGCGTCCTAGAAAAGTCACGGAAAAACGTGAGGTTTCTAGCGTTTCAGTCCTGGTCCGCGTCCTCGCCGCGGCCGAACAGGCTCGTCTCGTCGTGGCGGTCGTCGTCGACGGACGGGTCGGCCCAGTGGCCGGCCTCGCGCTCCGCCTGCATGGCGGCGCGCACGGCAGTCTTCGCGTCCATCATCTCGTGGTACTGCGCGCGGCGCTCCGCGTTCGTGCGGCGGTGCGAACGGCCGGCGTCGTCCTCGAGGCGCAGGTCGTGGCCGCGGCCGCCGAGCTGCGAGCCGTCGAGGTTCTCCGCGCCGGCGGCGATCGTCGGGTCCCAGTCGAAGGCGACGGCGCGATCGCCGCGGCCGATGCGCACCTCGTCGCCGGGGCGCGCGCCGATGCGGCGCAGCTGGTCCTCGACGCCGAGCCGCGCGAGGCGGTCGGCGAGGTAGCCGACGGCCTCGTCGTTGTCGAAGTTCGTCTGCATGACCCAGCGCTCGGGCTTGGTGCCGGTGACGGTGAACCAGAAGTCGCCGTGACCGTCCTCCTCGCGCACGATCTCAAACTCCGCGCCGGCGCCGCGAGCGGCGCGTCGGCGCGTGCCGGGTTCCTCGAGCGGCTTGATGACGACGCGCTCCTCCTCCGCGCTTTGCTCGCGCTCGGCGATGTCCTTGCGCATCTCGGTGACCAGGTTGGCCAGCGCGAAGCTGAGCTCCTTGAGGCCCTCGTGCGACGCGGTGGAGACGATGAACACGGGCAGGCCGAGCTTCTCGAACTCCGGCTTGACGAACTCGGCGAGCTCCTTTGCGTCCGGCACGTCCGCCTTGTTGAGGATGATCACGCGCGGGCGTTCGGGGATGGGGATGGCGCCCAGCGGCAGCTCGAGGTCGCTCGCGTAGATGGCGAGCTCCTCCTCGAGAGCGTGGTAGTCGTGCAGCGGGTCGCGGTCCGGCTCGAGCGTCGCGCAATCGATGACGTGCGCGATGATCTCCGTGCGCTCGATGTGCCGCAGGAACTGCAGGCCCAGGCCCTTGCCCTGGGAGGCGCCGGGGATGAGGCCCGGCACGTCCGCGATCGTGTAGCGCATGTCGCCGGCCTGCACGACGCCGAGGTTCGGCACGAGCGTGGTGAACGGGTAGTCGGCGATCTTCGGCTTGGCGGCGCTCATCGCGGCGATGAGGCTCGACTTGCCCGCCGACGGGTAGCCAACGAGCGCGATGTCCGCGATGGACTTGAGCTCGAGGATGATGTCGCGCTCCTCGCCCGGCTCGCCCAGCAGGGCGAAGCCGGGGGCGCGGCGCGTCTTGTTGGCCAGAGCAGCGTTGCCGAGGCCGCCCGCGCCGCCGGCCGCGGCGACGAACTTGTCACCGGGGTGGCGCAGGTCGGCGAGGACCTCGCCGGGGTGCTTGGGCTGGCCCTGCGCGCCCCTGGCGGTGAAGACGACGGTGCCGACGGGCACGGGGAGGACGAGGTCCTCGCCGTCGGAGCCGTCCTTCGTGTCGCCCAGGCCCATGGTGCCGTTGCCGGCGGTGCGGTGCGGCAGGAAACGGAAGTCGAGCAGCGAGTTGGCGTTCGGGTCGGCCACGAGCACGACGGAACCGCCACGGCCGCCGTTGCCGCCGTTCGGCCCTGCCATCGGCTTGTACTTCTCGCGGCGGATGCCGGCGGAGCCGTTGCCGCCGTCACCGCCCTTGACGTGCACGGTCACGCGATCCACAAAATCAGTCATGGGGACCAGCTTAGCGGGTTGAGGATATTTGCGACAGGAGCGACCGACCGCGACACGCCATGGATTTAGTGTTTGCGGGACGCCTTCGGCGTAATGCCGCAAGGACCGCTGGTCGGTGACGGACTGATCGGCCAGCGGTCCTTGCGCCTACGACTTCGACTTCGACCACATGGCGTACAGCGTGGCGTTGCGGTCAATGGGTTGCGTATCGAACGGGAAGATGCTCTTGGCGAAGGCATCGTTGCGCACGGTGCTCCAGCCTTGGAAGGTGTACCCCGCCCGGATGAGCTCACCGTCCGCCAACTCGGGCTGTTTGGCATACTCGCCGTCGATCACGGTCTGAGGCTCGAGCTTGGCGGCTCCAGCGTCGCTCGCGGCGCCACCATTGAGGTGGAATCGCACGACCCAGCGCTTGCCGGCCTTCTCCCAGCTGGCCACGAGCCGCAAGTCGGCGGTCACCGGAGAAGCGAGGTCGTAGGCGGTACCGTCCTCGAGCTTCCAGCCCTTGAAGTCGTAACCATCGCGAGCAGGAGTCAGTGCGGCGGTCGAGGCGCCTGCATCCAGCAGCGAACTGCCGTGATCCACGGTACGCGATTCGACGGCACTGCCGCCAGCGGCATCGAATCTGACAGTCCATGTCCGCACCCACTGGGCATGCAAGGTGACATCCTCATTGCCTACGGAGTAGGAAGTATGACCGGTGCCACCGCCCGCAAGTGGATCGCCGTTCTCGGTCGTGGCCCAACCGAGGAATCGGTGATTGTCACGCGTAACATCGGGCAAACTGACCGTGCTCCCCTCCTCCGCATAGAATTGGCTGACCTTGTTGTCACTTGCTCCGTTCGTACCGTCGTGGTGGTCGAGTGTCACCACGTGCAACGGCTTGTCGGGATCAGCCCACTTGGCGACAAGCGTGAGATTGCCTTCCACCGGCGACGTGAAATCGTAGGGCGCATTGGCATTGCCTTCCACTGTCCAACCGACGAACACCTTGCCATTCAAAGTCGGCGGCTGGGCATCGTCCGGCGCCGGGACGGCATCCCCGTACAGCACGGACACCGTTCGCGCATCACCCGAGGATGTCATCCACTGGCCGTTCCACATGCCCATGGGGAACGTACCACCATTGGGATTGAAGGCGACGGAGACCGACTGTCGTTCCCACTGCGCGTACAGCGTGGTATCGGACTGCACTTCGTACCAGCTGCCCGGCTGAATGAGCGTGCCGCCTTCTACTTGCGACGACCAGCCCCGGAATTCATGTCCCGCACGCGTGGCGGTACGGTCGATCTGGGTCCATGCGCCCTGCACCACCTGCTTGGGATCGATCGGCCCATCGCCGCCATTCGCGTCGAAAGTGATCGTGCGAACAGGCAGCCACTGGGCATGCAGCACCAAGGGTTCGGACACCGTTGTTCCGAACGTGTACGGCTGCTGTCCCGCAGCATCTGTGGTCCACTGCACGAACTGGTATCCTTCACGCACTGGATCTTCAGGTTTCACGGCGACGCCGTTGACTCCCATCGTCTGCGTGGCCACCGTGCCGCCGCCATGTGTATCGAATTGCACGGAGGTCACTGCAGGCGGATATGTAGATGGTCGGGTCTCCCTCCACGAGCCATACTTCCACGCTGCCGAAGCCGCTTTGGCAGCCTGCCACCTGGATCACGGACTCGGGCAACGCACGGTCGTTGTCGTCGGGGTCCTTCGCCTTCCAGGCGTCGCCTCCCTTGCGCACGATGAACCATGGTTCCCGTACGCCCTTCTCGTTCTGCACTTTCGTATAGGTGACGATCTCACCGAAGGCGTCATGGCTGCCGAAACGCTTCATGCTGCCGCCGTCTCCGCCGGTGATCCATTCCCACAGGTCCCAACCATCCCAGATGTCCGCTTCGGTGTCGTACGCCTGATAGGCGCCGTCACCACGGTGGTAGTGGATGGTCACCTGCAACTGCTGGGGGTTCTTTTGATCGTTCGGCGTGGCCACCGCGTCCGTGCTTGCACCTTCGGGCGAGGCGAGCGACAGGTCCCCGGCCGAATCCACCCATGCCTCGATCGCGCCACTCACATTCGCTAGGGTCGTCGCCGTATACTCCCGTGTGCCCGCGAGCGCATCGGGCATCACTCCGTCGTCAGGCTCAGAGCCCACGATTCTGAACGACACCTCACGCACGTCGCCGTCGAGGGTGAGCACCGCGCGCTTCCCTATGTCGTCCGTCTTATCGAACGCCTGGTACACCGCAGCGCCGTCTTTGGGCGTGACCACCACTCCCACTGCTTCCGCATGCGGCGCGTGGATGGTGACGGTGGTGCGCACGTTCCCGTCAGTGGCGAAGGGCAACCCGAGACGCAATGACCCATCGTCAGGCCATACCATTGTGGCACCTTCGGGCACGGCGTATGTGCCGTCACCGCCGCTGGCCGCATGCACAACGTTGCCAGCGCCGTCGAACAGCACAAGTTTCGACTTGCCGGTGTTCACGCCCACGGACGCGGGCACCGAACCAGATACCCACTCCTCGTGTCCAGGCACAGTCTCAAGTGTGATGTTGTATACGTTGCCATCAGCTGCAGTGACACGTGCAACGGCAGTGCCGGCAGGGGCGTAGATGGTGAGCGTACGGTCGGAGATGCGGCCGAGGTCGAGGGTGTCCTCGTACTTCGGTGACACCACGTGCTGCACTTGGTCCTGCGCGCTGGAGTCATAGACAGCACCGCTGTACATGGCGAGCGCGGATTTCGCTTTCACGGTGGCCGTGAGGGTACCGTCCTTGACGGTGACCCGGTCCTCGGCGGCGCAGTTGGCCAGACGCGTGGCGTACACGTTGCAGTTGCAGTAGGTGCCGTCGGCCATCGATGTCTCGAAGGTCATCGTGTGCGCGACATGTGTGTTGTTGATGGCGAAGAAGCCGGTATCCGACTTTCCTTCGGCACCACGTGCGAAGCCGATGGTGTTGAGGGTGGGCGTTTGCCAGTTGCGCGATTGCTGTCCGTAGTTGGCGTTGTGGAAGGCGACCATGCCGCGCGTGCTCGTCCAGTACGGCTGGCAGTTCCAGTCGCCCCACGCGCTGGCACCGTCCGTGTTCGCCGAGCATACGGAGGTCATGTCCACGTCCGACAGACGCTTGTCGCTGGTGCCGTTGGGCGCGAGCGTACGGGTGGCGTCATCGAAGTAGTAGTCGGAGAGAATGGTGGGGCGTCCGTATCCGTAGGCGAGCATGAACGCGTTGGCGAGTTCATAGGCGGCACCCGACTGTGGTTTGAGTGTCTCGGAGCCACGCACGGAGTTGGGCGTGCCCACGAACACGGTGGCCTGATTGCTGGCAAGCTTGTGTTGGTCAAGGGTCTCGAGCAATGGCAGGTCACCGCTGAACGCGCTGAGCAGCTCCTGGGCGTAGCGGTATTCGCTCACCCGGCCGTTGGGGGTGTATTTCTCCGGCTGGATCTCATCGGCCTCGGCGATGTGGTAGTCCATGTCCTGCGTGAAGTACAGCTCGTCGGTGGGCACACCGATCAGCGCGGCGGCCTGTGTCTTGATGGCGCCGATATCCTTCGGATCCATGTACTTCGTGTAGGGAATGCTGAATCCGCGGATGCCCAGATCCCACAGGGTCTTGATGTGGTTGGCGAGCATCGTACGGACGGTGGTGCTGGACGTGTTGAGGTCCCAATAGGTTTCCGCACGGCAGGTCCATACGTCCTCGGCGTGGCCTTGGCCGAACTCCGTGACACGCGTGGGGCAGTCATGGAAGTCGCTGGTGACCAGACCGAACTGGTGACCATTGCCATTCTCCTTAAAACGGTAGGTGCCGTTGCCCAGGGCCGGGTAACGGCCATAGGTGCCGTTGTAGGCGCTGCCCCCACCCCCTCCTGGTCCTCGATCCAGGAGACGTCCACCGCGGACGTGTGGTTGAGCACCACCTCGGCGGTGACCTCGACACCCGCCGCGTTGCAGGCCTTGACCATGTCCTCCAGTTCCTGCCGGCTGCCCATGCGGGAGTTGAACTGGCTACTGACAGGCTGGTACACGGTGTTCCATTCAAGGCCGGTGACCGATTCCTGGGGAGGCATGACCTGCACGTACTTGACGCCCGAAGGACCGTACACGTTCTTGCATTCGCGCGCGACGGTGTTCCACGACTGCTGGAACGCGAGCACGGTGACGTCAGTGGCCGCGGGCGTGGCAGTGTCGGCCGATGCCTGCACGGCCATGCCTGGCGCGATCCACAGGGCGAGGAGCATGGCGAGCGCAAGGGTGGCACTGAACGTGCGTTCGATGGCCGTCGGAAGGACAATGCCCGACTGACTGGTGGACGTGACGTGGGGTGCCATCATTGAGCTCCCTCCTGGCGATGCGATGCTTGGTGAATGGCAGCGAGCGCGAGCGCGAGCACTGCCGCCAGGGCGATGACCATGAGTCCGAGGGCCTGCATCGCGCGTGTGCCGCTGCCGCCGGTGACAGGCAGCGTCACCCCGAGGCTGTTACCGATGGTGAAGGTGCCGTGCGTGCCGGGCAGCCGTGCGGTGAGCGTCTGGACGGTGTCCGCGGATTCCGGGCTGTCAGTGGATGCAACCGGACTGGGTTCCCGTTCGGTGTCGGGAATGAGGCCAGTCAGCATATCGATGGGTTCGTAGCTGTCGACGGCCTGCTCGGTGAGGGTGTAGCGCAATCGGTGGCCGTTGCGGTAGCGCGGGAGGTTCTCGAATTGCGCGGTCCAGGTGTTGGTGTCGACAGTGGTGGTAGTGCTGGTACCCGTATTGGGGGCAGTGAGGATGAGGCAGCTGACACCGTAGTTGTAGGCCCCGCGCACGCAGGTGCCGTCCTCCTCGATGGGCAGCACATAACCGTCCTCCGACGACTGCGTCAACGGCGTGCCGGGCTGCATGGTGGTGACCGAAGCGTTCACGAACGTGTACTGCGGTGCGGGCCAACCATTGAATTCGTTGTTGATGACGTCGATGCCCTGCTCGTCCACTTCCTTGGACAGCAGCCAGACGGTGATCTCCTTGGGACGCACCTTGCTGACGTTGCCGCCGTCGTCCCAGACCTTGCGCACGCCGAGCGTCACGGTTTCGGGTTCATGGTGGTTGACGAGCCGGTAGACAGGGTCGCCCACGGCCATGTCGTCTACGCCATCGGGCAGCGCGGTGTCGCACAGCACCAGTCCGTCACCACTGCAGTTCGAGGCCTTTTGGTCGAGTGTGTAGCCGTCGGTGATATTGCGCTCCTCCACCTTGAAGGTGTAGGTACGGCCGGACGGATCCTTCGTGGGCAGGCCAAGCAGTTCCCACCGCCAGTTGCCGTCGGCGTCGGGCACCAGGTCGTCGGGGCCGAGGTCGATGAGCTGTGTGGTACGCGTCGTCCCGTCCTCGAGAGTCACCGTGCCGTACACGGCCACGCTGATGCCGGTGGGCCGCTTGCCGTCCTGGTCGTCAGCGTCGTCCCAGACCTTCTCCAGCGCGATCTGGGTGGAGTCGGGCTGGTGGATGTTGACCACGCCGAAGGAGATGCCGTAGGCCACGGGGCGCCGGCGTACCGACACGTGGTAGTCCTGACCGAGCTGGCCATCGAGGTTCTCTCGAATCGTGTAGGTGATCTCCTTGCCGTCCGACTGTCGGTACTTGCGCAGGTCGGTCCAGGTGGAGGTCCAGTTGTTGGCGGCGCTGAGCGTCACCCAGTCCCCCACCTCCTCATTGTCGGCAAGCAGCCGCACCTGCACGGACTCAGGCCTCAACTTGTCACGGTTGTTGTCATCCTGCCATTGCTTGGTGGCGGAGACGGCCACCATGGGCACGCGCTCGTCCTGCACGCGCACGACCGTGTCAGTCTGCGGTTTCTCGTTGACTACGAGCGCGTGGTCGGTGATGGTGAACACGGTCGGTTTGGCCGCCTCATACCCGTCAGGCGCCTTCGTCTCGGTGAGCGTGTACGTGCCGTCGGCGAGCGGGATGCGCTGCATGGTGCCGTTGCTGGTCCAGCTGATGGGCGTGATCGCCACGCCCTCGCTCGTGGTGCCGGTGAGCGTGAACTCGGCTCCGGGCAGCTCGATGTCTGCGCCGAGCTCGGTCTTGGAGAAGAAGACGTTCGTGGTGTTGGGCTCATCGGCCATGGTGAGGAGCGCTTCGGACAGTACGGTGTCACCCACGAGGACGCTGCCGTCCGGTCGCAGCCGGAACTCGATGCCCTCCGCCAGCTGGTAACCGGCGGGTGCGGACACCTCGCGCAGTCGGTACGTGCCAGGTGCGAGGGTGAGCGGATGCGGAGTAGTGCCGCTGGTCCAAGTGATGGGCTCGATGGGTGTGCCGCCGGTAGGCGTGCCCGTGACCTCGAGCACGGCGCCGGCGAGCGCCGCGCCGGTGCCCGCGGACGTCTTGGTGACGCGCAGCGTGGACGGCTGGTATTGGTCGGTCATGACGACGATACCGCTGGGCACGGCCTGGCCGTCGATGTGCACGATCAACGCGTTCTGTTCCGTGTCCTCGGTCACCGTGAAGGTGATGGGGTCGGCTACGCGGTAGCCGACGGGGGCGTTCAGCTCGGTGAGCGTGTAGGTGCCCGGGCTCAGCTCGAGGGACTTGTCGTTCTGCGAGTCAAGCCACGTGGTGGTCTCGAAGGGGACGCCATCGTCACGGGTGCCGCTCAGTTGCAGCGTGGCACCGGCCAGCGTGGCACCGGTGATGTCCCGTTTGGAGATGACCACTTTCTTGGGGTCGGCGCGTTTCGTGTTGCGCACGATGAGGTGCGAGGAATCGGCGACATCGCGTGTGACGGAGGTGATGTAGCCCGTTAGCGCGTCTCCGGACATCTCGGTGACCGTGTAGGCGATGGCGGTGCCATCGGCGTATTTCTCCAGATTCGCGAAGGTATGGGACCAGCTGTTGTCACCATTGAGGGTGACGGGGGTACCCTTCGCTTTGCCGTTGCCCATCAGCTGTACCTGCACCGAGTCGGGATGCGTCTCGCCTTCGGCGAGGCCCTTCCATTCCTTGGTGACGGTGATGCTGGTGCATTCGGGGGTGTAGGTGTTCGTGAAGACACGTACCTTCTTGGCGTTGTTCCCCTCGCCGACGGTCTCCTCGCTGATGGTGGTGGTGTAGCCCTCCATGACTTCCTCAAGCACCTGGTAGCTCACCGTTTGGTTGCCCTCGCGCACCGGCAAGTCGGCCCAGGTCAGTTCGAGGGTGTTGGAGGTGGGACTGATGGACTGGCGCGTGCTGTCCATGCGTTCCAGACTGGAGTTGCCGACTTGCCGGTACACGTAGAACACTGCGCTCCGGCGCTTGCCATCCTGATTGTTCCCGTCGTTCCACGTCTTGCGGGCGACCAGCGAGGTGGTCTCGGGTTCGTCCGTCATCGTGACGGTGGCGATGGGCGTATCGTCCTCGATCGTGACCGTAACCTTCTGGCCGTCCACGAATATGGTGCCGTCGGCTTTGATGGTGATCTGCACGTCGTCAGCACGCTGGTAGCCGTCCGGTGCTTTCGTTTCCCGGAGCAGGTAAGTACCGGCCTTGAGATTGTCGATCTCATGGACCTCACTATTGGACTCCCACGAGCCACTGGCCTCTTTGCCGGTGAGCGTGAACAGTTGCAGCGTGGCGCCGCTCAGGGCATTGCCCTTGGTGTCCTGCTTGCGGATGCGCAGCTTGGCGCGCATCGTATGGTCGTTGTTCACGTTCCAGGGGTAGAAGGTCTGTGTCGCGTCACCGACCGCGGCCACGGTGAGCTCGTATTCCTTGGTGTCGTCCTTCACCTTCTCGATGCCGCTCCACGCACCGGCGTTGCCGGACTTCGGGAACACGAGGTAAAGCGGATCGACGCCCACAAAACCTGCGGGCACCGTCTCCGTCACGCGGTAGACGACGTCGGCCTCCAGGTTCATGTCTGAGATCTGGCCAGTGGTGGAGGTGGCGGCTGTGAGCGTGCCATATGCGGAATCGGTGCCTGTGACGGTCCACGTGCCGCCATCCGCCACGCCCGTCAGTGGTACGGCGGTGAAGGTCACGCCGGCCAGCGATTCACCGATATCGCCGTCCATGTACTTGTAAATCTGCAGTTGGTTGGCGGTGACCTCCATGGAGCCATGGGTGCTGCGCATGTCATCGGTGATCGCGTAGGATTTCTCGTCGACGGACTGTCCCACGCCTTCGAGGGTAGCGGTGTTGGTGGCGGCCCCATCGGCGATGTGGTCCGTGGCGCCCACCTGCACGACGGCACGGTAGGTGATGATGGCCGGCGTCCCATCGGGGATGTGGAACACGAGTTTATGACTATCCGCGTCGTAGGCGTAAGTCGCCTCCGACAGTTCCGTGTTGTCACCCCTACGGATGGAGATGCTGCCCATACGCAGGGCGAGGGCGTCGCCAAGGACGTCGGTGAGCTCAAGCATGTGGCCGTCGTTGAGCGTGAAGCCGCCTTCGTTCACCTTGATGGTGTAATCGACGTTCGGGTCGGTGAAACTGCCGGTCTTGCTCAGCACTGTGGGTTTCGTGTAGTTTGCCCACCCCTCATCGGGTGTCTGTGCCACGCCGTCCACGGCGATCACCGCGGAGTTGTGGACGCCGCTCGTCTCTACCGCAGCGCTCGCCTTCGTGTTGTATTCCAAGTACAGGCCATCGCTGGTGCGCGCCTCCTGCATGGCGGCGGTGCCGGCCACGATGGTGAAGAGAATCATGCCGTCGCCATTGTCACGTACCTGCACGCCGTCCACGGTGTTGCGGCCGTTCCAGGGATTGTCGATGGCCTCCAGCGACTGCGGTACGTACGTGAAACCGGTCGGGAGGGTATCGGTGACGGTCACGGTCTGCGCGTCGGCGCCCACGTCATGGATTCTGATGCGCCAGGTAAGCACGCCATTGGAGGAGGTCCACCCTCCCTCCTTGTACAGGTTGTCCACGCTGCGGTTCTGGCTGGCCGTCGATGTGCGCGTACCATCGCTCACAGTGTTGTACAGCGTAGTCTCCACGTTTTGTGCGGTGGTGGGGATGATGGTGTCGTAGACAATGTACAGGCAATCGTTGGCGGCCATCGACGGCATAAGGAGCGTGAGGGTACGGGCACCATCGGGGATGATGAGCGTGTACTTGTCGGTGCTGAGCTCTTGGGTCAGGTTGTAGTCGGTGTAGACATGCACGCTGTTGGGCACAATGGTCTGGAAGACGCCACGCACATTGCCGCTGGCATCCTGGTCGACGGTGTCGGTGATCGTCACGTCCGTCAGCGCCTGTTTGGCGGTATAGGTGGTCTTCCAGCGGAACGTGTTGGTGGGAGTGCCCGAAACCGCCTCCTTGCGTATCTCGGCCGGCTCGGCCCGATACACGGTTTTCTCCGCAGAGCGCGCCTCGCTGCCGTCCGTCAGCCCCGGGGTGACGGTGGCCTTGTTCGTGTAGAAGCGTTGCGTATCACCATCGGCGAATGATGTGGCGTAGGAATGATGTGGCGTAGGAGATGACGTACTTGGCGTAATTCTGGTTCTCGTTCTTGGGCAGCGTCATAGTGCCGTTGGCCAGTTGCTCCCACGAGACTGTTCCGCAGTCGATGGGTTGGGAGTTCCAGACGTCGGTATAGCACTGCAGCGTCGGGGCGCTGATGGGCGTCTCCAGGTTCGGGTCGAGTTCGTCGCGGACCGTCACGCCTGTCAGGTCGGCGTCTTCCTTGGGTGTGATGGTCACCGTCCACGTGATGCCGGGCACCGTGGTGACCGTGGTCTCCTCGCCGTCCTTGGTCTCCTGGGTGATGGTGGTCTCCCAGCCGTTCTTCTCGATGCCCCACAGGTCCATCAGCCACACGCCCTTGGTGATTGGCGTGTTGTTCTTGTCGCCCGCGCTCTCGTAGGTGACGGTGTTGCCCACGCGTTGGCCCGCTGGGGAACCGTCCCAGCTGCACGCCCAGTTCTTGCACAGCTGTATCGCCGCCTTACGGTCGGTCAGCTTTACCCGGTATTTCACGTAGTAGGTCTGGTGGTCGCTCATGGAATCAATGGTCAGGTGGAAACCGTTGGCTGCGGAATCCTTCGTGACTGACCATTCACTTGCCGGCACCGGCGTATTGCACGTCTCGTCGGTGTAGACCTGGATCCAGGATCCATGGAAGGTGTTGCCGTCGTAGAGGGTCAGCAGATCACCCATGGTGTCGTCCAGCACAATCTGCTTGTTGGGTCCGATGGATTCGACAGTGATGACAAAGTCGAACAGGTTCGAGTCCTCGGGAACGGTGATGGCGCCGTTCTTCGTGACGCGCAGCTCGGTGTTGGGGTTCACGGTCACGGTGAATTCGTCGGCGCCGAGGAAGTTGAAGGTGCGATCACCACCGTTGTTGCCGCCGAGGGCAGCTTCGTCGAAGGTGCCTTCCACGATCACGCTGCCCGTGATGGTGGCCGGGTTGCTGGGACCCGTGTAGGTGATGGTCAGTTTGCCATCTTTGATGGTGTAGGAGCCGAGCACGTCGCCTGCGGCGTTGGTCATGGTGTACGACCGGTCGGTCTCATAAGTCAGGCCCGTGGGCAGTGGGGAGTAAACGAAAGTGTCACCGGTCTGGACGTTGGAAGCGTTGGGCACCTCGAAGCTCATTTGCATGCGCAGTTGCGTGCCATAGTCGAGATCCGTGCCGGTGGTGTACGCTGTCCAGGTCTTGCCGTCGGTGCTGTACTCGGGCATGGGTTTCGTCTGCAGCCAATCGTCCGTGATGGTCAGTTCTGCGGCCGATGCCGTGTTCGGCGTAGTCACCACCGATACTCCGACGAGGAGGGCCGCACAGACAATGATGCAGGTGAGCAGCGCCATGATGCGTGGCATTCTGTTTGCGAGCGCACTTCGGCCCATGCCCTTATGAGGATGCGCCAAAGCCATGGCGTCCACCTCCTTCGCCCTCTCCTCTGGTCTCCCTGGCGATGGTTGAATCGACGTCGATTCCTTTCCTCCGGGCCGTCCCCGCTGCATCGCGAGTACCGCGGTCATGCACTGTGACCGGGCCCTTGGATATTCGACTTTACCCGCTTTCAGCCTCCGGCGAAATCGTCGGCGCGTCATCCGAAACCCCAGAAACCCCGATCACACCAACGCCCGAGAGCCACGCAAACGTATGCTCATACCCCCGTATAAGTCATCTTGAAAATCAGTCATCTCAAATGCAAACGTTGCATATGCATACCCTCCCAACAGCGTACATACACAAAAAGGGCCGCAGTGCTCCATGCACTGCGGCCCTTCGAAAAGCCTTACAGGTAAAACCCAGCTAAAGAGGTCTTACTCAGCGACCGGCTCGACGACGTCGACGACCTTGCGGTCACGGCGGACGCCGAACGCCACCTTGCCGTCCTTGAGGGCGAACAGGGTGTGGTCCTTGCCCATGCCGACGTTCTGGCCCGGGTGGAACTTGGTGCCACGCTGACGGACCAGGATGTTGCCGGCCACGACGGCCTCGCCGCCGAAACGCTTCACACCGAGGTACTGAGGATTCGAATCGCGACCGTTGCGCGAGCTGGACGCGCCCTTCTTATGTGCCATGATTGGTTCCTTTCGCTAACTAAGCTTGGTTGAAAACCTGGAAACTGATTGCCGAGAGGACTCAGGCGATCTCGGTGATCTTGACGGCGGTCAGCTTCTGGCGGTGGCCCTTGCGGCGCGCCACGCCCGTCTTGTTCTTGAACTTCTGGATGCGGATCTTCGGACCCTTGGCATCGTCGTTGACGACCTCACCCTTGACGGTGATCTTGGCCAGGTCAGCGGCGGCGATGGTGACGTTGGAGCCGTCCACCACGAGGGCGACCGGGAACTCCACGGTCTCACCGTTCTTGGCAGCGAGACGATTCACGAGGATGGTATCGCCAACCTCGACCTTTTCCTGATGGCCGCCGGCCTTCACAATAGCGTACATAATCAGTTCCTTTATTCACTTGGAAAGCTTACTGTCCGGCACGTGCGAGCCTGCTGGCCAGACACCAAACGTCAACTATACACATCCCCCGGAACAACATCCAATCCCGCGACACACCGCGGACTTGACCGCCCACCGGAACTTCCCCCATCGTACCCGTCATGGCCTCGTCTCCTATCTCGCCTATTGTGCGATGGATTCCAGAGGAAAACACCCTGCTATCCCCTTCAAGGCGATCCGCACAGTGCTTGGCGGCCCTCCCTGCACGAAAATCCATCGCACAATAGGCGAGATAGTCCCGAGGAGCCACAACCGTGCCCGCCCAACAGCAAAAGGTCGCATCCCGAGCCCCCGGATATGACTTCCGCAGGGCAAAGACTGCGGAAGTCACACCCAGAGACCCAGGATGCGACCTTGGTGGTGAGCGGATGCGACCTTCCCGCGTGGGATTCCACGCGAAAGCGGATTCCCGCGGATTCCCGCGGATTCCCACCAAAGTCGCGTCCGCGGCCCCCGGATATGACTTCCGTGGTACAAGGACCACGGAAGTCACACCCAGAGGCCCCGATTGCGATCTTGGCGGGGAAACCCTGCGGAGGTCACATCCGGATGGGCCGGATGCGACCTTGGCGGGTGCGTGCCCGCGCCGGTCACATCCAGGAGAGAGTGGGATGCGACCGGCGACCGATCGTCGCCAGGGCCACACCCAGCCCAAGTTTCAGTTATCGGAGGATCCCAGAACCCGGAACCCTCACATCTCCGCGCGGCGCTTGCGCAGCGCGAGCGCGAGGCCCACGCCGGCCAGCACGACCACGAGGCCGCCGGCCACGTACATGAGCGTGGTGCCCATGCCACCGGTGCTCGGCAGCGACGCCGGAATGCCGGACGGGGACTTGGCCGTGGACTTGTTCTCCACGGTGATCGTCTTGTTCACCGAGGAGGCGTTGATCAGCTTCGGGTCGTCGGAGGAGGTCTCATGGTCGCCCTGGATCTTGAAGATCACGGGCGCGGCGGTCGAGTACCCGACCGGCGTGTAGGTCTCCTTGAGCATGTAGATGCCGGAGTCCACGCCGTTCCAAGGCGCGGTGACGTATGCGCCGGAGGCGTCACGCGTCACCGTATGCGTGGGGTCGCCGGACGCGGCGTCCTCCACCACCTGCCAGCCCTTGGCGTCGGCCGTCGGGTCCTTGCAGGTGCCCGTGAACACGTAGAGCTTGAACTGCGGCATGTCGCCGCCGGTGGGCGCGACATCGAAGGTCTTGGTGACGTCCACCTTGTAGGTGAACACGACCGTCTTGTCATAAGGAGTATCGGAGGTGGCGCCGTTGCCGTCACCCTCGGAGTTGTTGGAGAACGTGATCTTCGCTTCGTTGGTGTTGCCCTCGCCGGCGATGACGGCGCTGTGGTTGAGGTCGGCGTGGTACTCCACCACGATCTTGGTGGACGGCGACCACGCGACGCCGGGCACCGCGAGCAGGTTGGCCATCGAGACCGTGAGCGTCTGCGGCGAACCGCTCACCGTCACGGAGACATCCTCGTCATACGTGATGTCCTGCTTCTCCGTGCCGTTGACCGCGTACACCGTCACCATGTAGTCGTGCGTCGTGAAGCCCGCGGACAGCTTGTCCGTGATGACGTACTTGAACGACGAGTAGGAGTTGAGGTTGGCCGGCAGCGTGCCGGTGATCTGGAACGGCACCTTGTCGTCGATCGCGTAGTCCGCGGAGTCGACCCACTTGCCGGTGGTGTTGCCCATCTGGTTCGCGGTGTTCTCCAAGTTGTCGTCGTTGTCCATGACCTTCTTCGTCACCGTGACCGTGCCGCTCTTCGCGGTGATCACGAGCGGACTGGAGAGCACGCTGTGCATCATGAGCGACGAGTACGTGTCCGCCGAGTCGTTGTTCGTGCCGACCTGGTTGCCCTGGTCCTCGATCCCGGTCTGCGCGAACAGGTAGTACCCCATCGGCACCTTGAACGTGAGCGTGTCGCACGTCGCGGTCTCCACGGCGTCCGGCGCGAGCCCCGCCTGCTTGATCGCGGCCATGACCTTCGCCGCGAACGCGCGCACGGCGGTGCTGTCCCCGCCGTTCTCCACGCTCGTCGCCTTGCCGGTGACCTTGGTCGTGTCGAGCGAGCTGATGTACTTGATGACGTCGTCGCCGGTCTTGCCGGTGACCTCCTGCAACACCTTGGCGTACTTCGCGTTGACCGTGTACGTCACGTCCTTGCCCGACACCGTGGCGTCGAGCAGCCGGTACGCATCGTACGAGTCGCCCTTCGCGGTGTTGTTGATGGTGACCGTACCGTCACTGTTGCCTGAATCCTCGGCGAACGCCGACGAAACGCCGACGAACCCCGCGCCTGCTATGGCTATGGACGCCACGGCGGCCGCCAGGCGTGTCCAGACCTTACTCATGATGAGTTCTCTCCTTATATATAATATATGGCTCTGTTAGACCAAGGTTGACTTTTTGACTTGTGTAGTAGTTACTGAGTAGCTACAATAGTGGTATGAGAACAGGCAAGGTGGCGTGCATAGCCGATAGGGTCAGGAAGGAGCTTG
>JAXJQE010000229.1:0-3208 GCA_036311305.1 Bifidobacterium sp.
GCCCGAGCAGGCGACGAGGATGAGCGGGGCGCCGGGCGCGGGCTCGTGCTCGCCGTGCTCGGCGAAGCGCGGGTCGTCGCCGCCGAGGCCGTGCGCGTCGAGCGTGGCGCGCATGGCTCCGATGGCGTGGCGCAGCTGCGGCGAATAGGCCATGGGCACTCCTTTGCACAACGGCCGGCCGCGGTGTTACAGGTCGACGATCGCGGCGACGAACTGGTTGATGGCCTCGCGCGCGGCGGCCATGTCGGTGGGGTCGTTGACGACGACGGCGAACGCGGCCGTGCCGCCCTTGGCGCGAGACACGTTGCCGGCCATGGAGGTGACGGTGCCGAGGCTGCCGGTCTTCACGCGCAGGAGGCCGGCGGCGTCGGCGTCGGCCAGGCGGGTGCGCGCGGTGCCGACGAGGCCGGCGACGGACAGGCCCTCGGCGGCGGCCGGCGCGATCGACGGGTCGAGGTTGCGCCGCTGGACGTCGACGAGCGTGGCGGCGCTCACCTTCGAGCCGGGCCCGAGGCCCGAGCAGTCGCCCATGGCCAGGCCCTCGGTGTTGACGCCGAGCGTGTCGAGCTGCGCCATGACGGCCTTCGTGGCGCCCTCGGGCGAGTTGCCGGTGCCCTGGTGCAGGGCGAGCAGTCGCCCGAACTCCTCGGCGAGCGTGTTGTCCGAGTGCTGCAGCATGAACGCCATGACGGCGCTCAGCGGCGCGGAGCTCACACTGGCCAGCGGCGTGCGCGAGGCCGGCGCCTCGGTCTGCTGGGCGGTGGCGTTGGCCACGGTGATGCCCTGCTTGGCCAGCAGCGTGCGGAACGTGGCGGCGATGTCGGCGGCGGTGTGCTGGGAGAGCGTCGGGTAGTCCTCGAAGCTGTCCGGGTCGGCGAGCACCATGGCGCGTTGGCGGCCGCCGTCGACGGCCATCGAGGAGACGCCGGTGTAGTACAGGTTGCCGTCGTTGCGCTCGTTGATGCGCGACGGGTAGCGTTCCTCGCCGAACAGGGAGTCGTCGTAGGCGAGCGTGACCTTCGTGATGCCGCGCGCCTTGAGCGCCTTGGCGCTCTCCTTGGCGAGCGTGAGCAGGCCGGCGCGGCCGTTGACGTGCGCGGTGTCGGACTCGCCGGCGCCGAGCAGCATGTCGCCGTTGCCCTTGAGGATGAGCAGGTTCTCGCCGTCGGACTCCTGCACGAAGTAGGTCTGCGTGTCCAGCGTGGAGCCCATGTCCAGCACGGAGGCGGCGGCCAGCGCCGTGAGGGTCTTGAGCGTGGAGGCGGGTTCGCGCGGCGTGTCGGCATCCTGGGAGGCGACGATGGTGCCGTCGGCCTGCGCGATGGCGACGGTCACCTCCTTGCCGACGCCCTTGGTGGCGAGCAGCTGGCTGATGAGCTTGGACGCCGCGGTGCGGTCGATGGCGCGCGAGTCGTCGGCCTGGCCGACGACGGGCGTGCCGGCGCGCACGAGGCGCGCATCGGCGAAGGTGCGCCGTTCGACGGCGGAGAAGGTCAGCGGGCCGGGCAGCACGTCGGTGGCGTCGCCGATGACGTAGCCGGCGCACAGGCCGAGCGAGGCGAGCATGGCGACGACGACGGTGACGACGCGGCGTCCCTGGCGTCGGCGGTACCGGTGGCGCTGCTCGTCGGTCAGCTGGTCGTGCACGTGCGTGGTCCTTTGCGCAAAGTGGGGAAAACGTCGCTACTGCTGCAGCGACGCGTTCGAACGCAGGGTGTCGAGCACCCGCGTGCCGCGCGAGTCGAGCAGCTTCGCGCCCCACCATACACCAAGGGCGCAGATACCTACGCCGTTGGCGAGTGCCATCGGCGCGATCCAGCCGAAGTGGCGTGCGCCCGCGGCCAGTGCGATGGCGACGGCCCCCGCGAAGGTGGGGGCCATGGCCACGAGGGACGCGAGCAGGAACAGGCACGGGACGAGCGCCTGCGCCACCATGCGCCCCGGCGGGTTCGAGAACGGCTTGTCCATGGACGGCACCGGGTACATGAGCGTGCAGTTGAACACCTCGGCGACGCCCAGCGACGCCAGCGCCCAGCCCAGGCCCAGCGCGGTGAGCGTGGCGGCGATCGCCGCGTCGCGCGGCGTGCGCCACGCGCCCGAGCACAGGCCGGTGACGGCGCCCAGCGCCACGAAGTAGACGACGAGCAGCGGCACGTACGCCAGGGCGCGGCCGCGCCGGTCGGTGCGGCCGTCGACGCCGGCGATGGCCTGCATGGCGTAGCCCATGCCGTCGTAGGACAGGCCGTTGGCCTCGCCCATGAGCATGATCCAGCCGGCGACGACGAGCCCCATGAACGGGAACCACGCCCCCATCTGCCGGACCTGGAAGAGGAAGAGGACGACGAAGAGCAGCGGCATGAGCAGGAACAGGCCCTGGCGCACGTCGCGGCGCAGGATCGTGAGCACACGCGCGGCGATGGCGCCGGTGGGACTGGCGGGCAGGCGCGCGAACAGGCCGAGGCCGTGCACCGCACGCGTCGTCGCGCCGGACGCGCCCGCGCGGCGGCGCTGCAGGCCCAGGCACCACGCGCACACGAGGCAGCACAGCGCGGCGGCGAGCGCGGCGATGGCCACGCGCGCCACGGCCGGCCACCACTGGCCGGCGGCGACGTCGAAGGGCACCTGGAACAGGCAGCCGAGCGGCAGCCAGGACAACGTCGCCACGAGCGGGCCGTCGGCCGGCAGTTCCAGGGAGGCGCCGGTGTCGGCGAACAGGCCGGGCAGCTGGCAGACGGTGACGAGCAGCAGCATGGTGACCACGTAGAACGCGGACTTGCCGCCCCTGGAGTCGATGAGCAGGTCGAGCAGGGCGAGCACGGCCTTGCAGAAGCACACGGCGAGGATGACGGCGCAGGGCGCCATGATCAGTTGCGCGGCGACGGCGGCCGCGCCGAGCGGCCGGTACGCCATCGCCCACAGCATGAGGCACACGGTGGCCGTCAGGGCGCAGCCGCCGGTGAGCGAGGCGATCGTCAGTCCCAGCTGCAGCGTACGGTCGGGGATGCCGTAGGGCGCGAAGCGGCGCATGCTGAGCGTGGAGCCCTCGCCGAACACCATGGCCTGCAGCAGCATGGCCATGAGGATGGCCGCGGACACGCCGACGACCATGACGGCCGGCAGCGTGTCCGCCAGGCCGTCGAGCCGGCGCGCGGCGGGCGTGCCGGCGAGCCACGCGAGCACGGCGGTGCCGGCGAGCGCGCCGACGGCC
>JAXJQE010000230.1:0-4216 GCA_036311305.1 Bifidobacterium sp.
CGTCTGGTTGACGAACGCCCCGGCCCCGGCACCATCTGGTGCCGGGGCCGGGGCGTTGTCAGGACCTATCTTGGTCCGGGAACCGTCGTCAGATGCGCTCCGAAGCTTCCTCGGTGGCGTTCACGCCCTCGCGCTCGACGCGGATCTTGTGGCCCTCCTCCTGGGAGACGCCGTAGTAGGCCGCGATGGCGATGTCCATCATGTCCTGGATCTGCGGGATGCGCGGGTTGGCGGGGGCGCACTGGTCCTCGTAGGCGCGCATGCCGATCTGCTCGAGGATGCTCCAGAAGTAGTCCTCGTCCACGCCGCAGTCCTGGAAGGACTTGTTCATGCCGAGCTTGTTGTCGCGGTAGTCCTCGACGGCGGCGGCCAGGTTCTCCACGCCTTCGCGCGGGGTCTTGCCCGGGTCCACGCCGAGCAGCGCGGCGAGCTCCTGGTAGCGCTCGGGGGCGACGTACTCGCTGTACTTCGGCCATGAGGTCGGCTCCTCCGGCACCTGGCCGTTGTAGCGGATCACGTACGGCAGCAGGATGGAGTTGGTGCGGCCGTGCGCGATGTGGCACAGGGCGCCGATGGTGTGCGCCATGGCGTGGCACATGCCCAGGAACGCGGAGCCGAAGGCCATGCCGGCCATGGTGGCGGCGTTGTGCATCTTCTCCTGCGCGGCGGTCTTGGCCGGGCCGGGCTCGGCGTTGACGGACTCCGCGAGGTTGTCCCAGATGAGCTTGGCCGCGTGCAGGGCCATGCCGTCGGTGAAGTCGTTCGCGTACACGGACACGTAGGACTCCATGGCGTGGGTCAGCGCGTCGAAGCCGGCGTCGGAGGCCAGGCGGCGCGGCTGCGTGCGGGCCAGGACCGGGTCCACGATCGCGACGGACGGCGTCAAGGCGTAGTCGGTGATCGGGTACTTGTAGCCGGTCTTGTGGTCGGTGATCACGGCGAACGGGGTCACCTCGGAGCCGGTGCCCGACGAGGTCGGGATGCACACCAGCTTGGCCTTCTTGCCCAGCGGCGGGATCTTGAAGGCGCGCTTGCGGATGTCGAAGAACTTCTCGCGCACGTCGGAGAAGGAGATCTCCGGGTGCTCGTAGAGCAGCCACATGATCTTGGCCGCGTCCATCGGCGAGCCGCCGCCGACGGCGATGATGGTGTCCGGCTCGAACTCGTCGCGCATCATGGCGGCGCCGCGCTCGACGGTCTCGACGCTCGGCTCCGGCTCGACGTAGTCGACGATGCGGAAGGTGACGCGGTTGGAACGGGCGCGCAGCTGGTCGATGACCTTGTCGACGATGCCGAGCTGCTCCATGACCTTGTCGCACACGATGACGGCACGCTCGATGCCGTACATGTCGCGCAGGTACTTGATGGCGTTCGGCTCGAAGTACGTCTTCGACGGGATCTTGAACCACTGCAAGTTGATGTTCCTCCGGGCGATGCGCTTGATGTTGAGCAGGTTCACCGCCTGCACGTTGCCGGACACGGAGTTGCCGCCGTAGGAGCCGCAGCCCAGGGTCAGGGACGGGGCGATGGCGTTGTAGATGTCGCCGATGCCGCCCAGGGAGCTCGGCTGGTTCCAGATGATGCGGCACGCGTGCATGCGCAGGCCGTACTCACGGACCAGGTCGTCGTTGTTGGTGTGGATGGCGGCGGTGTGGCCGGCGCCGTGCAGGAGCATCTTCTCGCACATCTCGAAGCCCTGCTCCTTGTCCTCGAAGCGCAGGACGGCCTGGACCGGGGCGAGCTTCTCCATGGTGAGCGGCTCGTTCTCGCCGACCTCGGCGCACTCGGCGCTCAGGATGGTGGCGTCCTCCGGGATCTCGAAGCCGGCGGCGTGCGCGATGAACTGCGGGGACTTGCCGGGCACCTGGGAGTTGAGCACGGGCTTCTTGCCGGAGTAGGCGGTGCAGCCGAACATGTACTCCTCGAGCTTGGCCTTCTCCTCCGCGTTCACGAAGTAGGCCTTGCGGTGCTTGAGCTCCTTGATGAGCGGCTCGTAGATGTCCTTGTGGGCGATGACGGCCTGCTCGGTGGCGCAGATCATGCCGTAGTCGAAGTGCTTGGAGAGCACGAGGTCGTTGGCGACGCGCTTGACGTCCACGTCGGCGTCGATGTACGCCGGGGCGTTGCCGGCGCCGACGCCGAGGGCGGGCTTGCCGGAGGAGTACGCGGCCTTGACCATGCCCGGGCCACCGGTGGCCAGGATGGTGGCGACGTCCGGGTGGTGCATCAGGGCGGTGGTCGCCTCGATGGACGGGTGCTCGATCCACTGCACGCAGTCCGCCGGCGCGCCGGCCTCGACGGCGGCGTCGCGCACGATGCGGGCGGCCTCGGCGGAGCTCTTCTGGGCGCCGGGGTGGAAGCCGAAGACGATCGGGCAACGGGTCTTCAGGGAGATGAGCGACTTGAAGATCGCGGTGGAGGTCGGGTTGGTCACCGGGGTGACGCCGGCGACGATGCCGACGGGCTCGGCGACCTCGTCGATGCCCAGGACGTCGTCCTCGCGGATGATGCCCACGGTCTTCTGGCCGGCCATGTAGTTGGTGACGTGCTCGCAGGCGAAGATGTTCTTGGTGGCCTTGTCCTCGACCAGGCCACGGCCCGTCTCGTCCACGGCCAGCTTCGCCAGGTGCAGGTGCTTGTTCAGCGCCGCCACGGAGGCCTTCGCCACGATGCGGTCGACCTGTTCCTGGTTGAGCTTCTCGAACTCGGCCAGGGCCTTCTTGGCCTTGGCGACGAGCTCGTTGACCTCGGCCTCGGCCGCGGCCTTCTTGTCCACGACCGGAGCGGCCTTGGCGTCCTTCACGGCCTCCTCGGCCTTCGGCGCCTTGGCCTCGTCCTTGCGTGCTTCTGCCATGCGATCCTCCTTGGAATGCGCTAGTGGTTGCGTGGGTGTACGCGGGTTTGCCGTCAGTCCCCGGCGTGCCGCCCGGCAGGCGGCCCATCGACGGTGACGTGACCTGTCTCACAATGTATCGGAGACACCGGGAATTGTCAGCCCCTCGCCGTGTCGCCGAACCGTGTGACTATTCGTTCGTTTCATGTGAGATTACGTGCACATATTGACCGAAATGGCCGTTGATTTCGTCCATTTGGCACATTCTGTGCGTTTTTCCCACGATATGCACAA
The DNA here is from genome assembly GCA_036311305.1 of Bifidobacterium sp. Taxonomy (GTDB): domain Bacteria; phylum Actinomycetota; class Actinomycetes; order Actinomycetales; family Bifidobacteriaceae; genus Bifidobacterium. Next base: position 3,128 of record JAXJQE010000230.1, read on the forward strand.
CAATATCCACCCCGTGACATTCCCACTTCGACCAACTTCCTTTACAAAAGTTTCGCGTTTGCCCCCCACTTTCGATAATTTGTTTTCCATAAGTGCCGCCAATCGGTACAATGACGCCCATGAGCAACGCCCACTCCCCCACGCACGCGCACACCGACGCGCATCCTGACGCGCGCACCGACCCGCGCGCCGCCATCGTGCATCTGCTGTACGCCGGCGAGCCCCTCACGCGCCAGGACATCGCCGCGCGCCTCGGCCTGAGCCTGCCCACCGTCGCCACCCACCTCAAGGCGCTCGAGGCCGCGGGCACCGTCGTCGCCGACGGCGAGCGCGCCTCCACCGGCGGCCGCCGCGCGCGCACGTGGCGCTACGATGCGCACCGCTGGGTCGCCATCGGCGTGACCATCCGCTCCGCGGAGGTCGCCTGCCTCGTCGTCGACCTCTCGGGCGAGGTCGTGCGCACGCTGCGCACGCCCGTCGCCGCGCGCACCGACCCGATCTTCTACCAGCGCGTCGCCCACGCCGTCGCCGAGGCGGAGCGCGCCGCCGGCCGGGACGGCGCGCGTGCTCGGCGTCGGCCTCGCCCCTCCCGCGCACATCAACACCGCCTCTGGCCTCGACTACACGCAGCTCGGCGCGCAGGTCACCGCGCTGACCGGGCTGGACGTCACGATGACGGAGCGCTACTGCTCGTACGCGCTCGCCGAGTCGTGGGCGCGCCCGCACGAGCCGCTCGTGTGCCTGTTCCTGGGCAACCACCTGGGCAGCGCGGTCGTCGTCGACGGCGAGGCGCACACCGGCGCCGTCGAGCACATGTGCCTGGCGCCCGACGGCCCGCGCTGCGAGTGCGGCGCCAACGGCTGCCTCAACGTGTACTGCTCGGCCGGCCGGCTCGCCGAGGACGGCGAGTCGCTGGCCGGCTTCTTCGGGGTGCTCGAGCAGGGCGAGGTCCACCACCGCGCGCGCATGCGCGACTGGTGCGCGTCGATGGCGCACGCCATCGCCAACGTGCACGCCGTGCTGCCCGCAGACGTCGTGGTGTGCGGCCCGATCGCCGACTACCTGGACGACGACGAGGTCGCGCAGCTC
>JAXJQE010000231.1:0-27466 GCA_036311305.1 Bifidobacterium sp.
GCGGCCCTCACCGATTTCCCTTTCCTTGCGCCCGCGTCAGGCGTCACGCAACGCTATTTGCCGATGGTGGAGGTGGCCACGGCGACGGCCTCCTCGGGGTCGTCGGTGATGGTCACCAGCTTCGGGTCGAGCTCGGAGATCATGCCCTCGGCCTTGAGCGTGCCGTTGATCCAGTCGAACAGGCCGCCCCAGAACTCGGTGCCCACGAGGGCCACGGGCATGGACGCCACCTTGTGGGTCTGCACGAGCGTGAGCGTCTCGAAGGTCTCGTCGAGCGCGCCGAAGCCGCCCGGGCACACGATGATGCCGGACGAGTACTTGAGGAACATGGTCTTGCGCACGAAGAAGTAGCGGAACGTCATGCCCAGGTTCACCCACGCGTTGATGCCCTGCTCGTGGGGCAGCTCGATCCCCAGGCCGATGGACTTGCCGCCGGCGAGCGCGGCGCCCTTGTTGGCGGCCTCCATGATGCCCGGACCGCCGCCGGTGATCACGGCGATGCCGCGTTCGGCCACCATGCGGCCCATGCGTTCGGCCATCTGGTAGGCGGGCGCGGTCTCGGCGGTGCGCGCCGAGCCGAAGATGCTCACGGCCGGCCCCACCTCCGCGAGGGAGCCGAAGCCGTCGACGAACTCGGCCTGGATGCGCAGCACGCGCCATGGGTCCTTGTGCAGCCAGTCGGCGTCGTCGTCCGCCTTGAGGAAGCGCTCGGTGGTGCTTTCCGGCGGAATCATGTCGCCGCGCAGCAGCACCGGCCCCTGGCGGTAGGTCTTGCCCAGCGGCGAGGGGGTGGCGTCGGCGTCAGCGCCGTCCGCCGTCACGTGTGTGGGATGCTCGTCCATGGCCGTCGTCCTTTCCCGCCTGGGCACCCTGCCCCATCTGCTGGCTCACGACCACGGTACCATCCGGCAGCGTGGTGACGGTGTCCATTCCGCTGTCGACTTCCGCGGTCACCTCGGCGGCCTCGGCCTCCGCGAGGCCCTCGAAGCGCTTGGACTGGTGGCTCAGCAGCACGCCGGCGACCGCCGCGGACAGGAGCGACGCGACGAGCACGCCGAAGCGCGCCTCGGCGCTCAACTCCTCGTTGGAGTACGCGAGCGAGGCGATGAGGAAGGAGACGGTGAAGCCGATGCCGCAGGCCACGGACGCGGGGAACATGTCGCGCACGCGCAGGCCCTTGGGCATGCTCAGCGAGCCCACGTGCGTGGAGAACCACGCGGTGAGCATGATGCCCAGCGGCTTGCCGACGCACAGGGCGACGACGATGCCGATGACGACCGGGGAGACCAGCAGCATCGGGGTGATGGAGTCGAAGTGCACGCCGGTGGCGAAGAACGCGAAGATGGGCAGCGCGAGCAGCGCGGAGAACGGCTGGAGCTTGTCGGCGTAGCGTTCGGCGCGCGGCGTGCGCTCGCCGTACATGGAGCGCGCGGGCGTGAGCAGCCCGACGAGCACGCCGGCGAGCGTGGGGTGCACGCCCGCCTCGTACATCATCACCCAGGCGAGGATGCCGATGACGGCGACGCCGAACCACGGCACCTTTTTCATGCGCACGAGGAAGTACCAGGCGACGGCGCACACGGCGATGCCGACGAACCAGTACCAGGCGTTCAGGGAGGAGAAGAACACGGCGATGAGGATGATGGCCAGCAGGTCGTCGACGGTGGCCAGCGTCATGAGGAACGCGCGGATGGAGCCCGGCAGGCACTTGGCGAACAGGGCGAGCACGGCCAGCGAGAACGCGATGTCCGTGGCCGTGGGGATCGCCCAGCCGTGCGCGGCCTGGGAGAACGGGAACGTGGTGCCGTTGGCGATCAGCAGGCTCCCGGGGTCCCCTCCCCCGTATTGGCTGAACAGCGCGATGGTGGCGATGAACAGGATCGGCGGTACGAGCATGCCGCCCACGGCGCACAGCATGGGCACGGCGGCGGCGCGGATGTTGGACAGCGAGCCGGTGGTGAGCTCCTGGCGCAGCTCAAGGCCGACGACCAGGAAGAAGATGGTCAGCAGGCCGTCCTGTGCCCAGTGGCCCAGGCCCATGTCGATGTTCGTGCCGGGGATCCCGAGATGGAAGTGCGAGAGCGCCTCGAAGCCATGGTAGGTGCCGGGGATGTTGGCCAGCACCAGGCCCGCGAGCGCGAACCCGAGCATGATGAGGCCGGAGATGCGGTCGGAGGCCGCCACCCTCCTGATCTTCGCCCACACGCCGTTGCCTGCTTCGCTCATCGCATCTCCTTCACCGCCATGCACACCGACGGGGCGCATGGCCCACGTCGGTCACAACCGTTCCATTATGCCGCACACGCGCGCCAAACGGGGCGTGGCGGCGCCGTCCGCACACCATCCGCACATCGGGCGCCGCCCTGCCCGGGCCGGGCCGCTCAGTCCAGCGTGGCGATGGCGGCGTCGAGCCGGTCGAGGACACGCTGGAGGAACTCCGGAGTGCAGGCCAGGTTGACGCGTTCGAAGCCGGCGCCCTCGGAGCCGAACATGTCACCCTCGTCGAAGTAGAGGCGGGCGGTGCCTCGCATGAAGTCGCGCAGCTCGCCGGCGGTGGCGAAGCCGAGGCCGCGGCAGTCGAGCCACGCCAGGTAGGTGCCCTCGGGCTCCGTGAGCGCGAGTCTCGGGTGGTCGGCGACGAAGGCGCGCAGCGTGGCGAGGTTGGCCTCGAGGACCTGCTGGAGCTCGTCGAGCCATCCCTCGGCCTCGTTGTAGGCGGCGATGCAAGCGACCAGGCCGAAGTGGCTGACGGTCATGCCGCCGATGTTCTCGGCGGCGATGTCGAAGCGGCGCTTCTTGGCGGGGTCGGCGATGATGGCGTTCGAGCACAGCAGGCCGGCGAGGTTGAAGGTCTTGGTGGGTGCGGTGAACTCGATGCACGCGTCCGCGTAGCGCTCCCCCAGCGTGCCGAACAGCGTGACCTCGTGGCCCGGGTAGGCGAAATCGGCGTGGATCTCGTCGACGAGCAGCAGCACATCGTGCTCGATGCACAGGTCGCCGATGCGCGTGAGCTCCTCGGCGGTCCAGACGCGCCCCACGGGGTTGTGGGGGTTGCACAGGACCATCGCCGTGCAGCGCGGTTCGGCGAGCTTGGCGGCCAGGTCGTCGAAGTCGATCGTGTAACGGTGGCTGCCCTCGTCGAAGCGCAGCGCGTTGTTGAGGATGGTCAGGCCGTTGTGCTCGGCGGCCGCGGTGAACGGGTAGTAGACGGGGCGTTGGATGACGACCATGTCGCCGGGGTGGGTGAAGGCGCGCAGCGCGGTGTTGATGGCGGGCATGACGCCGTCGGACAGCGCGATCTGCGAGGGGTCGGTGACCAGTCCGTGGCGGCGGCGCAGCCAGGAGGTGACGGCGTCGAAATACTCGTCGGTGGCGTAGTCGTAGCCGAACACGTCCGACCGGGCGGCCTTGACGATGGCGTCCACGATCTGCGGCGCGGGCTTGAACTCCATGTCCGCCACGGACATGGCGATGACGTCGTCGGCGCCCTCCCCCATGTCCTCCTCGATCATGCGCCACTTGACGGACGTGGTGTGGCGGCGTTCCGGCGTGGTCTCGAAGTCGTACTGCATGGCTCTGCGTTCCTCTTTCCCTCGCAAGGCGGACGTGACGGGAACAATATAGGTCCCTGACGTGAACGGCGGCAAGGGCAACCATTAACATTCGGGCCACGGCGGCAACACGGGCCGCGCGAAGATATTGGAAAAGCCCATGGCCGCATACGCGGCCATGGGCTTTGGGTGCGCGAGACAGGATTCGAACCTGCGACCTGCTGATCCGTAGTCAGCTGCTCTAATCCGCTGGGCTACTCGCGCATGTTGTCTGCGTCAGGCAACTCGACTAAGATACAGCGCATTCACGAAAACTTCAAATTCCGGCGTGTCGCGCGGTTTCTCAACGTTCCATCCTCGTGAAGACCACCTCCTGCCGCGCCCGGCGCTCGAGGCGCGGCTCGCCCTCGCCGTCCACGGCGTTGGCGTCCACCACCACGCGCTCCACGTCGTCCATGTCGGGCAGGCGGAACATGGTGTCCTCGAGCGTGCGCTCGAGGATGGAGCGCAGGCCGCGCGCCCCGGTCCCCCGTTCCTTGGCCAGGTGCGCGACGCGCTCCAGGGCCGCCTCGGTGAACCCGAGCTCCACGCCCTCCACGGCGAACAGCTTACGGTACTGCTGCACGAGCGCGTTGGCGGGCTCGGTGAGCATCGTCACCAGGTCCTCCTCAGTCAGCTCGTCGAGCGTGGCCACCACGGGCAGGCGGCCGATGAGCTCGGGCAGCAGCCCGAAGTCGGCCAGGTCGTCGGCGGTCACCTCGCGCAGCAGTTCCCCCTCGTCGGCCTCGCGCACGCGCATGTCCGCGCCGAAACCGCTGGAGCGCGCGCCGAGCCGGTCGGCCACGATGCGCTCGAGGCCCACGAACGCGCCGCCGCAGATGAACAGGATGTCGCGCGTGTCCATGCGCACGGTCTCCATCTCCTTGGGGCCGCGCGCGCCCTCCACGGGCACGTTGGCCACGGTGCCCTCGATGACCTTGAGCAGCGCCTGCTGGACGCCCTCGCCGGACACGTCGCGCGTCGCGGACACGTTGTCGCCGCCCTTGCGCGCGATCTTGTCGATCTCGTCGATGTACACGATGCCGTGCTGGGCGCGCTTGACGTCGCCGCCGGCGGCCTGCAGGAGGCGCCCGAGCATGCTCTCGACGTCGTCGCCCACGTAGCCGGCCTCGGTCAGGCCGGTGGCGTCCACGATGACGAAGGGCACCTTCATGGCCTTGGCCAGCGTCTGCGCCAGGTACGTCTTGCCCACGCCGGTGGGCCCGAGCAGCAGGATGTTCGACTTGGCGACCTGCACGTCGCCCAAGGGGTCGACGATGCGGCGCGCGTCCTCGCTCAGCGGGTCGCGGGACTTGTCGGGCGCGTCCATGGCGATGCGCTTGAAATGGTTGTGCACGGCCACGCTCAGCGTGCGCTTGGCGGCCTGCTGGCCCACCACGTAGGCGTCAAGGATGGCGTTGACCTGGGAAGGGGTGGGCAGTTTCCTCACGGCGAGGCGCTCGTCCTTGCCGCGTTCCTCAGCGATGAGGTCCACGCACACGCCCACGCACTCGTCGCAGATGGCGACGCCCTGGCCGGCGATGAGGCGCGAGACCTCCCCGTCGGTCTTGCCGCAGAACGAGCATCGCTGCACGCCTTCGTTGTAGCTGACCACCCGGCCCATGGGCGCCCCTTTCCTTGAGGTGCGGGAACAAGAAAACCGGCCCGTGGCCGTTCCTTTCAGTATAGGAACGTCACGGACCGGTCTTGCGCTGTCGGCCCACGCCGGTGGGGAGGGTCAGGACGCGATCTGCGCCTGCTCCTTCTTGCGCGGCTGGAGCACCTCGTCGACGATGCCGTACTCCTTCGCCTCCTGGGCGGTCAGGAACGTGTCGACCTCGATGTCCTTGCGCACGCGCTCGACGGACTGGCCGGTGCGTTCGGCCAGCGTGTCCTCGAGCCAGGTGCGCATGCGCAGCATCTCCTTGGCCTGGATCTCGATCTCCGTGGCCTTGCCGAAGCCCTGGTCGATGGCCGGCTGGTGGATGAGCACGCGGGCGTTGGGCAGGATGAGGCGCTTGCCCTTGGTGCCGGCCGCCAGCAGGATGGCCGCGGCGGAGGCCGCCTGGCCCAGGCACACGGTCTGCACGTCCGGCTGGATGTAGTTCATCGTGTCGTAGATGGCCGTCATGGCCGTCATGGAGCCGCCGGGCGAGTTGATGTACATCATCACGTCACGGTTCGGGTCCAGGCTCTCGAGCACGAGCAGCTGCGCCATGATGTCGTCCGCCGTGGTGTCGTCGACCTGCACGCCCATGAAGATGATGCGGTCGTCGAACAGGCGGGTGTACGGGTTCTGGCGCTTGTAGCCGTACGGGGTCTTCTCCTCGAACTCCGGCACGACGTAGCGCGACTGCGGCATGGCGGCCGCGGCGGCGCGGAAGCCGGCGGGGCCGGCCAGGCGCTCGGCGCGCTGGACGAACTTCGCTTCCTCGGATGCCATTGCTTACTTCCCTTCCTTCGAGGTCATGGTCTCGTGCGTGGAGACGAGCTTGTCCACGAAGCCGTAGTCAAGCGCCTCCTGCGCGGTGAACCAGTGGTCGTACTCGTTGTCGCGGTAGATCTCCTCGACCGTGTGGCCGGTCTGCTCGGCGGTCAGCTCGGCGAGGGTCTTCTTCATGTTCATGATGAGCTCCGCGCTGATGCGCACGTCGGTGGTGGTGCCGCCGATGCCGCCGGAGGGCTGGTGCATGAGCACGCGGGCGTGCGAGGTGAGGAAACGCTTGCCCTTGGTGCCCGAGCTCAGCAGGAACTGGCCCATGGAGGCGCACATGCCGATGCCCACGGTGGCCACGTCCGGCTCGATGAGCTGCATGGTGTCATAGATGGCCATGCCGGCGGTGATGGAGCCGCCCGGGGAGTTGATGTACAGCCAGATGTCGCTCTTGGGGTCCTCGGCGGCGAGCATGAGCATCTGCGCGCAGATGCGGTTCGCCATGTCGTCCTTGACCTCCTCGCCCATCCAGATGATGCGGTCCTTGAGCAGTCGGTTGAAGATCGGGCCGACCGGCCCCGAGGGGGCGTCCTCGCCGGCCATGGTCGGTGTCAGTAGGTTGCTCACCGTGTCTCCTTCTGTCGTAGTAGTCAACACACTATCCGTTACAAACGACTCGCGCGCGCTTTTATTCCGCGCTCCATCCGACCCGTGGTCCAACGGCCCGCCATCGCCGCGACCATGCAGGCGAGCGCGACCGGCACGTACAGGTTGGAGGGCGCCTCGGTGAGCTCCATGACCAGTGTCATCGCCATGAGCGGCGCGTTCTGCGAGGCGCTCAGCAGCGCGCACGCGCCGATGAGCGCGTACAGGCCCATGGAGCCGGCCGCCGAGCCGCACCAATGGACCCACGCGATGCCGAGGATGCAGCCGAGCGACGAGCCGATGGCGATGCCCGGGGTGAGCACGCCGCCGGAGGCGCCGGCGCGGATGGTCATCAGCGTGACCAGCGCCTTGGCGACCAGGGACAGCAGCAACAGCCAGATGTACCCCCACTCGGCCTTCCCGGAGAAGCCCATCTGCGCGGTGGCGCGGCCGTTGCCCATGACCTGCGGCACCCAGATGGCCACGATGCCGGTGACGGCGCCGGCCAGCGGCAGCTGCCACAGGATCGAGGCGCCCGTGGCCTTGTACGACTCGGCCCAGGCGGAGCCGCGGCGGAACAGCGCGCCCACCACGCCCGCCATGAGGCCCATGACGAGGGCGAAGCCCATGGTGTCGGGCATGAACACGGCGTCGACCTGGCCGATGACGTAGAACGTGTGGGTGCCCTTGACGAGCGTGGCCACCCAGGCGGCCAGCGCGGAGCACAGGAACGAGAGCGCCACGACCGGCGCGGTCACGTCCACCAGCAGGATCTCGACGGCGAAGAAGCCGCCGGCCAACGGCGCGTTGTACACGGCCGCCAGGCCCGCGCCGGCGGCCATGGCCACCACGGCCTTCAGGTCCTTGCGGTGCACGCCGGTCAGCGCGCAGACGCGCTGGGCGAGCATGGAGCCCAGTTCGCGCGGCGCGACCTCGCGGCCCATGGACAGGCCGCAGCCGACGATCATGATCTGCAGCAGCACGTGCGCGACGGTCTGCCACACGGGCATGAGCGCGCCCTGGACGGCCTTGCGCACCGACGGCACCGCCGTCGTGCGCGTGCGCAGCAGCCACCAGGCGACGGCCGCGACGACGACGCCGGCGAGCACGGAGCCGACGCGCCGCCACGGGTGCGTCAGGAACGGTCCGGGCAGCTCGGGGCTCTCCACAAAGCCGAGCATGGCGTGCTCGATGGCGTAGAGCATGAGCGTGAGCAGTCCGCCGCACACGCCGATGGCGACGCCGAGGATGACGATGGAGCACAGCATCGCGGTGGCGCGCGAACCCCAGGGCCTGCGGTCCGGGTCGAGGTCGTCGGGGCGCAGGTCCCTGGCCTCGTCGTTGTCGAAATGCCCGGCGCGCGGCTCGGGTGTGGTGGTCGTCATGCTTGCTTCCTGATGGGGTTGGTGCGGGACATGGAGAACGGCCCCCGACCGCGGGGTCGGGGGCCGTTCGTCACGGGTTCATGCGTCTGCGCGCGTCGGCTCAGTCCTCGTTGGAGGTCAGGTCGTCGGCGACGGCGGCGGCGGCCGCCGCGGCGGCGACGGACTCGTCCTCGTCCACGGCGGCCTCGGCCTGGGCGGCGCCCTGGTCGTCATCGTCGGAGCCGAGGAAGGCGCTCAGGTCGATCGGCTCGCCGTCGACGGTGAACGTGACCTCGCGCATGCCGGCGATGAGGCCCTTGGAGCGGGCGACCTCCTCGACCGCGGAGCCGATCTGGCCGTTCTGCACGATGGCGGAGATGAACTGGTTCGGGTCCATGCCGTACTGCTGGGCGATGGAGGCGAGGAAGTTGAAGACGTCGGACTGGGAGACCTGCACATCCATCTTCTCGGCGAGCGCCTCGAGGACCATCTGGTCCTTGAGCTGCTTGTCGGTCTCCTTCTCGGCCTCTTCCTTCTGCTCGGCGGTGGCGTCGTCCTCGGTCAGGCCCATGGACTGCAGCTGCTGCTTGAGCGCGTTGGCCTTGACGCCCTTGGGGGCCGGGATGTCCAGGCCGTCCTCGAGGCGGGCGATGAAGGCGTCGCGGGCGATGGTGGCCTGCTTGCCGAGCACGGCGTCCTCGGCGTTCTTGCGGATCTCGGCCTTGAGCTCGTCGAGCGTGTCGAACTCGGAGGCCTCCTGGGCGAACTCGTCGTCCAGCTCCGGCAGCTCCTCGGCCTTCACGGAGTTGACCTTGACCTTGACGAGGGCCTGCTCGCCCTCGTGCTCGCCGCCCTCGAGCTTGGACTCGAAGGAGGTCTCCTCGCCGGCGGACAGGCCCTCGAGGGCCTCGTCCAGGCCGTCCAGCATGTTGCCGGAACCGATCTCGTAGCTGATGCCCTCCTGGGAGTCGACGGACTCGCCGTCGATCTCGGCGTTGAGGTCGATGTTGACGTAGTCGCCCTTCTCGGCGGGGCGGTCCACGCTCACCAGGGTGCCGAAGCGCTGGCGCAGCGCCTCGAGGCGGTCGTTGATGTCGTCCTCGGAGACCTCGGCCTTCTCGATCTCGATGGTCATGCCCTCGATGTCGGGCAGCTCGAAGTCGGGGCGGCGCTCGACGGTGGCGGTGAACTTGAGCTTGGTGTCGTCATCGGCGCTGGCCGGCATCTCGACGACCTCGACCTCGGGCTGGGCCATCGGGTGGATGTCCTTGGTGTCCAGGGCCTTGGAGTAGAAGTCCGGCAGGGCCTTGTTGACGGCCTCGCCGGCGACGGCCGGGAAGCCGACGCGCTGGTCGACGATCTTGGCGGGCACGTGGCCCTTGCGGAAGCCGGGGACGGTGATCTGCTCGGCGATCGCCTTGCGGGCGTCGTCCAGGTACGGGTCGAATTCTTCCTTGTCGACGGTAATAGTCAGCTTGGCCTTGGTGGGCTCGAGATTCCTGACGCTGATCTTCACGGTTGCGCTCCTGACATGATGCTTCGTATGTCGTTGTTCTGCCTGACGGCAACCGTTACATGATAGCGCGGTCCAGCGACGCGGTCAGCAGCCCGATCTGCCAGTCGCGCGCGCCCTCCTCGGCGAGGAAGGCGGCGGTGTCGCGGGCGTGGGGGTCGTCGGTCCAGCACAGGTTGCGCACGATCTGCGGCTTGATGAGGATGTCCGGGGGCGTGTGGGTGTCCTCGGCGATCTGGTTGACGGTGGCGCGCGCCGCCTGCAGGCGCCGGTAGCGCTCCGGGTGGTGGCGTTCCCACAGGCGCATGGAGCGCGGCGCGTTCGCCGGCTCCTCGCCGCCCCGGCCCTCGGGCAGGTGCGGCAGCTCGTCCTCGGGCAGGTCGAGGGCGTCGAGGATGGCCTGCTTCCACACGGCCGGCTTGACCTGCCGCTGGATGGGCGCGTAGCGTTCGAACATCTTGTCGCGCTCGTTGCCCATGTGCACGCGCACGCGTTCGTTGAGCGAGCGGATGGCGCGGAACTGGCGGCCGTTGTGGGGCTTCCTCTGCGCGGCCTCGATGATGGCGGCGTCGGACAGCAGCAGGCTGGGGGCGATGTCGTGCTCGCGCGCCAGGCGCTCGCGCGTCTCCCACAGCGACTTGGCGACGGCCAGGGCGCGCGGGTCCTTCTGGATGGCGGTGATGTGCGAGATGCGCAGCCACGGCACGGGGTGCCTCGGCACGGGGTGCGTGCCCTCGCGCAGGATGTGGTCGAACTCCTCAAGCGCCCACTGCCATTTGCCGTGGGCCTTGAGGTCCTCCACCATGGCCTCGCGCAGCTCGATGAGCAGCTCCACGTCCAGGGCGGTGTAGTTGCGCCAGTCGCGCGGCAGCGGCCGGTACGACCAGTCGGCGGCGGAATGCTCCTTGGCCAGGGTGATGCCCAGGTACTGTTCGGTGACGCTGGCCAGGCCGAAGCGCTGCAGGCCCAGGAGGCGGGCGGCCATCTCCGTGTCGAACAGGCTCGCCGGCTCCAGGCCGAGGTCGGCGAAGCCGGGCAGGTCCTGGCGCGCGTCGTGCAGGATCCAGGTGGCGCCGCCGAGCGCGTCGGACAGGTCGGCCCAGTCGATGCCGGCGTCGTTGAGCGTGGGCACGTCGATCAGGCCGATGCCGGCGCCCTCGCGCTTGAACTGGATGAGGTAGTCGTCGTGCCCGTAACGGTAGCCGGAGGCGCGCTCGGCGTCCACGGCCACGGGGCCCGGGGCGCCGGCCAGGCGTTCGCAGTACGCGTCGTAGGCCTCCAGGGTATCGATGACGTCGGGCACTCCCCCGCGCGGTTCCTTCTGCAAGACTGGTTCGGCGCTCAATATGCTCGGCTCCCGGTGCGTTACGGACGTGGTGATACCCGCCATCATCCCGCACCGGCCAGACAGCGGCGCCCGCCGCGCGATGCGCGGCGGGCGCCGGAAAAGGAAGGGGGCCGGTCAGTAGACGGTGAAGCCGTAGGACTCGAACTGCTCGCGCACCCGGTCCTTGCAGGCCTTCGAGGGGCCCTTCTGGTCCTCGAGGGGGTACGGGATGCGCAGCTCGTGCCACTTGGGGCGCCCCAGCTGGTGGAAGGGCAGCACGTCGATGTGCTCCACGCTGTCGCCGAAGCCCTGGCAGATCTTGGCGACCTCCTCGACGTTCTCCTCGGAGTCGGTCAGGCCCGGCACAAGCACGAAGCGCACCCAGATCTTCTTGCCCTTGGCCGCCAGGCGCCGGCCGAAGTCGATGGTGGGCTGCAGGATGCCGCCGGTGACCTTCTCGTAGGTCTCCGGGATGCCGGACTTGACGTCCAGCAGGCACAGGTCGATGTCGTCGATCATCTCGTCGGTCCACGCCTTGTTGAGGAAGCCGGAGGTGTCCAGGCACGTGTGCACGCCCATCTCCTTGGCCGCGCGGAAGACGCGCGAGACGAAGGGGCCCTGCATCATGGACTCGCCGCCGGAGAAGGTGATGCCGCCCTTGGTGGCCTTGAACAGGTCCGCGTAGCGCTCGACCTTCTTGACCATGGCGTCCAGGTACACGGGTTTGCCGTCGCGCATCTTCCACGTGTCGGGGTTCTGGCAGTACTGGCAGCGCAGCGGGCAGCCGCTCATGAACACGGTCATGCGCGTGCCAGGGCCGTCCACCGACGTGTTGATGTCCCAGGAGTGCACGAAGCCGATGTCGCCGGTCTTGAGGGCGCGGATGCGATCGCGGCGGTCCAGGCCGATGGGCGACTCGAAGCCGGACAGGCCGCCCATGAGCGTCTGGCTGGCGTACTCCTTCGATTCCTTGAGCGCGTGCCGGCGCGTGGCGCGGAACTGCGTGGCGGTGGCGGTGGGCTCCTCCATGATGCCTCCCCGATGGTGGTTGCTGGTAACAGGATAAACGGAAGGGCGGCGGCCCGTGGCCGCCGCCCTTCGCGAACATGCCCGGGCGCCTAGGGGCGCCCGTCATGCCTCATGCTCAGTCCTCGACCGCGCCCTGGTGGAAGGTGCGGGAGATGACGTCGAGCTGCTGCTCCTTGGTGAGCTTGACGAAGTTCACCGCGTAGCCAGAGACGCGCACGGTCAGGTGCGGGTACTTCTCCGGGTGCTCCACGGCATCCTCGAGCTGCTCCTTGCGCAGCACGTTGATGTTCGCGTGGTACAGGCCGTGGCCGTTGCCGGCGTCCAGGATGCCCACGAGGTTGGCGATGCGCTCGTCCTCGTCGCGGCCGAGGCCGTCGGGGGTGATCGTGTTGGTCAGCGAGATGCCGTCCAGCGCGTCGTTGTAGTCGATCTTGCCGACCGAGAACATGGACGGAAGCATGCCGTGGGAGTCCATGCCGTTCTCCGGGTTGGCGCCCGGGGCGTACGGGGTGCCCTTCTCGTGGCCGGACGGGAAGGAACCGGTGTTCTTGCCGTACTCCACGTTGGAGGTGATCGTCAGGATGGACTGCGTCGGGACGGCGCCGCGGTACACGGGCAGGCGCTTGACCTGGCCCATGACGGTGGACACGACCCACTTGGCGAGGTCGTCGGCACGGTCGTCGTCGTTGCCGTAGAGCGGGAACTCGCCCTCGGTGCGGTAGCCGACGATCAGATCGTCGTCCGCGCCCTCGACGTACTCGTACTCGTGGCCCGGCATGTCCTTGGCGTCCTTGTTGTAGATCGGGTACACCTTGGCGTACTTGCAGGCGGGCAGCGAGTCGGCGGCGATGGACAGGCCGGACATGCCGCAGCCCAGGGTGCGGTAGACCTCGCGGTCGTGCAGCGCCATCTCGATGGACTCGTACGCGTACTTATCGTGCATGTAGTGGATGATGTTGAGGGCCTCGACGTAGGTCTCCGAGAGCCACTCGAGGGCCTTCTCGTAGTTCGCCTTGACCTTCTCGAAGTCCAGGGTGCCGTCGGCCTCGGGCGTGATCGGGTCGATGACGCCCTTGTCGATCACCTGCATGCCGGTCATCTCGTCACGGCCGCCGTTGATCGCGTACAGCAGGGCCTTGGCGGAGTTGACGCGGGCCGCGAAGAACTGCATCTGCTTGCCCACGCGCATCGGGGACACGCAGCAGGCAATGGCCGCGTCGTCGCCCCAGTGGGAGCGGATCTCCTTGTCGGACTCGTACTGGATGGCCGAGGTGTCGATGGAGATGCGGGCGCAGAAGTCCTTGTAGCCCTCCGGGAGCTTCGGGTCCCAGAAGATGGTGATGTTCGGCTCGGGGCCGGGTCCGAGGTGCTCGAGGGTCAGGGTGTTGAGCAGACGGAACGAGGTCTTGGTGACCATCGTGCGGCCGTCGTCGCCGAAGCCGCCGTCCGACCAGGTCGCCCAGTACGGGTCGCCGGAGAAGATCGCGTCGTAGTCCTTGGTGCGCAGGAAGCGCACGATGCGCAGCTTCATGACCAGGTTGTCGATGATCTCCTGGGCGTCGGTCTCGGTGAGGATGCCGCGCTTGAAGTCACGCTCGAAGTAGCAGTCGAAGAACGTGGAGACGCGGCCGAAGCTCATGGCGGCGCCGTCCTGGCTCTTGATGGAGGCGAGGTAGCCCATGTAGGTCCACTGGACGGCCTCCTTGGCGTTCATCGCCGGACGGGCGAGGTCCAGGCCGTACTCGTTGCCCAGCTTGATGAGCTTCTTGAGGGCCTTGATCTGCTCGTCGTGCTCCTCACGGTAGCGGATCCAGTGCTCGATCTCGGTCTCGGAGAAGTCGTTGCGGTACGGGACGGCGTCCTTGTCACGCTGCTTGAACTTGATCAGGGTGTCCACGCCGTACAGGGCCACACGGCGGTAGTCGCCGATGATGCGGCCGCGGCCGTAGGCGTCCGGCAGGCCGGTGAGGATCTTGTTGTGGCGGGCGACCTTGATGTTCTTCGTGTACACGCCGAAGACGCCGTCGTTGTGGGTCTTGCGGTACTTGGTGAAGATCTCCTTGATCTGCGGGTCCGGCTCCTTGCCGGCCTCCTTGATGGCCTGCTCGACCATGCGCCAGCCGCCGTTGGGCATCATGGCGCGCTTGCACGGCACGTCGGTCTGCAGGCCGACGATCACGTCGTCGACCTCCGGGGAATCGATGTAGCCGGCCGGGAAGGCGTCAATGTCCGCCGGGGTGTGGGTGTCCACGTCGTAGACGCGCTGCTTGCGCTCCACCGCCAGGTAGTTGTCATCGAGGTACTTCCAGAGGTGCTTCGTCTTATCGGTTGCATCCGCCAGGAAGGACTCGTCACCCTCGTAGGGGGTGTAGTTCTTCTGGATGAAGTCACGGACGTCGATGTCCTTCTGCCAGTTGCCCGGGACGAATCCCTCCCAGGCCTCTTCCTTGATCTCCTCCGGGGAGAGGGCGGTCGCATCCAATGCTGCCATGTGCACTCCTTGAGATTTTGCGATCGTGATGTTCGACGCATCGTTGTGTCTTTGTCAATCGCCAATCGTAACGGAAAAACGGCGCGCACGGCAGCGGGACACGCGTGAGCTTGGTCACAATAGACCATTTGCGCTGTGACGTCGGTCACATTCTCACAGGGTGGAACGCGTCGGAGATATTCCGGCGTCCACGCACCAAGGAGGCGCGGGACCTCGGTCCCACGCCTCCCTTTTCCGATGCGTGCGCCGCGCGCCTACACGAGCCTCACTTGGCCTGGGAGCCGCCCCAGGAGTTCCACTGGCGCTCCTGCTCCTCCCACTTCTTGTTGCGCTCCTCGGCGGTCTTGAGGGCGTCCTCGGCCGCCTGGCGCGTCGGGTAGGGCCCAAGGCGGTTCTGCATGGGCGACTGCGGTCCCAGCTCCACCTGGCCGGTGGCGGTGTTGTAATACCATTCCTTCGGATCTGCCATCATGACTCCTCTGTGGTCGTCTCGGTCATACCAGTGAGCTTAGCGCCCGCGCGGGGCGCCCCGCGGCCCTATTCGCGGAACGCGTCCGTCACCGGCAGGCGCCGGTCGCGCCCGAAGGCCAGCGCGGAGACCTTCGGGCCCAGCGGGTACTGGCGGCGCTTCCACTCGGCGCGGTCCACCAGGCGCATCACCGTGGAGACGGTCTCCGGGTCGAAGCCGTCGGCCAGCAGGTCCGCGCGGCCGTGGGCGCGCTCGATGTACGCCTCGAGCACCTGGTCGAGCAAGCCGTACTCGGGCAGCGAGTCGGAGTCCTTCTGGCCGGGGCGCAGCTCGGCGCTGGGGGCCTTCTCGATGGAGCTCACCGGGATCATCACGCCGCTGGGCACGGGCATGCCGGGCAGCCCGGCCTCGTTGCCCACCACGTGCAGGCCGCCGATGCCCATGCCGTTGGCGGCGGCGCGGTTGCGCCAGCGCGCCAGCGCCCACACCTTCGTCTTGAATACGTCCTTGATGGGCGCGTAGCCGCCCACCGCGTCACCGTAGATCGTCGAGTAGCCGCACGCCAGCTCGCTCTTGTTGCCGGTGGCCAGCGCGAGCACACCCTTGGAGTTCGAGTACGCCATGACGATGACGCCGCGGATGCGCGCCTGCAGGTTCTCGGCGGCCACGCCGTCCACCTTGAGCTGGCCCTCGAAGGCCTTGAACAGCGTCTCGATGGGCTGCACGTCGTAGTTGGCGCCCAGGTTGCGCGCCAGCTCGGCGGCGTCGTCCTTCGAGCCGTCCGACGAGTAGCGCGACGGCATCGAGATGCCGTACACGTTGCAGCCGCCCACCGCGTCGGCGGCCATCGCGGCCACGAGCGCGGAGTCGATGCCGCCCGAGAGGCCCAGGGTCACGCCCTTGAATCCGTTCTTGGCCATGTAGTCCTTCAGGCCCAGCACGCAGGCGGTGTACACCTCCTCGTCGCGGTCCATCACCGGCGCGACCTCCCCCACTGCCTGCTTCGCGGCGTCGGTGTCGAGGTCGAAGTAGGACAGGTGCTCCATGAACATCGGCGCGCGCGAGACGAGCGTGCCGTCCGTGTCCACGACGAAGCTGCCGCCGTCGAAGACGAGGTCGTCCTGGCCGCCGACCTGGTTGACGTAGATGAGCGGGGCGCCCACCTCGGCGGCGCGCTTGCGGCCCAGCTCGAGGCGCGTGTCGGTCTTGCCCTCCTCGTACGGCGAGCCGTTGATGGTCAGCAGCACGTCGATGCCCGCTCCGGCCAGTTCGGCGACCGGGGCGCCGTCCTGCCAGATGTCCTCGCAGATCGCCAGGCCCACCTTGACGCCCTCGATGTCCAGCGTCACGGAGCGCTCGCCCGCGGAGAAGATGCGGAACTCGTCGAACACGCCGTAGTTGGGCAGGAAGTGCTTGTCGTAGCCGGCCCACACGAGGCCGTCGTGCAGCACGACGAGGCGGTTGCGCGGCTTGCCGTTGGCGCGGTCGGTGCCGATGGTGCCCACGACGACGTACGCGCCGCCCATACCGTCGGCGGCGAGGCGCGCGGCCATCTCGTTGGCCTTGTCCCACGCGGCGCGGCGGAACGTGGCGCGCAGCGCGAGGTCCTCGATCGGGTAGCCGGTCAGCGTCATCTCCGGGAAGGCGACGACGGTGGCGCCGCCGTCCACGGCGCGCCGGGTGGTGGCCTCGACCTTGGCGGCGTTGCCGTCGAGGTCGCCGACGCAGGTGTCGATCTGTGCGAGTGCGAAACGAAGAGTGCTCATGGCGCCCCAGTGTAGCCGCAGCACGGCCGGCTCAGCCGCGCAGCGTGTCCAGCACCGTCATGGCTGCGTTCGCGTAGAAGCTCGCGCCGGTGGCCACCGCCTCGTCGAGGCCGACGAAGCGCGGGCTGTGCCAGTCGGCGCAGCCCGGCCGGCCGTTCGAGCCGATGAACGCGAACACGAGCGGGGCGACCTTGCCGTACTCGGCGAAGTCCTCCCCCGCCATCGACGGGTAGATGGGCGCCAGCGTCGCGTACCGCGGAACCTCGGCGACGACCGGCGCGATGAGCGCCGGGTCGCTCGCCAGCGGCCCCTGGAAGTCGTCCCAGTCGACGCGCGCGCCGATGCCGTAGGCTCGCGCCGTGTCCTCGACGATCGCGCGGAAGCGCGCAGCGGCGAGGTCGCCGTCCTCGCGGTGGAAGTAGCGGCAGGTGCCCTGGAAGCCGGCGTGCGCGGGCACGACGTTCCACACGTCGCCGCTGTGCATCTCGGTGACGGAGACGACGAGCGGACGGAACGGCGAGGCGTTGCGGCTGACGATGGTCTGCAGCGACATGACCATCGACGACATCGCCTCCAGCGGGCCGGTGCCCTTGTGGGGGTAGGCGGCGTGCGTGCCCTCGGCGTCGAGCTCCACCTTGAAGCGCACGCAGCCGGCCATCATCGGGTCGGTGCCGGCGGCGACGGTGCCGGGCGCGTAGTTGGGGTTGTTGTGCGTACCGACCATCGCCTCGACGCCGTCGACGAGTCCGGCGTCGATGACGGCGCGGGCGCCCTGGCCGAGCTCCTCGGCCGGCTGGAACACGAGGCGCACGCTGCCGGCGAGCGCGTCGCGGTGCGCGGCGAGCCAGCGGGCGGCGCCGAGCAGCGACGCCATGTGCAGGTCGTGGCCGCAGCCGTGCATGGTGCCGTCGTTGACGGAGGCGAAGTCCAGGCCGGTGTCCTCCCGGATGGGCAGGCCGTCGATGTCGGCGCGCAGGCCGATGAGCGGGCCGGGGCGCTCGCCGTCGACCTGCGCGACGACGCCGGTGTCCATCGGGTTGGGCAATGGCTCGATGCCCATGGCGCGCAGCCGCTCCTCCAGGTAGCGCGTCGTCGCATGCTCCTCGAAGGAGCGTTCGGGGTGGGCGTGCAGGTGGTGGCGTGCCTCGCGCAGGTCCTCGGTCAGTTCGAGCTTGACAACCATGTCTGTCCCCTTTCGTGGCGGCGTCCCGTCCGGGTTGCCATGGGGCGCCATTATGGAAATGTCCCGCCGGCAGCGCGGCGGGACGTCGGTCGAGTGGTACGCTCAGCGGCGCAGGAGGCGCTTGGCGATCGCGTTGGCGATGGCCTGCACGCACTGCACGAGCACGATCATGATGATCACGGCGGTCCAGGTGACCGCCTGGTCGAACTTCTGGTAGCCGTAGGCGATGGCGAAGTTACCGAGGCCGCCGCCGCCGATGTAGCCGGCCATGGCGGACATGTCGAGCACGCTGATGAACAGGAACGCGTACGCGAGGATGAGCGGGGCGAGCGCCTCGGGGATGAGCACCGTGCGGATGATGGTCATCGTGGAGGCGCCCATGCTCCGCGCCGCCTCGATCATGCCCTTGTCCACCGGCACGAGGTTCTGCTCGACGAGCCTGGAGGTGGCGAAGGTGCACATGACGACCATCGGGAAGATGGCGGCGGACGTGCCGATGGAGGTGCCGACGACCTTGACGGTCAGCGGCTGCATGGCGGCCAGGAAGATGATGAACGGGATGGGCCGGATGATGTTGACGAGGATGTCGAGGATCCGGTAGACGACGCGGTTCTCGAAGAGGTTGCCGGGGCGCGTGCCGTAGAGGATGACGCCGAGCACGAGCCCGAGGGCGCCGCCCACGACGATGGTGATGAGCACCATCTGGAGGGTCTGCACGATGGACTGGCCCAGCAGGGGGCGCAGCACGCTCCAGTCGGTGTTGGCGGCGATGGTCACGGCGCCGTTCGCAAAGGTGTGCATCTGTCCTTACCTCTCGTCCTTCGTAGCGGTGTCCTGGCCGGCGGTGGGCGTCACGCCCACGATGTCGTCGGACTGTTCCTCCATCTCCACGTCGCCGGCGAGCGTCTCGCGCTCCCCTGCCGGCGCCTCGCCCGGGAAGGGCGGCGCGAGGTTGCCGCGGCGCACGGCCTCGTCATAGGGCACGGGGTGCGCGGTGGTGCCGAAGTCGACGATGTCGCTGTCGTGCGCGAGGTCCTTCAGGAACGCCTCGACCTCCTCGTCCGGGCCGGTGAACTCGTAGGTGACAGCGCCGATGGCGATGTCCTGGACCGTGTCGATGCCGCCGTAGAGCATCGAGCTGTGCACGCCGTGGCTGGCGATGAGGTCCGAGGTGGTCTGCCCGGAGGCGGGCACGAGCACATTGCCGGCGGCGTCGGTGATGTCGTGCTGGCGGATGACGACGCTGACCAGGCGGCCGGGCCACTGGGTGCGCATCACCTTGACGCGCGCCTCGTCCGGCAGGCCGTCCATGGCGGTGGCGATGAAGCGCTTGGTGACCTCCTGGTGCGGGGCGGCGAACACGTCGTAGGTGTCGCCCTCCTCGACGACCTTGCCGGCGCTCATCACGGCGACGCGGTCGGCGATCTGCTGGACGACGTTCATCTGGTGGGTGATGAGCACGACGGTGATGCCGAAGCGTTCGTTGACGCGCTTGAGCAGTTCGAGGACCTCGGTGGTGGTTTCCGGGTCGAGGGCGCTGGTGGCCTCGTCGGCCAGCAGGATCCTCGGGTTGGTGGCCAGCGCGCGGGCGATGCCGACGCGCTGCTTCTGGCCGCCGGACAGCTGCGAGGGGTACTTGTCCGCGTGCTCGGAGAGCCCGACGAACTTGAGCAGCGCGGCGACGCGGCGGTCCTGGTAGTCCTGGCGCCAGTGGTCGAGCTTGAGCGGGTAGGCGACGTTCTGCGCGACGGTCTTCTGCGAGAAGAGGTTGAACTGCTGGAAGATCATGCCGATCTTCTGGCGCACGGGCCGCAGCTTACCCTCGCGCAGGTGCGAGACGTCCTGGCCCATGACGGTGACGGTGCCGCCGGTGGGCTTCTCGAGCGCGTTGATCATGCGCACGAGCGTGGACTTGCCGGCGCCCGAGTAGCCGATGATGCCGAAGATCTCGCCCTCGTTGATGGTCAGGGACACGTCGTCGACGGCGCGGGTGGTGCCCTTGGCGCCGCGCGTGCGGTACTCCTTGGTCACGTGGTCGAAGCGGATGATCGGGCCGCCCTGGCCCTTGGTGCCATCCTGCTCCTTGGTGCTGTCTGCCATGGTGCCTTTACTTCTCCTTGATGTCCTGCTCGATGTCCTTGAGGTAGGACTGCAGCTGCGCGGTGGTGAACTTGTCGGCGAACACGGCCGTGCCGACGGAGTTCTCCTGCAGCTTGTCCAGCACCGCCTTGGTCTGGAAGATCTCCACGCACTTGTTGTACACGTCGTTGTCCACGTCGTCGGCGCGCACGGCGAAGATGTTGATGTAGGGGCGCGCCTCCTCGGATTCCGCGTCGTCCTGGTAGATCGCGTCGGTGGGCTTGAGGCCCGCGTCGGCCACGTAGTCGTTGTTGACGACGCCGGCCGACAGGCCGTTGGAGCCGCTCTTGAGGATGTTGGCGATCTGCTCGGCCTTCATGGGCACGACCTTGACCTTGGACTTGGCGGTGTCGATGTCCTGCGGGATGGTGAACGCCGTCCAGTCGCCCTTGAGGGTGACGAGCCCGGCGGCCTTGAGCACGCCGATGGCGCGCTCCTGGTTGGTCTCGTCATTGGGGATGGCGATCGTGGAGCCGGCCGGGATCTGCGAGATGTTCGTGTAGACGGGCTGGCCATCCTTGAACGTGGAGTACACGCCCAGCGGGTAGATGGCGGTGCCGCCGATGGGCTGCAGGTCCTGGTGGTTGGCCACGTTGTAGTTGGCCAGGTACAGCAGGTGCTGGAACTCGTTCATGTCCAGGTCGCCGTTGGCCAGCGCCGGGTTCTCACTGGTGTAGTCCTGGAAGTCCTTGATCTGCACGTACACGCCCTGCGCCTCGGCCTGCTTGGTGAACTCCACCCACTCCGGGTCGGTGGCGCCCACGACGCCGATGACCACGGGGTTGTCCTTGGAGCCCTTGGGCGAGCTGTCGTTGCGGTTCATGCCGACGAAGCCCCATAGTCCCAGCGCGACGATGGCCAGCACCACGACCACCGCGATGATGATGTTGCGCGCCGTGTGGTACACGCGCACCGGTTCCTCGAAGCCGAGGTCGTCGTCGAAGTCGTCCTGTGGACGCGGGTTATCGGAAGTCATGTATCGCCCATTCCTCGTCGTGGTTCTGCTCTGTGGGCCCCGTGGGCCACTTGACCGAGGATAGTCGATGCACGGACGCCCCGGGAGGGCGTGGCTATCGGTTCTGGTTATGGCGCGCGCAAAGGGCGCCCCACGGCCACCGGCCACGGGGCGCCCCTGCGTACGGGTATCGACCCTGTCCTACAGCAGCCGCTTGTTCAGCAGGCGGTACGGCTTGAACAGCATGTTGAAGATGCGGCTCTTGCCGGCGTCGTCGGTCACGTCGATGAGCAGGTTGAGCGCGGCGCTGGCGACCTTGCCCACGATCGACTGCCGGGAGGCCACCAGATGGGTGCCGTTGGTCGTCCAGTTGTACACGTAGTGCTGCATGACGAACGGCTTGACGGCGTCCACGTACGCGACGGTGCCCGCGGCGTGCTCGTGGATGTTGCCCACGATGGACGAGCGTGGGATGAACGTGTGCATGAGCGGGGCGATGCGCCGGTACGCGTCGGTGTCGCGGTAGTGCGGGGGCAGTCCCGGTCCGTCGAAGCTGACGATGCACACCAGGTCGTCGGCGGCCGCCGGGTCCTCCTCGACGAGCTCGCGCGACGCATACTCGGCGAGGTTGCCGCCCTTGGAGTGGCCGCACACGACGAGCGGGCCGGGCCAGCGACGGTGGGCGCGCTTGAGGAAGGCGGCGGCGTCGACCTGCGAGCCGGTGGGCACGTCGCGCGACAGCTCGAGCGACTCCTGCCAGCCGGTGACCGTCAGGTCGGTGGCGCGGAACGCGACGCACAGGGCGCCGGCCGCGCGCACGGCGATGGCGCCGAACTGCTGGCCGCCCTCCACGTAGTGGGAGTCGAAGTCCAGCAGCGTGACGTCCTCGTAGCGCTTGGCCGTCTTGACCAGCTGCGCGAGATCGAGGTCCTCCTTGTTGTCCAGCGCGACGATGGTCGTGTTGCCGGCGTCGGTGATGGTGGGCAGCACCGCCATGTCGACCGCCTGGGCCATGGGCAGGTCCGCGGTGTTGGACGCGTACTCGAAGTTGCTCATCTCCGCGAGCGCGAGCAGGTCGAGCGCGTTGGGCTTGGACTCGGCGAACGGGACGTCGCCGTATTGCCTCACGTAATCCAGGAGCATCAATTACCTCATTTCTTCTCGAACCAGGCGACCAGGTCGCGGTCCCCGTCGAGCGTGAAGGTGTATTTCTCGTCCGTGGACACGGGCCGGTCGGGACCCGGCACGTCGCCGGGCTCGAACCATCCGAGGAACTCCAGGTGGCGGTCGTGGTGCGCGTCCACCACGACGTGGTCGCCGGGCGTCATGTACAGCGATCCCACGGCGTCGCACACGACGTCGGGCTTGGGGATGGGCATGGTGTGCGCGCCCTGCGGGTAGTCGGAGGCGAAGGCCTCGCCGGCCTTGAGCGTGCCCACGCCCTTGACGGACACGCGCGCCTGCGCGGCGTTGAGCCGGTCGGCGGCCACGTCGGTGTGGGGGTGGCCGCCGCGCGTATGCGTCCAGTCGACGATCTCGCCCTTCTGGAGGGGCACCTGCGCGTACACGCGCTGCGAGACGGTCCACCCCATGGGATGCACCTTGCCCTCGCGCACATCGTACTTGCCGTCCTCGCGGGCGCGCATGGAGACGACGTAGCCGCCCTCGTCGGGCACCCACACGCTGCGCTCGCCCGTGTCCTTGTCCACGTACATGGCGATGAAGTCGTCGGTGCCGTAGAGGTCCTCGTCGATCCGTCCCTTCTCGATGGAGGCGACGACCTTGCCGGAGGCGTCGTTGACCTGCAGGTCCACGTCGCCGAACACGCTCACGCGCGTGGTGTCCGTGTCGGCGCCCTGTTCGATGTCGATGCCGTCGTGGCAGCACAGCATGAGCTTGATGAGGTAGCCCTCCTCCTGGTGGGCGCCGTTGGCGTCGTGCCCGAGGATCTGGTTGCGCACGAAGTACGCGAGGTAGTCCTCGAAGGTGCCGGCGCCGTACTTGGCGAAGTCCGCGGCCTTGACGTCCAGCTCGCCGCCCTGCACGGCGGCCAGGTCGGTGAACAGCGTGAAGTACTGCGCGAAGGTCAGCGTGCCGGCGTGCGAGAAGCGCTTCTTCTGGTACATGGTCGCCACGTCCGGGCACAGGCTCGGCAGCAGCCATTCGAGCGCGTTCGTCTGCGCGTTGCCGTGGAACGCCGGGAAGTCCATGCGCGTCCAGTCCTTGAACGTGTTGAGGAACGCCTGGCGGTAGGTGCGCCAGTCGGCGTAGCGCGTGGCGATGCTCGGCAGGTACAGGTCGCGCCCGTAGCGGCGGATGCCCCACCCGGACGGGGGCAGTCGCGGGATGTAGTCCTCGGGGTTGATGACGTTGAGGATGTTGGCGAACTGCGGGCCGTCGAAGTCCTTGCGCATGGTCACGCGGCTGGAGGCGAAGGTGTACACGTACAGGCGGTCGCGCGAGACGCCGAAGGTGCCCTCCTCGTCGATCATCGCGGCGAGCGCGTTGGCGATGGACGCGCCGCGGCTGTGGCCGATGACCCACAGGCGCGCCTGCGAGGCGTCCGACAGGTCCAGGTGGTGCGCGGCGAGGTAGGTGCCAAGGTCGCGCTTCGCCTTCTCGGCGGTGTTCCAGAAGCCCTCGAGGTTTGTGAACGTGGAGTAGTCGCCGTCGCTGATGGAGTCGGCGACCTCGCTGTTGGAGAGCCATTCGGCGGTGTCGGAGGTGCCGCGCAGCATCATGACGACGAGCGTGCGCTCGGTGCCGTCCGCGTCGCGCACCTGCCGGTGGCCGAACGCGTAGCTGACCTGGTCCACGTTGCGTTCGTATCCGATGCGGTTCTCGTCGTTGAGGTGGTAGTAGCTCGTGACGTCGATGTCCTCGCAGCCCAGCGCCTCGAAGCTCTTCCTGATGTAGCGGTACTGGTTGCTGGGCAGGTTCTTGTAGCCGGACAGGCAGATGGCCATCGCGCTCCACGCCATGTACGGGTTGTACTCGTCGGTGGGCCGGAAGAACCAGAAGCCGTCGAACGGGAACTCGATGTCGTTCTCGAAGCGTTGCTTGGCGTGGCCGCACATCTGCGCGAAATGCGAGAGGAACGTGGTGCGCAGCATGGTCATGCCCGTGCCCGCCCGCTTGGCTTCCTGTGGTGTCATGGCGCGCCGCCTTTCATGTCAGTCGCCGCTGTCCCCTTCCGGCGACCATGTCTGGATTGTAAGGCCCGACCGAGGACGCCGGAGGCGAGTATTTCCTTGGCGAACCGCCGCCCGGGCCCCGTACGGCGCGCCCTGGGACGTGGGCGGCGACTAAGGTGGGCGGCGACAGGCGTAGGAACCAGGGAGAGGATGACCATGGCGCAGGCAACGGACGGTGCGAGGCGCGACACCAAGGCGGCCTTCTTCGACATCGACGGCACGCTGACCAGCTTCGTGACGCACCGCATCCCGGATTCCACGATCCGCTCGCTGCAGGCGCTCCAGGCCCGCGGCATGCGCATCTTCATCTGCACGGGCCGCACGGCCGCCCACCTGCCGGTGGTGCTCGACTCGATGCCGGTCGCCTTCGACGGCATCGTGGGCGCCAACGGCCAGTACTGCTTCGACGCGGAAGGGTACAAGAAGACCGAGGCGATCGACGTGGAGTCCGTGGGCGCGCTGCTCGACTGGCTCGACGCCCACCCGGACGTGGTCGCGAACTTCGGCGAGGACTCGACCACGTACTTCAACCACATGAGCCCGCAGATGGAGGCGCAGTGGAAGTCTCTGGGCAAGACCGCGCCGAAGATCGTGATCGACGACCCGCGCGCCCGCTACCTGGAGCATCCCATCTACCAGGTCTCCCCCTACGTGGACGCCGACCAGGAGGCGGACCTGCTGGCGCGCGTGCCCGGCGTGCGCTCGGTGCGCTGGCACCCCGACTTCATCGACCTGATCCCCGCGGACGGCGGCAAGGACAAGGGCATGGCGCGCATGCTGCGCCACTACGGCTGGGATGCCTCCCAGGCGATCGCGTTCGGCGACGGCGGCAACGACATCGACATGCAGCGCTACGCGGGACTCGGCGTGGCCATGGGCAACGCGACCGACGACACCAAGCAGGCCGCCGACTACGTGACCGACAGCGTGGACGACGACGGCATCCGCAACGCCCTGGTGCGCTTCGGCGTGCTCGACGCCGCCGACGTGCCGCTCGACTGAGGGACGGCTCTCAGGGAAAAGGCAGGTTTCGCCAAGGGACGCCGGCGGCGAGGCGCTATGATGGGCGGCATGACTACTATCATCATGCACACCTCCGAAGGTGACATGCGCATGATGCTTCTTCTCTGGGATGCGACACCAGGAAACAGGTCACTGAAAATCGTTGAAATTCCAATCAAAACCACTTTGAACAATCCCGATTTTCCCGAAAAATAGAATCCCCGAGGCCGCAGGGTGGCACCTTATTCAAAATCACCGGCGTAGGCAATTACTCTTTCTTCTAATGGTTTTTCAAGAAGTAGAGAAAGACAAAACGACCGATGGCCAATGGAGACAGGAAAAGACGGAAATGGGGATGCGTCGTCGCCTGCAAGGACGCGGACGGAAGGATCGTCTCCTGGCAGGCCCGATACCAGAGTCCCGTCAATCCCAGGCAAAGAATCTACCGCCGATTCGGATTGGAATTCCAGACCGAGGCGTACCGCTGGCTCGACGAGGAGCACGCGCTCGTCATCGACCATAAAAAGGGGATCCGCAAGTGGACGCACCCGTCGGCGAGGACGTTGCACGGCAGGGTCCTGTTCTCCTCATACGCGACGCGTTTCGTCGCCGACCTGCGCAAGAAGGACGGATCGGAACTGAGCGGCAGAAGCAAGCGGATCCAGAAGGCGGCGTTGGACAAACTGCTCCCCTGGTTCGGCGAGACGCCCATGTGCGACATCACAGAGGAATTCATCAACGAATGGTATGCGAAGGCATGCGACGAGGTGCGTCCCTCCGCGCTTGAGCACGCGGTCTGGCTGCTCAAGCGCGTGATGAGGGCCGCGACCGAGCGGCAGCCGGACGGAGGGCCGCCGCTGCTGCCCTCGAATCCATGCAACCTCGTCGCGAGGAAGAGACCGTCCAAAAGACGCGAGCAGGCGCCGATGACCAGGCAGGAGATCGACACGCTGGTCGAAGGCTTCCCGGAATACTACCGCCTGTCGATACATCTCGCGCTGCTGGTGGGCGGGCTGCGCATCGGAGAGGTCTGCGGACTGCAACTCAGGGACATCGACCTCGACCACAGGCTCCTCTACGTGCGGCATTCCGTGACGCAGGGTCCGGACGACCTGGGCGAATACCGGCTCGACGACACGAAGACCCCGGAAAGCCACCGGGTCGTGCCCATCCCCGCACCGGTCTGCCGTCTCATCAGGGAACACATCGACAGGTTCTGCCCCGACAGGGATCCCGACACGATGCTCTTCCACGCGATCAGGCACCCGGAACGGGTCCTGAACCCGACGACGATCCAACGGCAGTTCCGCACCGCGAGGAAAAGAATCAACCGCGAGGACGTGACGTTCCACTCCCTGCGCGCGACGCACGCGACGATGTTCATGATCCAGGGCGGCACGCTGCGCGAGACCATGGACGAGCTCGGCCATGTGGACGTCGACGTGGCCGTCCGATGCTACCAACGCGTGGTGCCGAGGCACAGGCGCGACGTCGCCGAGAGGCTGGCGCTCGAATACCTCCCCGCCGGGGATCCGGCCGGCATCAAGGCGCAGATAGCCCAGAAGGAGGAGGAGATCGACCAGCTGCGGCAGACCGTCGCCGGACTCCGGAGAAGACTGGAAGAGCTCGAAGACGACGGAAGGGAACGAAACCAGGCCGGATAGGCATACCCGCAACACCGAAAAACCGAAATATTGAAAAACCAAAACCGGTAAAGACCGGTACCAAAACGGAACAGGCCCACACGTCTAAACGTTGCGACAGCTACAGTCACAACGCTTAGACGCGTGAGGCAGCAACGGCCATAGGCAAGGCAATGCCTTCGACCGACTGGATACCGCGATACCGGAACCGGTAAATACCGAAAAACCGAGATAACGAAATTAGTTTCAATCCCCGGAATCCATTACCGTACGCCCCTTGCCGAAGAGATGGCCGAACAGCTTTTCACCTGCATCCTCATTGAAATGACATGAGCCGTCGTATCTGATCGATGGCGACGGCATCGCCGACCGTGTTTTGCATGTGACAAGAGGCCATGGCCGGTATGATACGATTCCTCGTCACACGCAATGGTTCCGTCGGGCAAGAGACGATTCCACGCCGGCGACCACGGCCAGGGCCTGGCCGAAATCGACCTGCGCGCTGCCCGGCGCCCATTCCAGCTCACTGAACCCCTCGGCCTCGCCGCGGTGGCGTTGGCGCCAGCGCTTGACCCATCGCTGCACCGACGAATAACTGCCCTCGAAGCCGCATTCCTCCCCGAGCCGCTCGTGTACGCGCCGGGCGGTGTGCCGCTGTTTGCGTGGCATGCGCCGGTCGGCCTCGAGCCATTCGTCGGCCTTGCGCGCGTACTCGCCCGCGA
>JAXJQE010000232.1:0-16775 GCA_036311305.1 Bifidobacterium sp.
GCGGCCAGCTCGGCGAGCGCGGTGTCGGGCGCGGCCTCGCGGTCGGCCGCCTGCGCGGAGTCGCTCGGCGCCGCGGAGTCGGCGGTATCGGCGTCATCGCCAGTGCCGTCCGCGGCGGCCTGCGCGGGGCGGGCGCCGATGGTCGCGAGCGACTGCAGGGAGCGCATCGCGGCGTCGATGGGCTCCATGGCCATCGGGTGCGGCAGCTCGGTGCCGCGCGCCTCCTCGAGCAGCGGGCTGGCGACGACCATGCGCACGCGCGAGCGCACGAACGCGGCGGCCTGCGCCAGGGTCATCGAGCGGCGCTCGAGGCCGTCGTTGCGCAGCTGCGCGAGTTCGATGAGCGCGAACAGCGCCTGCACGAACGGTTCCTCCGCGAGCGGACGGGTCACGGACGAGTAGCGCACGGGCACGCCGCCGTCGCGCAGGCGCTCGCCGAAGCGGCGCACCTGCGCGTTGTCGTGCAGGATGACGCCCATGTCGTTCCATGCGACGCCGCGCTGCAGGTGCGCGGTCTTGACCTGCCAGAGCACGTTCTCGAGCTCCTCGCCGGCCGAGCGGTACAGCTGGCCGGCGACGGTGCCGTCGGCGCGCCGCGGGTCGCCGGCCGCCATCGTGCGGATGGGCCAGGCGTCGGGCAGCGCGGGCATCTTGCCGGGCCGCTCGGGCCGCGCGGTGTCGTCCGCGCGCGTGGCGGCGATGGACAGCGAGACGCGCGAGGCGAGCGTGCGCAGGAAGTCGTCGGGGATGGCCGCGGCGGGCAGCGTGAGCGGCCTGGCCTCCAGGCGCGTGCGCGCGCGGTCGAACAGCGTCTCCGGGTAGGAGCCGCGGAAGGTCTGCACGGCCTCGTCGGGGTTGCCGGTGAGCAGCAGGCGGGTGCCACGCGCGCGCAGCGTCTCGAGCAGCGCGAAGCCGGCGAGCGTGGTGTCCTGGAAGTCGTCGACGATGACGAGCGCGGGCAGGTCGTCGCCGTCGAGCGCGCGCACGGCGGCCGCGGCGGCGACGGGCAGGTAGGAGGAGTCGAGCCGGTACTCGTGCGGGTAGGCGCGCGAGATGGTGGCGATGTACTCGCAGCGCAGCGCGAACGCGAGGCGCCACTGGATGCGCAGGCGGTCGCCCTCGAGGCCCGAGTCGGCGACGGCGGCGATGAGCGCGTCCTCGCGCTCGGCGCCGACGCCGAGCTCGTCGAGGCGGGCGAGCATGTCGCGCAGCTGAGCGGTGAACGCGGCGTTGATGCCGGCGTCCAGCAGCGCCTCGGTGGTCATCGCGCCGCCGTCCGAGGCGTCCTCGGCGGCCGCGCCGTCGAAGTCGTCGGAGACGAAGCGCATCCAGCGTTCGTTGGCGAAGTAGTCGCGCAGCAGGCGGCAGGTGGCACAGTCGTCGCCGGCGCGCACGTGCGCGAGGTGCGCGCCGAGCGTGCGCCGCAGCAGCGCGTCCTGCTCGGCGCCGTTGAGCAGGCGCGGCAGCGGCTGGCCGGCGCGGGCGCGCTGCGCGGTGACCAGGCGGAACGCGAGCGCGTTGAGCGTGGTGGCGGGGCGCGCCTGCACGCTCACGCCGGCGTGGCGGATCAGCCGCGGGGAGATCTCGTCGGCGAGCACGCGGTTGGGCACGGCGAGCACGACGCGCTCGCCGCCGAGCGCGTCCATGCCGCGTTCGGCGGCGGCCACGGCCAGCGATGTCTTGCCCGTGCGCGGCGCGCCGGCGACGAGCACGGCGGTGCCTTCGGCGGCCTGCTTGGCGGAGAACAGCGGCGCGCAGGCCGGGTCGTCCAGCAGCGCGGCGATGGGCCGCTGGGGTATGGCCGTCGATTCCATCTCGGTTCCACCTTTCGGTTGAGGGGTGCGCGCGGTGGGCGGCTTGGTGGCGCCCAACACGCGGGTTCCACTCTAGCCTTGGCCGCGCGGGCGCGCCAGCGGGGGCGGTTGGTGCAGAGGTTGTACTTCCGGGTGGGCCGCCATGGGGCGGGCACTGCGTCAGCCCTTAGCCACATCACGGCCTGTCAGCTGGACAGTCGGGCGGCGGCGGGCGACAATGGAGGGTGCCGTGGATGCCGCCGGGGCGTACGCCGGGCGGGTCGCGGCATGACGCACTTCACATCGACACCGCTCGAGGGACGGGAGGGGCCATGGCCATGACGGACGGCGCGGACGACCGCCCGCGCACGCGCGCCATTCCCGGCGCCCAGCCCAGCACCGGTACCCCCTATAACGTACATAGCCGGAGCCAGGCCAACGGTGGCGCCGTGGGCGCCGATGCCGCCGCGCAGACCACCACCGCGCTGGGGACCGCCACTGCGCAGGGCGCCGACGGGGCGCCGGAGCTGGAGGGCTACACCTACCTGCGCGACCTGGGCAGCGGCACCACCGCCACCGTGCACCTGTACCTCCAGCATGGCACGGACCGGCAGGTGGCCATCAAGGTGAGCAAGGCGCGCCTGGACCCGAAGGCCGGCGCGCGCTTCCGCACCGAGGCGAACTTCATGGCGCGGCTGAGCGCGCACCCCTACATCCTGTCGATCCACGAGACGGGCGTCACCGCCGACGGCCGCAGCTACATCGTCTTCGAGTACGCGCCGCAGGGCAACATGAAGGACCTGCTCAGGCAGCGCACGTACGACGCGGACGAGGTGCTGGACATGGGCATCGCGCTGGCCAGCGCGCTGGCGACCGCGCACCGCGCCGGCATCGTGCACCGCGACATCAAGACCAGCAACGTGCTCATCACCTCGCAAGGTCTGCCCGCGCTCGCGGACTTCGGCATCGCCACCGACATGTACGACCACCGCTCCACCGGCTTCTCCCTGCCGTGGGCGCCGCCGGAGGTGCTGCGCTCGCAGGGCTCCGGCGACGACCGCAGCGACATCTACTCGCTGGCGGCCACGCTGTACGCGATGCTGGCGGGCAAGTCGCCGTACGAGCACGGCTACCACCCGCACAACCAGCAGGAGCTGGCCACGCTGATCATCACCAAGCCGCTGCCGCCGCTGGGCCGCGCGGACGTGCCCGCGCAGGTCGAGCGGGTGCTCGCCAAGGCGCTGAGCAAGGACCCCGACGACCGGTATTTCTCCGCGCTCGAGTTCGCGTACGCGATGCAGGAGGCGCCGCAGGAGACTTACGGGCATGCCACGCCGGTGACCGTCGACGGCGCGGAGCGCTTTTCGCGCACGCTGTCGAAGCGGCGCGCGGCCGCCTCTCCCCTGCGCGGCGCCGGCGCGCACACCGCCACCGTCGCCGTCGACCGGCGGCCGTGGATCGTCGCGGGCGTCGTGCTCGCCGCGCTGGCGGTGCTCACGCTGCTGTTCGTCACGCTCGTGCTGCCCCGGCTGGACAGCGCGGGCGCGCGCACGGCGGCCGTGGTCAACCCCACGGCCGTCGCCGAGGAGGGCGGCGACGGCACCGGCGGCTTCGTCGCCAACACCACCGCCCCGCCCGCGCCCACCGGACTGACCGGCAGCATCGACGGCGACCAGGCGACCTCCACCTGGACGAACCCGGACCCCAAGGACGGCGACACGTACAGCTGGAAGGCGGTCGACAGCGGCGGCGCGCCGACCGTCACCGACAAGCCGACCGCCACGATGGACCTCGAGGACGGGCAGGACGCGTGCATCGAGGTGAGACTGCAGCGCGCCAACCACTCCGTCTCCGACGCCGTGCGCAAATGCGTGGCGAGATGACGCCGCGCGCCGCCGAGCGACCCAGACCAGACCGAACCACCGACCGAAACGGACCACCACGATGAGCCTTCGCAGGAAGCACGACGACGCACCGCGCACGCGCGGGCCGCGCCGCGGCGCGTGCCCGCGTGCGCGCGCTGGTGCGCGGGCGCAAGCGCGCGTGGCTCATGCCGGTGCTCGCGCTGCTGGCGGTGCTCGCCGTCGTCGTCGGCGCGGTCATCGTCAGCTCGGTCATGCAACGCCACCTGCAGCTGGACGACGGCACCGTGTGGGTGACCTCGCAGGCCGACGGCAAGGCGGCGCGCTACAACGTCAAGCTGCGCGAGGCGGACGCGTCCGTGGCCGCCTCCTCCCCCACCTTCGACGTCGCGCAGCAGGGCTCGTCGACGGTGCTCACGGAGGAGAACACCGCGAGCGCCATCGACGCGGCGACCATCTCGACGACCGACTCCACGAAGGTCGGCTCGCACACCGAGACCTACCTGGGCGGCGGCACCGTCGCGTTCCTGGACACCAGCAAGGGCGACGTGTGGCTCGCCGACGCGGACAAGGTCAAGGACACCGACCCGACGACCGGCTCGCCGGACCTGAGCCTCGGCGAGGGCGGCAAGGTGGCGGTCGCCGACGACGGCACCGTCTACGGCTACCGGCCCAAGGACGGGCGCGTGCTCAAGGTGACGGGGCGCAACGCGTCGTCCGCCGAGACGATCGACCTGACCGACGGCGGCAAGGGGCGCGACGCGGACTCGTTCACCGTGGTCGACGGCACGCCGGTCATCTCGGACGGCGACGAGCTCGTCTGGCCCCGCGGCCAGGCCACGTTCAAGGACGCCGGTCCCCTCACGCTCCAGGCGGCCGCCGAGGACGGCGGCCAAAGCGGCTGGGTGGCCGCGGCCAGCGAGCAGGGCCTGGCGACGGTCGACCTGCCGGACGGCAAGGCGCGGCTGATCGCCTCCGGCTCGCAGGGCGACCCCGCGCAGCCGGTGTCCGTGGGCGGCTGCGTGTACGCGGCGTTCGCCCAGCCGACCAGCAACTTCATCCGCCGCTGCTCGCCGGACGCCACCGGCGCCGGCTACAGCTCGCTCGAGGGCATCTCGCGCACCTCGCAGCTCAAGCTGCGCACGAACCACCGGCTGGTGGTGCTCAACGACGTGGCCAACGGCAACGTGTGGAACCCGGAGGAGTCGCCGGACGTCATCAAGCTGCAGTGGAAGAAGCTCGAGGACGAGCAGCAGACCGCGGAGCGCACCAAGGACGACAGCACCAGCAACCAGCATGACTTCGAGCGCGCCTGCTCGTCGCGCTCCGGGCAGATCAAGGCCGTCGACGACGAGTTCGGCGCGCGCGCCGGCTCCCAGGAGGTGCTCGACGTGCTGCGCAACGACGAGCAGACCGACTGCTCGGTGCTGCGCATCACCTCGGTGAGCGCCCCGAAGAACGGCACCATCCGCGTCACCCCCATCCAGGACGGCCGCTACCTGCAGCTGGACGCCACCGGCGCGACCGCCGGGACCGTCACCTTCGACTACGAGATCTCCGACGGACGCGGGCAGAGCGCGTCCGCCACCGTCACCGTCGACGTCGTCGCCAGCGGCGACCGCGCGCCCAGGCAGGACGGCAAGCCCGAGGAGATCGCCGTCGAGGAGGGCTCCACGTACGTGTGGAACGCGATGGGCTCGTTCAGCGACCCGGACGGCGACCCGCTGACGCTCGTGCGCGCCGTCGTCGAGAACACCGACGAGGCGACCGTCTCCACGCGCGCCGACGGCCAGCTGACCTTCCACGCCGGCGCCATGTCCAAGCAGCGCGCCACCGTGCGCGTCACCGTCTCCGACGGGCGGCAGACGTGCGAGGGCACCGTGTACTTCTCGGTGCGGCCCGCGAACACGCTCGCCGCGCAGATCGACCCCGTCGTGCGGCGCACCACGCCCGACACGCCCATCCGCGTCTCGCTGACCGACGCCGTGCACGGCACGTCCGCGCAGGCCGCGACGCTCACCGCCGTGCAGTCGCCGGACAAGGCGAGCGCGAAGATGCAGGCCTCGGACATGGCGTTCACGTTCACCGCCCAGCAGCCCGGCACCTACTACGTGCCGTACACGGTCACGCAGGGCACCGTCGCCGCCACCGGCCTGGCGCGCATCGAGGTGGAGGCCCTGGCCAAGGAGGACTCCAAGCCGGTCGCCGTCAACGACACGGCGGTGCTCGGCGCGGACGGCACCGCCATCGTCGAGCCGCTGGCCAACGACATCGACCCGACCGGCGGCGTGCTGTCGGTCACCGGCGTCAAGGCGCCCGACGACGGCAGCGTCAAGGTCGGCGTCGTCTCCAACCGCCGCGTCTACCTGACTGCCGTGCGCGAGCCGAGCGAGCCGGTGACGCTGACGTACACGGTGGCGAACGCGGCCGGCGAGTCGACGGGCACGATCGTCATGCAGCCGGCGACGGCGCGCGAGGCGGGCGTGCCGAGCGCGTCCGACGTGACCGTCACCGTGCGCACCGGCGGCATCGTCTCCGTCGACGTGCCCGACCACGTGAGCACCTCCGACGGTTCCGCGGTCACGCTGGACAACAAGCTTTCCTACGACAGGAAGTCGTTCAAGGGGCTCGTGTTCGTCGCCTCGGACGTCGTGCGCTACCAGGCGCCCTCCACGCCGGGCAACTACCAGGTCACGTACACGGTGCGCGACGCGCAGGGCGACGCGGACTCCGCGACCATCACCTTCGCCGTGCACGAGGCCGACGCGGACACCAAGGCCGCGCCCACGCCGCAGGACGCCGAGGCGCAGGTGGCCGCCGGGCAGAAGATCAAGGTGCCGATCACGCTGCGCGGCATCGACCCGGACGGCGACGACGTGCAGCTGCTCGGCCTGGGCAACAGCGCGCCCAGGCTCGGCCGCGTCACCGAGGTCGGCGCCGACTACCTTATCTATGAGGCGTACGGGGACAGCAAGGGCACCGACGAGTTCACGTACGCCGTCGAGGACTGGACCGGGCGGCGCGCGCAGGGCACCGTGCGCGTCGGCGTGTTCGCCGGCGGCGCCGCCAGCAGCGTGTACGCGCGCGACGACTCGGTCACGCTGCGGCCCGACACCGAGGCGACCGTGCCGGTGCTGCTCAACGACGTGTCCAGCGACGACTCCGAGCTGACCGTCTCCGCGCACCTCGAGACGCAGGGCGACCTCAAGGACGCCAAGGTCAAGGACGGCCAGGTGTCCTTCACCACCGGCGCCAAGGGCGGCACCGGCTACATCGTGTACACCATCTCCAACAAGGCGGGACTGACCGACCACGCCACGCTCGCGGTGAGCGTGGACCCGGACGCCGCCATCCAGCCGCCCACCGCCTACGACTACCGGGTGCCGGCGGCCGCGACCATCGACAAACGCTCCGTGGACGTCGACGTCTCGCCGTGGATCGCCAACCCCTCCGGCCCGGCCAGCGAGCTCAAGGTCGGCGTCGACCCGTCGGCCGCGGACCACGCGTCCGTCGTGGCGGGCAAGCCCACCACGATCCGCGTGGAGCTGACCGACGAGGCGCGCGCCGTGCCGTACACGGTCACCAACACGAAGTACGGCATCACCTCCACCGCGTTCATCCAGGTGCCCGCGTACGGCGTGTTCGCGCCCACCGTGCGCCGCGACGCGCCCAAGCTCACCGTCAACGCGGGCGGCACGCTGACCATCGACATCGCCGACCAGGTGCGCGTGGGCGTCGGCAAGGTCGCCACCATCCAGGCCGGCAGCGTGCAGGCCACGAAGGCGTCCAACACCGACCTCGAGGCCAACGACCACACCATCAAGTTCGTGGCCGACAGCGACTACAGCGGCCCCGCGTCCGTGACCTTCACCGCCACGGACGGCAAGAGCGAGAGCGCCGGCTCCGTCAAGCACGTCAACTCGGCGAGCATCACGCTGCCGATCACCATCGTCGGCAAGGACACCACGCCGCCGACCTTCTCCACGACCACGGTGGACGTGGTGGCCGGCGAGAGCGCCACCACCATCGACCTGACGGCCCTGACGCGCACCGACACGGCCAGCGACGACGAGAGGCTCACGTACTCGTCCGTCTCCGGCGGCCAGGGCATCACCACGGCGCTGACCAGCGACGGCAAGCTCACCGTTGGCGCCGCCGCCAACGCCAAGCCCGGCACGAACGTGTCCGTGACCTTCCTCATCGGCTACGGGCAGAACAAGAGCGTCAAGGCCGGCATCACCGTGCGCGTGACCGCCTCCACGCGGCCCTGGCGCGCCTGCAGGCCACCACCACGCGCCTCAAGGCCGGCCAGAGCGTCACCGTGGACGTGCTCGCCAACGCGTACAACCCGTTCCCCGACCAGGCGCTGCACGTCGTCGACGCCGTGGCCGCCTCGGGCAGCGGACTGACCGCCACGGTCGACGGCGGCTCGGTCACCGTGACCGCCGCGCGCACCATCGCCGCCGGCACGTCGCAGGTCACCGTCACCGTCGGCGACGCCACCGACGACAAGGACCGCCAGGTCAGCGCCACGTTCCAGTTCGCCGTGGTCGCCGCGCCCGGCGCGCCGCTCGTCTCCCCCGCCAGCGGCACGCCGATGGACGGGCGCGTCGCGCTCGTGTAGACGCCGTCGGACGCGCACGGCAGCCCCGTCACCAACTACCAGGTGCGCTGGGCCGGCGGCAGCCAGGACTGCGGGGCACGCACGCAGTGCCTCGTCGAGGGCCTGCGCAACGGGCACACGTACACGTTCACCGTGTACGCCGAGAACGAGGTCGGCTGGTCGCCCGCGTCCAACGCGGTGACCGCCACGCCGGACCGCACGCCCACCGCGCCCGGTGCCGTCACCGCCAAGGGCGGCAAGAACAAGATCGAGGCCAGCTGGGAGGCGCCCTCCTACGCGGGCCGCGACCTCACGTACCGGGTGAGCGCCACCGACGGGCACAACACGCTGACCAAGACCGTCACCGGCACGTCCGTGTCCTGGGACGTGGCCGACAGCCTCATCGGCTCCGGCGGCTCGCAGTTCACCGTGACCGTCACGCCGCGCAACGCCGTGGGCGACGGCGAGGCCGCCAGCTCCGGCGCCGCGCGTCTGGGGCGAACCGGACACGCCCGGCGTGACGGGCCTGGCGTTCCACGAGGACTCCGAGACCGTCACCGGCACCATCTCCCTGGGCTCCCTGCACGGCGTGAGCTGCAAGGCCATCGCGCTCGACCGGGCGGACCTGACGAAGAAACCCAGCTGCTCGGACCCGTCGTTCAGCTTCAAGGTGGCCAAGGGCGAGCTCAACCACACGCTGTCCATCGGAGGCACCGTCACCTATGCCGAGGGGATCAGCCACGGAATCACCGCCGGCTCCGTCAAGGCGCAGGTGGGCGTCGCCAAGCCGAGCGGCCTCAAGGTCACGCTCGACGGCGCCACCTGCCACTACTCGTGGACCCTGTCCGGCGGCAAGACCGGCGACGTGACCGTCACCGGCGCCACCAAGGGCAGCGGCAACACGGCCACCGCCACCGTCAAGGAATGGCAGACCTGCCCGTCGATCACCGTGACCAACACGTACGCCGGCGCCAGCGCCCACGAATCCGGACCGTCCAACCGGCCGACGCGCAAGGTCAAGCCGACCGTCGACGCCTCGAAGTTCGACGTGCGCTGGGGCGGGCAGCACGGGCAGGTGACGCTCACCGTGTCCGACAGCTCGGGCGCCATCAACGCGTACGGGCAGACGCCCACCGTGACCGTCACCATCGCCGGCGCCGCGCACACGTGGAGCGGCTACCCGCACGAGCTGACCGTCGACGTCGGCGACATCGCCGACGACGCCACCTGGCAGCTCACCGCGCAGATCGGCGACGACACGGCCTACCGTTCCGACGCGACCGCCGCGCGCGCCATCTCCGGGCACCGCGCCGCCCAGGAGCGCGCCGCCACGCCCGGCCAGTCGAACGGCGATGACCGCAAGTCCACCGCGCCGAGCGCCTTCCGCGCCGCGTCCTCAGTCTTCCCCGCCAGGGCCGCCGCCCTGGCCTCCCTGACCCCCTTTTCCGAAGGAGCCTAACCCATGAGCGCACCCTTCCATGAGCCGCATGATGACGAGTCCGAGCTGGACGCGCAGACCGTCCTGTCCAGCAGGGCGATCCACGACCCGACCGTGCTGTCCGCCACCGCCCACGCGACGACGACTTCCACGGCGACCGCCTCCTCCGTGGCGACCGCCACGGTGGCCACGATGCCGCCGCTGGGCGCGCAGGCGGACGCGCCGGCCGCCGACGCCACCGACATCGACCGTTTCGCGCGCCTCTTCGCCGCCATCCAGGACAACGTGTGCCAGGTCGTCGTCGGCAAGGAGACGCCGGTGCGCCTGGCCATCGCCGCGCTCGTCGCCGGCGGCCACATCCTGCTGGAGGACAACCCGGGCACCGGCAAGACGCAGCTGGCGCGCGCCCTGGCCAACTCCCTCAGGCCCGACGGCCCGGGCGAGGCGTTCAAGCGCATCCAGTTCACCCCGGACCTGCTGCCCTCGGACGTGGTGGGCGTGACCTTCTACGACCAGAAGACCGGCGACTTCACGTTCCGCCGCGGCCCCGTGTTCGCCTCCATCGTCCTGGCCGACGAGATCAATCGCGCCTCCCCCCAAGACGCAGTCGGCGCTGCTGGAGGTCATGGACGAGCGCAAGGTCACCGTGGACGGCAACACGTACGACGTGCCCGAGCCGTTCATGGTCATCGCCACGCAGAACCCCGTCGAGCAGCTGGGCACGTACCGGCTGCCCGAGGCGCAGATGGACCGCTTCGTCATCAAGACCACCATCGGCTACCCGTCGCACACCGACAGCATCGACCTGCTGCGCCAGGTCAACATCACCGACCGCGCCTCCAGCATCGCGCCCGTCGTCTCGCGCGCCGACATCCTCGCCATGCGCAGGGTGTCCGAGGGCGTGCGCGTGGACGACGCGCTGCTCGAGTACATCGTGCGCCTCGTCGAGTCGACCCGCCACCACGACGACATCCAGGTCGGCGCCTCCACGCGCGGCGCGCTCGCGCTCGTGCGCGTGGCGCGCGTGTGGGCCGCCGCGGCCGGCCGCGCCTACGTCGTGCCCGAGGACATCCGCACGCTCGCCGTGCCGGTGCTCGCGCACCGCGTCGTGCTCACCAGCGAGGCGCTGTTCAGCGCCACCACGCCGCAGGAGGTCATCGCGCAGGTCGTCGACCAGGTGCCCGTCCCGCAGATGGGCACGCCCGTCCAGTGAGCGGACAGGAAACGGACAGGAAGGAGCGGGCATGAACGAGCGGACCACCACCGTGCGCCGGCGCGACCTCGCGCGGCGCTGGCACGGCGTCGGCGCGCGCCTGCCCCGCGGCATCGGCGCGTACGTGTCGCCCCTGGGCTGGTTCACGCTCGCGCTCGCCGTGCTGCTGTGGGCGCTGTTCGCGGCGTTCGGCTGGCAGGAGCTGCTCGCGGCGGCCATCGTGGGCACGGTGATGCTGCTCGCCGCGCTCGTGCTGTCGCTGGGCAACACGGCGTTCGACGCGACGCTGTCGGTCTCGCGCCGGCGCGTCGGCGTTGGCGACGAGGTCAGCGTGCAGGTCGACGTGTCCAACCCGGGCAACTCGCCGACGGCGAGCGCCCGCGCGGACCTGCCGATGGGCGACGTGCACGAGCGCTTCGGCATCCCCATGCTCGGCGCCCACCAGTCGAAACGCACCGCCGTGTCCTTCCACGCCACCGCGCGCGGCGTGCTGCCGGTCGGCCCGCTCATGATCCGCAAAGGCGATCCCTTCGGCCTGATGCGCCACGAGCACCGCCTCGCGCAGAAGGTCACCGTGTACATCCACCCGGACATCGTCATGCTCGACCCGCTGCACGCGGGCATCCCGCGCGACCTCGAAGGCCACCCGAGCGGCGACGTCGTCGACGACGACCTCGATTTCCACGGCCTGCGCGAGTACGAGCCGGGCGACGACGTGCGCAACGTGCACTGGCTGAGCTCGGCGAAGGCCGGCACGCTCATGATCCGCCAGTTCGAGGCGACGCGGCGCACGGACACGTCGCTGACCTGCGACGTCAACCCGGACGACTTCCCCGACGGCGAGGCCTTCGAGCTGGCCGTCAGCGTCTACGCGTCGCTCGGCGTGCAGGCGCTGCGCGAGGGACGCGTGGTGGGCATGAACGCGGGCCACGCGCACACCGCGCCCACCACGCCGATGCAATTGCTCGACGAGTGCAGCGGCATCGACCCCGACTTCGCGGACCCGCGCAACCTCGTGCGCGGCGCGATCGAACGCATGCCCGACGCCTCCTTCTACGCGATCGTGGTGGGGGCGCTGAAGCCCCTGGAGGACATCCGGCGCATGGCGGCGGCGCTGCCCGCGGGCGCCACGTGCCTGGTGGTGCGCGCCGCACCGGGCGCGCCGAGGGCCCTCAAACGCTTCCCCGAGTTCCGGCTGCCCACGGTCGGCGACCTCGACGACCTGCCGCAGGTGATGGGGGCCCTCACA
Organism: Bifidobacterium sp.; assembly: GCA_036311305.1. Taxonomy (GTDB): domain Bacteria; phylum Actinomycetota; class Actinomycetes; order Actinomycetales; family Bifidobacteriaceae; genus Bifidobacterium. The sequence goes on from JAXJQE010000232.1 coordinate 12,159, forward strand.
TGAGCCGCCGCGACCACCGTCCCATCCCCGGCGCCGCTTCCGCCCCCGCTTCCGCCGACGGCGCGGCCGCCGCGTCGTCGGCGCGCGCCGTGCCGGACCCGTCGTTCACGTCCACGGGCACCGGCACGGGCACGTGGGCCGAGGCCGCGCACTCCGTCATCCGCATGGCCGACACGTCGATGGGCTCCACGCGCCGCGGCGTGCCCGGCATGCAGTGGCGCGCCACCGCCGTCAGCGCCGTCGTGCTCGCGCTGGTGACGCTGCTGGGCGCCTCCGGGCTCATCCCCGTGTACGGCACACTCGCCACGTGGGCGTACGCGGCGGTCATGGCCGCCGTGATCGGCGCGCTCATCGTCGTCGCCGGCGCGTTCGCGCCGTTGCGCATCTGGTGGCAGCTGGCGTTCCTCGTCATCGCCCAGTGGGTGGTCGGCCCCGTGCTCTGCTGCAACGGGACGACCTTCGGGCACGTATTGCCCACGCTGGAGACGCTGCGCGAGGGGTGGACCGCCACGTTCGGCTCGTTCAAGGTGCTCATCGCCATCGCCCCGCCCGTGGGCTCCACCGACGGCTCGCTCATGGCCGTGTGGACGATCGTGCTGTGGGTGACCGCGATCGCCGGGTTCCTCGGCACCATGCCCAACGGCCGCTTCAGCGCGCTGTCCACGCTGCTGGTCATGGCGGAGTTCGCCGCGTGCGCGCTGCTCGGCACCGACGCCGGCTGGCACCCCGCCATCACCGGCCTCGTGGCCATGGGCGCGCTCGTCGTGTGGATGGCGTGGCGCTGGGGCACGCTCGAACCGGGCCGCTGGGCGGCCAGCGCCGTCATCCTCGTGCTCGCGGCCGCCGTGGCCTTCGGCGGCTGCCTGCTGGCACCGCAGGACCGCACCACGCTGCGCGACCACTACACGCCGCCGCTGAGCCCCTACGACTACTCGAGCCCCCTGAGCGGCATGCGCGCCTACCTCAAGGACTACGGCGACAAGACGCTGCTGACCGTGCGCAACCTGCCCGCCGGCACGCCGGTGCGTCTGGCGGTCATGGACCGTTTCGACGGCAATGTGTGGAACCTGTCCGACTCGCGCGAGGCGTCGGATTCCTCGAACTACGTGCGCGTCGGCACGCGCATCGACCAGGGCGACGTGACCGGCAAGGCGTTCACCGCCGAGTACACCGTCCACGAGGGCCTGACCGACGACTGGCTGCCCCTGGCCGGCGACGCCACGTCCGTCAGTTTCGACCCCTCGTCCCTGGACTCGTCGTTCTACTACAACACGGGCACCGACACCGGCCTGCTCAACGGCGGCCTCAAGAAGGGCCTGACCTACACCGAGACCGGCGTCGTGCCGGCCGTGCCCAGCGACGCGAAGATCGCCGAGGCGAAGTCGTCGACCGTCACGCAGCCGGCCGCCGACGACGTGCCCGAGGCCGTCAGCAAGCTGGCCACCGCCATCGCCGGCGGCCAGTCGGGCGGCGCGGCGGCGCAGGCGCTCGCCGCGCGCCTGCGCGACGACGGCTGGTTCTCCAACGGCCTGGCCGACGACTACCCGTCTCTGCCCGGCCACGGCAACTACCGATTGACGAAGATGCTCGCCGGCACCGCCATGGTCGGTGACAGCGAGCAGTACGCCTCCGCGATGGCGCTCATGGCGCGCGAACTGGGCCTCTCGAGCCGCGTCGTGCTCGGCTTCCTGCCCAAGGACAGGGACGGCTCGATCGACGCGTCGCGCACGAAGAAGGACGGCGACGGCACCGTCGTCGAGTTCACCGGCAACGACGTCACCGCGTGGGTCGAGGTCAAGCTCGCGGGCCTGGGCTGGACCGCCTTCTACCCCACCCCCAAGGAGACGAAGGTCCCCACCGACAGCCAGGACCTGACGCCGCCCAACCCGCAGACGCTCGTCAAGCAGCCGCCGATGCCGCTGACCGACCCGCTGCGCGACGAGCAGAACACCACCGGCCAGTCGTCCGTCGGCGGCGACGACGCCGGCGACGGCACGCGCGACGCCCGCTGGACGCGCGTCGCCAAGGTCGCGAAGGCGGTGGTCATCTACGGCTCGCCGCTGTGGATCGTGCTCATCGTCGTCGGCATCATCCTGCTCATCAAGGCGCTGCAGCTCAGGTACGTCAGACGGCACGGGCGCGCGCAGCTGCGCGTGGGCGCCGGCTGGCAGGCCGTCGCGAACCTGGCGCGCCAGAGCGGCGTCGCCGTGCACGGCACGCGCGCCGAGCAGTGCGCGCAGATCGCCGGCCAGCTCGGCGTCGACGGGGCGGCGCTGGCCGCGGCCGGGGACGAGGCCGACCGCGCCGCGTTCTCCGGCGAACCCGTGCCCGAGGCGCGGGCCCATGACTACTGGCGTCGCGTGGACGGCCTGCGGGCCGCCATGCTCGCCTCGCTGCCACGCTGGCGGCGGCTGCGCACGCGGCTGTCGCTGCGCGGCGTGCTGCACCCCTCCGTGCGTGAGCCCGGCTCCGGGCGCGCGCGGACCCACCACAGAAAGGACCGTGGATGATCGAGGGCATCGACGCGGCGGACATCAGCGACATCGGGCTGCGCCGCCCCACGAACCAGGACTGCTTCGTGGCCGCGGACGGCGTGTACGTGGTGTGCGACGGCATGGGCGGCGCCCAGGCCGGCGAGCGCGCCAGCGCCATCGCCGCCGAGGAGATGGCGCGCCTGGAGACGCTGGACACGCGCACGCGCGCCGACGTGCGCGCGGCGCTCGACGCCGCCCAGGGGCGCGACCGCGCGCTGGGCGTCTCGCTCGGCGGCATCGCGGGCACCACGGTCACCGGCATCGTGTGCGCCGGGGACCTCGGCGCGCGGCACGGGCGGCACGCTGGCGGGATCGTCGACGCCGTCGCGCAGGTCGCGTCGTTCGGCGACGAGGACCCGGACGCCACCGTCACCAGCGACGGGACGTTGGAGCGCGTGGAGGTGGGCGACGACGCCACGCTCGCGCCGGCGGACGGCCCGGCCGGCGGCGAGGGCGCGCCGGCGGAGGGGCCGGGGCCGGTGTGCTTCGTGGTCAACGTCGGCGACTCGCGCACGTACCACCTGAGCCGCTTCCCCGACGGCTCGCTCAACGAGCAGTCGTTCCTGCAGCTCACGCACGACCATTCGCGCCGGCAGGAGGCCATCGACCACGGGATGGACGAGCAGGTGGCGACACGCACCATCGCGCGCAACGTCATCACGCAGTGTGTGGGCGCGCCCGGCGGCATCCGCCCGGACATCGTGGCGGTGCGGGCGCGCGGACGTTTCATCATATGCTCCGACGGGCTGCACGGCGAGGTCGACGATGCTACGATAGCGTCCATTGGCGCGTCGCACGCCGACGCCCGCGAGGCGGCCGCCGCGCTCGTGGACGCCGCGCTGCGCGCCGGGGGCTCCGACAACGTGACGGTCATCGTCGTGGACATGCCGTACCGCGCGGCCGCGCCGGTGGCCGTGGCGCCCGAGGGCGCGGACGTGACCCTCAGGACGTGAGTCGGGGCGGGGTTGTAGAGCAAGGTTTCAGAGAGTCTGAGCACAGAGCACTGAGTACAGAGCACGCAGAGAGGACGGAGGACAGGCGCATGGTGGACTATGACCAGGCCGTGGCCATCATCAAGGATCCCAACGCGGACCCGATCGATCTGGCGAAGGTGGCGTACGAGAACCCGGAGTTCGGGGCGAACGTCGCCGCGCACCACCGCGCCTACCCCGGGCTGCTGCGCTGGATCGCGCAGTTCGGCGACGAGCGCGCCCGCCAGACGGCCGCGCAGCTGGGCTACGAGGCCGAGGACGGTCCGGTCGACGAGCGGCTCATGGAGGAGATCGTCACCGGCGAGCAGGGGCGGCCGGTCGCGGTCGAGCCGCAGCAGGCGGCGGCCGCCGGCGCGCAGTGGACGGCCATGGGCGCGCAGGGCGCGCAGCCGGTGCACAACCAGCCGGTGAGCGACGTGGACATGCTGCACGAGGAGTTCGCGAACGCCTACGAGGGCGGCGAGCCGTCGTACGAGCAGCCGCGGCCCACGGTCGAGCCGGCCTACGGCCAGCAGGCGGCCGCGGGGGCGACGTACTACACGCAGCCCGAGCCGGGCGCCGCCGAGGCCTACGGCCAGGCGCACTACGCGCAGGCCACGCAGGCGATGGCGCCGGTGAACGCGCCGCGCACCGTCGCCTCCCACGGCTTCACCGCCCAGCAGGCCGCCACCACCACGGACCCGGCCGTCATGCAGCGCATCGCCCAGTACGCCCCCGAACTGCACCCGTCCCTGGCCACGAACCCCTACCTCTACCCCGAACTGCGCGAATGGCTCGCCCAGGTCGGCGACGCCGCCACCCAGGAGGCCCTGCGCCAGTCCGAGCGGTGAGTCTACCGGCAGGAATCCGAGTCTGGCATGTGAAAGAGGCCCGATCGATCCGATCGGGCCCCTTTCACATGCCCTCTTATCTCACCCTTATCTCACATCCCCTCTTCTCTTCTCCCTCTATCCCCTCTTGTCCCCTTTATTTACCCCCCCCCTATTTGTCCCATTTCGGCCATTTTTGTTATAGGGGGCACCTCCCCTGTTATAGGGGGCACGGGGAACGCGAAACCCGAAGTATGAAGGGCCAAAAATGGCCCTTCATAC
>JAXJQE010000233.1:0-2386 GCA_036311305.1 Bifidobacterium sp.
ACGCTCGAGCAGATCGCCATGCAGTCCGAGCCCGCGATGGACGAGTACCTGTCCACCGGCGCGCTCGCCACCGCCACTATCCAGGACCTCATCGCCGCGCGCGCCGTCGTCCCCGTGTACTTCGGCAGCGCGCTCAGGCTCGACGGCATCGACGCGTTCCTCGACGGCCTCGCCGCGTTCGCGCGCGAGCCCGCGTACCCGGACACGTTCGGCGCGCGCGTTTTCAAGGTGTCGCACGACGCGCAGGGCAACCGCCTCACCTGGCTGAAGGTCACCGGCGGCGAGCTGCGCGCGAAGATGATGCTGCCCGAGGAGGGCGGCGAGGAGAAGGTCGACCAGGTGCGCCGCTACTCCGGCGCGAAGTTCACGACGATCGAGGCGAGCCCCGCCGGCACCGTGTGCGCGGTGACCGGCCCCGCCCGCACGTTCCCTGGCGAGGGCCTCGGCTGCGCGCGACGCGGCGCGCCCCGTGCTGCAGCCGGTGCTCACGTACACCGTCGAGCCAGGGGAGACGGACACGCACCACGCGCTGCTCGCCCTGCGCGAGCTCGAGGACGAGGACCCGCTGCTGCACGTCGTGTGGGACGACCGCCTCCAGGAGATCCGCGTGCAGCTCATGGGCGCCGTGCAGCTGGAGGTCGTCGAGCAGCTCATGCGCGACCGCTTCCGCCTGCCCGTCACGTTCGGCCCCGGCTCGATCCTCTACCAGGAGACCATCACCGCGCCCGTCGAGGGCGTCGGCCACTTCGAGCCGCTGCGCCACTACGCGGAGGTCCATCTGCTGCTCGAGCCGCTGCCCGCCGGCAGCGGACTCGAGTTCGCCAGCGACGTGTCCCTCGACGATCTCGACGGCAACTGGCAACGCCTCGTCCTGCAGCACCTGCGCGAACGCGAGCACCTCGGCGTGCTCACCGGCGCGCCGATCACCGACCTGCGCGTCACCCTCATCGCCGGCCGCGGCCACCTCAAGCACACCGAGGGCGGCGACTTCCGGCAGGCAACGTACCGCGCGCTGCGCCAGGGCCTCATGGAGGCCCGTGCCGGCGTTCCCGACGTCGAATACGCCGCCGTCGCCGCCCGCTTCGCCGGCGACGCGCGCGACGAGGCGGCGGAGGAGAGCGCGCCGACGACCACAGCCGTCACCGCGCGCGACGCCGTGGGCGACGAGGCGCCGGCGCCGACGTCGCGCATCCAGGGCGTCGGCAACTGCCGGCTGCTGGAACCGTGGTACCGCTTCCGCCTCGAGCTGCCGCAGGACATGCTCGGCCGCGCGATGAGTGACGTGCAGCGCATGAGCGGCACGAGCGAGCCGCCGACGATGGAGGGCGGCTACGCGGTGCTCGAGGGGGAGGCCCCCGTGGAGGGCATGCGCGACTACGCGATGGACGTCAACGCGTACACGCACGGTGAGGGACGCCTCTCGCTGGTCTTCGCCGGTTACCGTCCCGCGCACGACGAGGCGGCCGTGGTGGCGGCTTCCGGCTACGACCCGGAGGCCGACCTCGAGCACACGCCCGACTCGGTGTTCTGCGCGCACGGCGCCGGCTACCCGGTGAAGTGGTACCGCGTGCCCGAGTTCGCGCACGTGCCGATGCGGCCGCTGGAGTAGGGCAGGGGCGCCGATCGACGGCCATGGCGAGCGGCGCGCGACGGTGCGCGCCCGGAAAACGACGAAGCCCCCAGCGACTGCCGGGGGCTTCTTTTGGAGCGGACAACGGGACTCGGACCCGCGGTCTCGACCTTGGCAAGGTCGCGCTTTACCAACTAAGCTATGTCCGCAAAGTGACCACACTCACGTGTGTTCGTGGGCGATACAAGATTCGAACTTGTGACCCCTTCCGTGTCAGGGAAGTGCGCTACCTCTGCGCCAACCGCCCGGGCCGAGAGTCAAACATAGGGGATGTGCGGGACATTTGTCAAGTCCTGGCGATTTGCCGCGTGCCGCGGGGGAGATCCTGGGGTGCTGTCAGGGGATCGCGGAAGAAAGACGGCGTAAAACGGAACGTAAAGCATTCGTGATGGAATGGCATTTACGCTGGCAATGGAGTGTCGATTGTAGGTAACATTGCAGCGTTATAGTGTTGTTTTGTCGTGGGAAAGGGCCTGCGACACGCCGATGGAACGCAATGGTTCCAACGGTTTCTTAGTCGTGCCCGAAGGGTCGATTTGCGCGATTCGACCGATGCGGGTAAGTTTACATCTCGTTGCCGCTCACGGCGGTCCGCTCCTCAGGGAGTTGGACAGTTTGGGTGTGTGGTGGTGGTTTGAGAACTCAAGAGCGTGTACTGTACTACTTCCTCCGACATCATTCTTTGGATGGTTGTTGGAGGGTCTTTTTGATTGCCAGTCCGGTCATCGCCTGGATCTTTGGTCCGGGTCGCGGAGA
>JAXJQE010000234.1:0-2370 GCA_036311305.1 Bifidobacterium sp.
ACTCCTCCCATCAAGCGCGACACATTCGTCACGGCAAAGGAACCTTTGCATCGCGGAACGGGCGCCAACGGCCTTCCGGCGATCGATCCCCGCCTTGAACGCGATGCATGTGTCACGGCAAAGGACCCTTTTCATCACGTGACAGCCACCAACGGTCTTTCCGCGATCAATACCTTCCTTATGCATGCCACATGTGTCACCCATAGGCGTTCCATGCATCACGAGGCAGCCTTCCGGCGATCGATCCTCTCCCTAGGCGTGACACATTCGTCATGGTAATGGACTCTTTGCATCACGGAACCCCCGGCATCGGCCCTCCCCACGATCGATACCTTCCCGGTGGGCTTACATGCATCGCCAACCGCGTTTCACCCACCCAAGCGCTCGACCTCACCCTGATCCGGCTGGTCCGGACGTATCATCCAAGGACGTATCATCCAAGGAAGGGACACCGACGTCCCGCCCGAACCCGAAAGGACTCCCATGCCTTCCAGCCCATCCACTCCCACCCCACCAAGCACCACCCAACACGCCCGCCTCATCGTGGACCCCGCCTTCGAGCTCGCCACCGTCCCGGACCGCCTCTTCGGCTCCTTCGTCGAGCACCTGGGCCGCTGCGTGTACACCGGCATCTACGAGCCGGGCCACCCCACCGCCGACGAGGACGGCTTCCGCCAGGACGTCATCGACCTCGTGCGCGAGCTCGGCGTGACCACCATCCGCTACCCCGGCGGCAACTTCGTCTCCGGCTACGACTGGCAGGACGGCGTCGGCCCCAAAGCCGACCGCCCCCGCCGCCTCGACCTCGCCTGGCACTCCACCGAGACCAACCAGTTCGGCCTGCACGAAATGGCCGCGTGGCTCAGCAAACTCGGCGGCAACGAGCTCATGGAGGCCGTCAACCTCGGCACCCGCGGCCTGCCCGAGGCGCTCGACCTGCTCGAGTACGCCAACATCCCCGAGGGCACCGCCCGCGCCGAGCAACGCAAGGCCAACGGCGCCGACGACCCCTTCAATATCCGCATGTGGTGCCTGGGCAACGAGATGGACGGCGACTGGCAGCTCGGCCACAAGGATGCCACCGACTACGGCAAGCTCGCCGCGTCCGTCGCCCGCGGCATGCGCATGGTCGACCCCGACCTCGAGCTCGTCGTCTGCGGCTCCTCCGCCCACCACATGCCGACCTTCGGCACCTGGGAGCAGACCGTGCTCACCCACGCGTACGAGCAGGTCGACTTCATCTCCGCGCACGCGTACTACTGGCCCGAACGCCGTCCCGACGGCACGCTCGACCTGGCGTCCTTCCTCGCGTCCGGCGAGGACATGGACGCGTTCATCAAGGAGATCGGCGCCGCCATCGACGCCACGAAGTCGCGCCTGCGCAGTCGCCACGACGTGCACATCTCCTTCGACGAGTGGAATGTGTGGTACGAGTACGACGAGCCGAGCAAACCGCCCGTCGGCGTCGACAACTGGCCCGTCGCGCCGCACCTGCTCGAGGACGTGTACTCGGCCGTCGACGCCGTCGTCGTCGGCGACCTGCTCGTCACGCTGCTGCGCAACGCGGACCGCGTGCGCGCGGCGTGCCTCGCGCAGCTCGTCAACGTCATCGCGCCGATCATGACCGAGCCGGGCGGCCCCGCGTGGCGGCAGTCGACGTTCCACCCGTTCGCCCTGGCCGCGGCGGCGGCCAAGGGCGGCACGGTGCTCGAGCCGAAGGTCGAGTGCGCGAGCGTGCACACCGAGCGGTACGGCGAGGTGCGCGCGGTCAACCCGGTCGCCGTGCGCGGGGCGGACGGCTCCGTGAACGTGCTCGTCACGAACCGCTCGCTCGACGACGTCTGCACACTCGACATCCAGCTGCCGGCGGCCATGCGCGCGACGGAAGTCCGCGCGCACCGTGCACGAGGACGACCTGGCGGCGCGCAACACGCGCGACGACCAGGAGCGCGTGGTGCCGCGCGAGAACGACAGCGCGACGCTCGACGGCGACTGCGTGTCCGTCACGCTGCCGCCGGTCAGCTGGACGGCGGTGCGCATCGCGTAGCGGGCGTTCGCCGGGGGCGGCAGTTCGCGGCGCGCGCCTAAGATGAGGCGCATGCATTACTTCACGCCCAAGCGTTGCGAGTCGACGAACAAGATCAACAAGGTCGTCGCGCTGCAGACCGCCGAGGACAGCCGCATCGAGCGGGGCGTGGAGCTGTGGGTGTACCGCTGCCAGTACTGCGGCACGTGGCACCTGACGCATCGCGACCCCCAGCTCAACCTGCGGATCGCCCGCCCGGGCGGCGCGCGCAAGCCCCATTCGCGCAAGAAGGGCTACAAACCCCGCCAGCGGTGAACGTGGAGTGGCCCCTCATGGCTGATGCC
>JAXJQE010000235.1:0-6577 GCA_036311305.1 Bifidobacterium sp.
ACGGAAAAACGTGAGGTTTCTCATACGGGAGGGGCATCCGGCGTCAGGAGGTCGGCAGCGTCATGAAGTCGGTCTCCTTGAGGTAGTTGTCGCCGGCGACGATGTCGTACTGGATGAGCTTGTAGTCCTCCAGCATCTGCTTGGTCTCGGCGTCCATGTCGGCCACGCTCATCGGCTTGCCCTCGGCGTCCAGGTAGATGTTCTGGCCCTCGGGGATGCGGTCCCAGCCCTGGATGGTGTTGACCACCGGCGGCTCCATCGCGGCGATGCGCTCGTGCATCTCGGTGAGGAACGCCAGGTAGGGCGAGACCTTCGCGTGCATCTGGTCGGCGGCCTGCGCGATGAAGTAGTTCGGCGAGGAGTACACGTTGGAGTCGTCCGTGGTGTTGCTCACGCCGTTCTTCTCGCTGGCCTTGTTGGACCAGATGAAGTAGTCGGTCAGGTGCAGCTCCAGCGAGTTCTCCGGGTCCGCGCCGGCCGTCGAGTAGATGCCGGGCAGGTGGTCGCCGTAGAAGACCACGGTGACCGGTTTGTCGATGGCGTCGAGCTCCTCGAGGAACTTCTTGGTGGCCTCGTCGGTCAGCTCCATGCCCTTGGCGTACGTGCGGATCGACTCCTTCTCCTTGTCGGTCAGCTTCTCCTTGGAGTCCGCCGAGTCGGAGACCTCGAACTCGTTGTCCTTGTACCAGTTGTTGTACGGCATGTGGTTCTGCATGGTGATGACCTGCAGGAACTGGTTGTCGTCCGTCTTCTTGACCTCCTCCACGGTGCTCTCGTACGTGGATTCGTCGGAGACGTACGGCGAGTCGTCGATGCGGTCCTGGTGGGAGATGATGTCGTCGCCCTCGAGCGCGTAGAAGTGGGAGAAGCCCATCTTCTTGTAGTTCGACTCGCGCGAGTACATGCTCGGCTCGTACGGGTGCAGTCCGATGGAGTACTGCGGGGCGCCCCACAGCCGGTTGACGGTGGGCATCCAGTGCTCGGTCGGCACGAGCTGCTGGTACGGGCTGGTCAGTGACGAGTCGAAGTTCGTCATCGACAGGCCGGTCAGGCCCATGTACTCGAGGTTCGCGGTGCCGCCGCCGTAGCCGGAGGACAGCATGAGGCCGGAGGTGGTCTCGCCCTTGAGCTGGCGGATGTAGGGCATCGGGTCCTTGTTGAGCTCCACGCCCGGCACGCGCGTCGGGTCGGAGAACGACTCGGAGAGCACGTAGATCACGGTGCTGTCGGTGAGCTTGTGGTCGCGGTGCTCGTTGATGGAGTCGGCCTGCTTGGCGTACTTCGAGGCGATCTCGTCCATCTTCTCCTTGCTGTAGCCGTCCGGCATGTCCATGATCTTGGGCTTGAGCTGGCGCAGGAACGCGACGACCGGACCGTTGCGCTGCGCGTCGTACGCCGAGTCCCACATCGACGGCGTGTCGCCCATGCCGCGAGAGACATGGTAGGCCCACGAGTCCACGGTGCCGACGCTGGAGGTGTAGCCGCACAGCAGCAGCGCGGGCACGATCATGCAGATGACGCGCACGCACGCGCCGAGCGCCTTGTGGGCGCCGCGCACGAGCGAGCCGTGGCGGCCGTCGAGCACGCCGCACACCACGCACACGGCGACGATGGCGACGATGGTGACGGCGGCGATGATGATGGTGCGCATGCCGTCCGCCGGCATGAAGCTCATGATGTCGCCGCCGTTGCCGCCCGACAGGAAGTTGAGGTCGCTGGGCAGGATCGCCTCGTAGCGCGCCCCGATCTTGAGGTGCTCGACGGCGGCGATGACGGTGGCCACGGCCAGCAGGATGCCGGTGGCGATCCACAGGCGGTTGATGGCCATGAGCAGCACCACGTACACCAGCCCGACGATGAGCATGTTGAGCAGGAGCACGAAGTTGCCGTGCGCCATCTTGGCGATCATCGTCCACAGCGTCGTCGACGCGCTCGACAGCTCGACGCGCGTGGAGGTCTGCGTGACGCCCACCTGCATGATGGCGACCGCGAGGAAGTCCGCCACGACGAACACGATGACGTACACCCACCACGCCCACGGCTTGCGGCGGCGCTTGCCGTCGGCCTGCGGCACGCCGGTGCCGCCGGCGGCCGTCGCGGCGGCCTTGCGCTCGCGCTTCGCGCGGCGACGGTCGTCCTGCCCGGGCTTGACGGTGGCGATGTGCAACTCCTCGATGCCGTGGGTCTGCGCCGGCCGCTCGCCGCGGCCGTTGCGGGTGTCGTTCCCGGTGTCCTGGTCGTCGTGCATGGCTACGCTCTCCAATCCATGGTCAAACGGGTGGGGTCCGAAAAGAAAATCAACTGATTCATTTTCCCCCTGTGAGCTGACAAACCCGACCCCCTGATACGCTACTGGAGATGGAACCGGGCGATGTTCCCGGCATAAGGAACGGCCGGTGCGTGCGGCCGTGGGCATTGGACCAATGGGAATCGCCGGCCATCTGGGGCCGGTATGGATGGAATCGGATCGGATCGAGTTGGGAGACATCATGGCGTTCGCCGATGGATGGAAGGATGCGGTGGCCTCGGTGCGCATCACCGAGGGATGGCTGCCGATCACGGTATGGGCGCTCATCCTGGGCGGCATGCTCGTGCTGGGCTGCGCGCAGGTGAACCGCGGGCGGCGCAAGGCGCTCGCCAAGGAGTTCATCATCGCGCTCATCGTGGGGCTGGTCGGACTGGGGATCACCTGGTTCCTGTCCAACGGGATCGTGGCCTTCGGCGTGGAGCTGGGCTGGGACGTCATCATCGCGGTGGGCGTCGGCCTGTTCTTCGTGGGCTTCTTCCTGGGGGCCGCCATCCTCGCGCACGGCTGGCGGCGCGCCGTGGCCATCGTGCTCATCCCGGTGTCGCTCATCGGCACCGGCATACGAGTGGACACCATCTACGGCGAGTTCCAGACGCTGGGCTCGCTCGTGGACTACTCCCCCTACCCGCACATCTCGTCGGTGAAGATCTCCACGGAGACCGTCTCCATGGAGCAGTACCGCAAGCAGGTCAAGGCCGGACTGGAGGACGTGCCCAGCGAGGGCAAGCTGCTCTCGGTGGACATTCCCAACACCGAGTCCGGCTTCAAGGCGCGCAAGGCGATGGTGTGGCTGCCGCCGGCCGCGCTGGCCAAGCACCCGCCGAAACTGCCCGTCATGGTGATGCTCGCCGGCAACCCGGGCAGCCCGACGCGCTACTTCAACGCGAGCACCACGATGGAGATTCTCAACGAGTACGCCGCCAAGCACGACGGCCTGGCGCCGATCGTCGTCTCGCCGGACCAGAACACGAGCAACACGAAGAACAGCCTGTGCTCGGACACCACGAAGGTCGGCAAGGCGGAGACGTACCTGACCGTGGACGTGCCCGACTGGATCAGGAAGAACCTGCCGGTGAGCGAGCGCGCCGCGGACTGGACCATCGGCGGCTTCTCGCAGGGCGGCACCTGCTCCACGCAGATCGGCCCGAACCACCCGGACCTGTTCGGCAACGTGCTGGCCGTGGACGGCGAACTGCATCCCACGGACGGCTCGGTGGAGTCCATGGTGGAGAACTACTTCGGCGGCGACAAGTCGCTCTACGAGCGCCAGGTGCCCACCAACGCCCTGAAGGCGCACGCCCCGTCCACCCAGACCATGATCCTGGCCGCGGGCGCCAACGACCTGGAATCCATCAACAACATCAAGACCATCGGCGCCGCGGCCAAGGAGGCCGGCTGGACGGTCGTGGAGTTCGTGGTCAAGGACACCGGCCATGACTGGCACGCCGTCAACCACACGCTGGAAGCGGCGCTGCCATGGCTGTGCGAACGCCAGGGCCTGGGATCCGTGGACACCACATTCGCTGACTATTCGGCATTGGAGGAGCTGCAATGAGCACGACATCATCGACACCCGGACGCACCAAGCCGTCCAAGCGGTCAGGGGGCGTCGGCACCCAGCTGGCCGACGACCTGCGCCGCTGGGCCCATGAGCAGCGGTTCGCGCTGTGGGTGACCGGCGGGTTCGTGGTCATCAACCTGTGCTGGTGGCTGTTCTACGCCATCCAGCACCAGCAGGCGCCCTACCGCGCCCTGTACACCACGCTCGGCGAGTTCAACCTGGCGCGTCTGCTGCCCTCGCTGTTCCTGACGCACAACCTCTTCCAGCTCATCGTGGAGGGCCTGCTCATCCTGCTCGTGCTGTGCATGGCCGAGCCGCGCATGGGCGCGTGGCGCACCGTGGGCGTGTCCGTGATCAGCTCGGCGTGCGGCGTGTTCCTGGGCCTCATGCTGTGCGTGTGGCTCAGCGACGTGCTCGACGACTCGCAGCTCATCTACCACACCGCGTTCACGCTCAGCCCCATCATGATCGTCATCGGCGCCCTCATGGCGTCCACGGCCTTCGCCTACCAGCTGTGGCGCCGGCGCGTGCGCATCATCGGCTACGCCGCCATCCTCGTGGTGCTGCTCTACGGCGGCGACCCCGGCGACTACTGCCTGCTCGTGACCGCCATCATCGGCCAGATACTGGGCCGCCTCATCGCAGGTCCCCCGGTGGAGACCGAACGCTGGCACTGGCAGTACAGCTCCTCGCAGGAAGTGCGCCGCATCATGGGCGCCATCGGCCTGGTGCTCGCCCTGGGCCCGGTCGTGGCCTCCACATCCCGTTCGGCCGCCGGCCCGCTGGCCTCGATGACCTGGATCCTGAGCCCCGCCTCGGGCAACTCCGGCAAGCTCGCCGAGTGCATGCACGCCGACGTCGCCACCGGCTGCCTGCGCGAGTACGCCCTGGCGCGCACGAGCATGCCCGGCGACGTGGCGCGCTCCATCCTGCCGCTGCTCGTCATGGTCGCCCTCGCCTGGGGCGTCTACCTGGGCCGGCGCTCGGCGGCCATCTGCAGCATCGTGTTCTACCTGACGAGCGCGGTGCTCACGCTGAGCTACTACCTGTTCATGCCCGTGACCGTCGACGGCCAGGTGCACTCGTTCTCCCCGCACGCGCTGGGCACGTGCCTGGCCAACACGCTCATCCCGCTGGCCTACGCCGTGGCGCTGTGGGTGCAGCTGAGCCACTTCCAGATCCGCACCAAGGCGAGCACGATGCGCACGAGCATCATCGTCATGGCCGCCACGCTCGCCGCCTGCGTCGCCGTGTACCTAGGCTTCGCGCTGACGCACCGCTACTCCTTCAGCCCGGCGCCGACCGTCGCCATGATCCTCGCGGAGCTGCCGGGACGCTTCCTGCCGATCGGGTTCCTCACGGACACGCGCCTGGCGTTCATGCCGGTCACGCGCGCCGCCTCGCTCGTCTACCAGGGCGTGGGCATCGTGTTCTGGGGGGTGTTCGTCGTGGTGGCCTTCGCGTGGCTCAACACGACCATCGACTACGACAAGAAGGCCCATGAGAAGGCCGACGCGCTCGTCCAGGAGGGCGGCGAGTCGATGAGCATGATGGCCACCTGGGAAGGCAACGAGTACTGGCTGTCGCGCACCGGCCGCTCCGCCGTGGCCTACCGCGTGCTCAACCACATCGCGCTGACCACCACGGGCCCCTTCGGCGACCCTGAGGAGTGGATGAGCGACCTCGACGAGTTCGCCCGCTACTGCGAGAACCACTCGTGGTCCCCGGTGTTCTACGCCATCCACCAGAAGCAGCGCGACTACCTGGCGCAGCAGGGCTGGCACTCGATCATGGTGGGCATGGAGATGCTCATCGACCCGCAGGCTTGGAAGACCACCGGCAAGAAATGGCAGGACATCCGCACCGCCATCAACAAGGCCAAGCGCGTGGGCATCACAGACGAGTTCACCACCTACGACGAGGCGCCGGAGGACGTGCAGCACCAGATCGAGGAGATCTCCGAGCAGTGGAGCGAAGGCAAGGCGCTGCCCGAGATGAAGTTCACGCTCGGCGGCGTCGAGGAGCTCAAGGACCCGCGCGTGCCGATCCTGTACGCCATCGACGCCGAGTGCACCGTCCAGGGCGTCACCAGCTGGCTGCCCACGTGGCGCGACGGCCGTGTCATCGGCTACACGCTCGACTTCATGCGCTACCGCGAGGGCAGCTACAACGGCATCATGGAGTTCCTCATCGCCCGCATGGCACAGCGCATGCACGACTGGGGCGTGGAGCACCCGGACGAGCAGATCGAGTTCGTCAGCCTGTCCGCCGCCCCGCTGACCGGCCTGGACAGCTCGACCGACGCCACCAGCGACGACGACTCGAACATCGACGGCACCACGATGCTGCAGCACTCGCTGGCCCTCGTGGCCGACCTGCTCGAGCCGGCGTACGGCTTCAAGTCGCTGTACAACTTCAAGATGAAGTTCCAGCCCTCCGAGCGTCCCGTGTACATCAGCTACCCGGACTCGGCGCTGCTGGCCAACCTCGGCATCGCCATCGTGCGCGCCTACCTGCCGAGCCTGACCTTCCGCGACGCCCTCGGCATGCTCAAGACCTTCAAGCCCAAGAGCAAGCCGAAGAAGGACGACTCCAAGACCCAGACGCCGAAGTCCCCGGCAGAAAAGCCGAAGGCCGAGGACGCCAAGGCCCAGACCCAGCCGAAGAAGCAGTAGGACCTGCCCCCTATAACCTGCCCCCTATAAGCC
>JAXJQE010000236.1:0-7600 GCA_036311305.1 Bifidobacterium sp.
CCACCAGCCCCGTCGCCACGCGGCTGCGCGAGCAGCTCGCCGGCGACGTGCGCAAGGCGCGCGCCGAACGCGAGCACGCGCGCGACCTGCTGCGCCACCAGTGCGAGGCGAGCATGGCGCGCTATCTGGAACGCTACCTGCCGCACGACGACCGCATCAGCGCGGACGTCGACAACATCCAGTTCTTCGAACGCGAGCTCAAGGACCTGCGGCCGAACACGATCAGCCGCGCCGAGGCCGACCGCGAGTACTTCAACTCGCTGGGCAAGGTGCGCCAGGACCTCATGCAGCTGCGACGCTCCCTGCAGGAGGACCGCGCGCACATCAACACGCAGGTGGAGAAGATCAACAGCCTGCTGGCGCGCTACCCGTTCGGCGCCAGCGGCGGCCAGCTGGCCATCGTGCCGCAGATCCGGCGGCCCGACCAGGCGTTCACCGCCGCGCTGCAGTCGACGATCGACGGCATCAACGCGTTCCAGCAGGCCGGCGGCGACGACATCGAGCGGTGCCGCGAGCTGTTCGCCAAGGCCGCGCCGTTCATCGAGCTGCTCAAGGCCAGCTTCGACGAGTACGCGCCCAACGGCCGCGGCAACGAGAACCTCGACACCCGGCGGCGCTCGCGCTTCTTCGGCGAGGTGCACCGGCCCGACGGCACCGTCGAGCGCATCAACTCGACCGGCGGCGGCTCCGGCGGCTACCTGCAGGAGCTCACGTCGTTCGCGTACGGCGCCGCGCTCATGTATCTGCTGGCCGACGACAACGCCACCGAGCCCTCGTACGCCACGGTGTTCCTCGATGAGGCGCTCATCAAGGCCGACGGCCAGTACACGCGCCGCGCGCTGAGCGTCCTGCCCGGCCTGGGCTTCCAGGTCATCGTCTCCGCGCCCGAGTCGAAGACCGCGGAAATGATGGGCTCCGCGTCCAAGGTCGTGGTCGCGCGCAAGGACCAGGAGACCGGCACCACCACGCTGCACGAGGCCGTGTTCGAGGTGGCGGAGGCGTGATGCGATCGGCGCGTGAGCTGGCCGACGCGATCGCGGCCCACGGTGAGCGGCACCTCTTCGAGGCGGCCGACCCGTGGCCGCTCACCGTGCCGGTGCGCCTGCCGGGCGAGCGCGCCCTCGAGGACGACGCGACCCATGTGTTCGCGACGGACAACGCCACGCGTCGATGGGCCGGCGAACGCGGCGTGGAACTGGTGATGGTGACGCGGCGGCTCGGCGGCACACCGGTCGAACTGGTCTCGCATGTCATCGTGCCGGACGGCGCGACGGCCATGCGGGCCGTCAGCGGCAAGGTCCGTGCGCACTGGACGCTGGTGCGTGAGCGTGCGGAGCGGCTGGGTGCGTTGACGGCCGGTTGGTCCGGCGTGGACGAGGAGGCGCTCATGCGGGTCCTCAAATGGATGGACCCAGGCCTGGACGCCACGCGCGAGGAACTTGCCGCTTCCGATGTGGACTTCGAGTTGCTGCTCGCCGCGGCCGCTTGGTTCCATGACCATCTGGACGGCGTGCCATCCCTGACACCACGCGAGGTGCCGCTCGAGGGATTCAGCGCCAAGTGGCTGGACGGGGAACGCTCCAGGCACCGTCGGGCGCTGTGCGCGTTGCTGGGCGTGGAAGCCTTGGATCTGCGTGAGCGACCGGGTGAGGTGCGTTATCGCTACTTGGATCCTGCGGCCGCTGATTGGCCTGAGCGACTGGCGACCAGCGTGCAGGGAAGCCCCGAGCTGCCGGTGCGCCGAGCCATCATCGTGGAGAACAAGGACACGTACTTGGGGCTGCCGGTCATGGAGGGGACCGTCTGCGTCTTCGGCTCCGGCTTCGCGGTGGGGCATGCCGCCGAGTTGCTGCCATGGCTGAGGGAGTGCGAGGTCGTCTATTGGGGCGACCTGGACGCCGCCGGCTTCGAGATCCTCTCCACGCTGCGCCGATCGGGCCTGTCCGCCCGCAGCGTGGCCATGGACCGCGCCACCTACGATCGTTTCACCCGCTTCGGCACCACCCTGTCCGCCACCAACAAGCCCCTCAAGCCCCAGGACCCCAAGGTCGGCCTGGCCCTGACGCCCGATGAGCGCTCACTCTACGAGGCCTTGTGCCGCGGCGAACTCCCCAACCCCCGCATCGAACAGGAACGCATCCCCCTGGCCTACGTCCTCGGCCGGATTGACTGACAGAAAAGTGCCTCCAATGGGACTCGAACCCACAACCCACAGATTAGAAGTCTGCTGCTCTATCCATTGAGCTACGGAGGCGGACGTCACCACGATACCTGTCTTGCCGGACTGCGGAGGGCTTGCACACTTTTCCGGACACCTTGCCGAAAGTGTGCGCCAAAGTTTCCACTTTCCCGGAAAGTGTGCGTGGGAGCTTCCACTTTCCGGATGGGCTTTCGGAAAGTGGAAGGTGCTACTGCCCGAGCACCTCGCGGATGCGTTTCTCCAGGCTCTCCTCGGTCATGCCGTAGCGGTCGTGGAGCTCGGCGAGGGGCGTGCGGTCGGTGAATTCCTTGTCGGCGCCGAAGTTGAGGACCCTCATGCCGGCCTCGGGCATCATGTTGGCGTAGAAGGCGGTGACTTTCTCGCCCCAGCCGCCCTCGAGCTGGCCGTCCTCCAAGGTGACCACCAGCGAGTGCGAGCCGCTCAGGGCGCGCAGCGTGCCCTCGTCCAGCGACGAGAACTGCAGCGGGTCCACGAGCGTGGCGTGGATGGGGGAGGGGCCGGACGCCAACCGCTCCACGAGCCGCGCGGCCAGCGGGAACGCGTCGCCGAGGCCCATCACGGCCACATCGGACCCCTCGGAGACCAGTCGGTAGCCCAGCCATGGCTTGGCCACATCGGTCAAAGCCGGCGCCACGGTCGTCTCGGGGTCGAGCTCCCCGTCGCGCTCGGCCTTGAGGATCTCGTTGCCGGGCACGCGCAGGAACACGGGGGAGTCGTTGGCCGGGCCGGTCGCCCAGGCGAGCATGTCCAGGAACATGCGCCGCGACGTGGGCGCCAGGCACAGCAGGCCCGGGATGTTGCCGAACATCGCGATGTCGAACGCGCCCGAATGCGTGTTGTCCGTGTCCGAGATGCCGCCGCCGAAGTCCATGAGCGTCGCCGGCGTGCCGTTGAGGCTGACCTCCTGCTGCACCTGGTCGATGGCGCGCTGGAAGAACGTGGCGGAGGTGGCCACCACGGGCCGGCCGCCGCCGCGTGCGAGCCCCGAGGCGAAGGCCACGGCGTGCGCCTCGGTGATGCCGGTGTCCACGTAATGCGTGCCCGCTTCCTGCCGGAACTCCGGTGTGATGCCGTTGGAGCCCGGCGTGGCGGGGGAGATGACGACCAGTCCCGGTTCGGAGGCGAACCGCCCGGACAGCGCGTCCATGGCCAGGCGCCCGTAGAACTTGCGCGCGCCCAAGGGCTTCCCGAGCGAGGAGATCGGGTCCTGCCAGTGGTTGGCCTCGCAGCGCCCGGGCTCGACACCGTGCGAGGCGTCCTCGGCGTCCATGCCCAGTCCCTTGGTGGTGTGCACATGCAGCACGACGGGCCGCTCGGTGTCCTTGACGGCCGCGAGCGCGTCGACCATGGCGTGCACGTCGTTGCCGTCCTCCACGTAGCGGTAGTCGAAGCCGAACGCGCGGAACAGGTTGTCGCCGGCCGTGCCGCCGGACTCGCGCAGCCGCGCGAGCGTCGCGTACATGCCGCCGTGGTTCTCCGCGATGGACATCTCGTTGTCGTTGAGCACGACGATGAGGTTGCCGCCCTGCTCGGCGGCGTTGTTGAGCCCCTCGAACGCCTCGCCGCTGGAGAGCGCGCCGTCGCCGATCACCGCGACGACGTTGTCCGTGCCAGGCGTGCCGCCGGCCGCGCGCACCAGGTCGCGCTCCTTGGCGAGTCCCGTGGCCAGCGAGATCGACGTGCCGGTGTGCCCGAGCACGAAGTGGTCGTGCTCGCTCTCGGCGGGGTTCGTGAAGCCGGTGACGGTGCCGAACAGGCGCGCGCGGCGGAACGCGTCGGCGCGGCCGGTGAGCATCTTGTGCACGTAGCTTTGGTGGGAGACGTCGAAGACGATCTTGTCCAGCGGCGAATCGAACACGTAATGCAGCGCCACGCACGTCTCCACGAGCCCCAGGTTGGAGCCGATGTGGCCGCCGTACTCCTTGCCGAAGCGCACCAGCGCGGCGCGGATCTGCCCGCACAGCTCCTCGAGCTGAGCGTCGTCGAGCGCCTTCACGTCGTCCGGGGTGTGCAGGGTCGACAGGATGTCAGTCATTGTGTTCCAGGGGTCCTTCGTGCAGTGGGCATCGCCGCGGCCCGCGCGGGGCCGCACTGGTGACATATTATAGACACCTGAAACATTGTTCGCGCCGATACCACTATGCGCGACGCCCGCGCACCGCCGCGCGGGCCCGCGGAAAGGACCATCATGCTCGCCGTATACGCCGCCGACACCGACCCCGACGACCCCCTGTCCGCCCTCGGGGTGGGCGACCTCGACCCGCACGCGCCCGCCGGCTGGACGCCCGTGGACACGCTCGCCGTCACCGTCAACCACCACGACCTGTGGTCGCTCGCCGGCGTGGGTCTGTCCGCCAAGCAAACGCCGATGGTGCTGGGCACCGACCTGTGCGGCGTGCTCACGCGCGCGCCGGAGAGCCGCCCGGACCTCGAGGACGGCGACGAGGTCGTCGCGTACACGGTCATCGACGCCGACCCGTCGGTGCCCAGCGCGCGCCGCTCCATCCTCTCCGAGCGCTACCCGGGCACGATGTGCCAGGTCGCGCACGTGCCCGCGGAGAACCTGTACAGGAAACCCGCGAACCTGACCGCGCAGGAGGCCGCGGCGCTCGGCACGAGCTGGCTGACCGCGTACAGCATGCTGTTCTCGCCCGACACCGGCGCGCGCGTGCGCCCCGGCGACTCCGTGCTCGTGCAGGGCGCGTCCGGCGGCGTGGCGAGCGCAGCCATCCAGCTCGCGCACGCCGCGGGACTGGAGGTCTACGCCACGGCTCGCACCCCGGAGAAACGCGCGTTCGCCACCGCCCTGGGCGCCGACGCCACGCTCGAGCCCGGCGCGCGGCTGCCGCGCAAGGTCGACGCCGTGCTCGACTCCGTCGGCTCGGCCACGTGGGGCCACTCGGTGCGCAGCGTGCGCCCCGGCGGCACCGTCGTCACCTGCGGCGCCACGAGCGGCGACCAGCCGGGCGCGGAGCTGACGCGCGTGTTCTTCCAGGACATCCGCATCCAGGGCAACACGATGGGCACGCGCGCCGACTTCGCTCGCCTGCTGCGCTTCGTCGAGCACGCCGGGCTCACGCCCGTCGTGCACGCCAGCTACCCGGCCTCCCGGGCGCGCGACGCGTTCGCGCGCGTCCTGTCCGGCGACTTCCTCGGCAAGGTCGTGCTCGACTTCACGCACTGAGCGGGCGGCGACCCCGCGTGCGGCGCGTGGCGTACAGTGGTGCGCGTAACCCACCTGTCCCCACACGAGGAGGAGTCATGGCAGCACAGGACCCGCAGGTCGCCGTCATCATGGGATCGGCCAGCGACTGGGAGACGATGAGGCACGCGTGCGAGATGCTCGAGCGTTTCGGCGTGCCCTACATGAAGCAGGTCGTCTCCGCGCACCGCACCCCCGGTCTCATGGCCGAGTTCGCGCACAACGCGCGCGCCAAGGGCATCAAGGTCATCATCGCCGGCGCCGGCGGCGCGGCCCACCTGCCCGGCATGGTCGCCGCGCAGACCACGCTGCCCGTCATCGGCGTGCCCGTGCAGTCGCACGCGCTCAACGGCCTTGACTCGCTGCTCTCGATCGTGCAGATGCCCGGCGGCATCCCCGTGGCCACCACCGCGATCGGCAAGTCCGGCGCCACGAACGCCGGGCTGCTCGCCGTGAGCATGCTGTCCATGACCGACGACGCGCTCGCCGACGCGCTGCAGGCGTACCGCGACGAGCTGGAAGCGAAGGTGGACGAGTCCAATGCCCAGCTTGTCTGAGGAGACCAACGGCAACGTGGCGCGCCTCGAGCCGGGCGCGACGATCGGCATCGTCGGCGGCGGCCAGCTCGGCCGCATGATGGCGCTGAGCGCCAAGTACATGGGTTTCCGCGTCGGCACGCTCGACCCGACGCCCGACTGCCCCGCCGCGCAGGTCGCCGACTTCCAGGTGACCGCCGACTACGACGACACCGACGCGATCCGCGAGCTCGCCGAACGCAGCGACGTGCTCACCTACGAATTCGAGAACGTTGACGCCGACGCGCTGGACGCCGTGCGCGGCAGCGTGGCGATCCCGCAGGGCACCGACCTACTGCGCGTCACCCAGCACCGCGTGCACGAGAAGACGTTCATCAACAAGCACGGCATCGAGACCGCGCCGTGGCGCGCCGTCGACACGCGCGAACAGCTCGACGACGCGCTCGCCGAGATCGGCTACCCGGCCGTGCTCAAGACCTGCGAGGGCGGCTACGACGGCCACGGGCAGGTCGTCCTGCGTTCCGCGGACGACCTGGACAAGGTGTGGCCGGCCGACGCGTTCCCGCCGGCGATCCTCGAGGGGTTCGTCGACTTCGACTACGAGGCCTCCATCCTCGTGTCCGGCAACGGCGAGGACTACGTGACGTTCCCCGTGGTGCGCAACATCCACCGCAACAACATCCTGCACATGACGCTCGCGCCCGCGGAGGTGTCCGACGAGATGGCGGCGCGCGCCCGCGAGCTCGCGCTCACGCTCGCCCGCGGATTCAAGCTCGCCGGCACGCTCGCCATCGAGCTGTTCGTCACGCGCGACGGCCGCGTCATCGTCAACGAGCTGGCGCCCCGCCCGCACAACTCCGGGCACTACACCATCGAGGCGTGCGACTTCGACCAGTTCGACCTGCACGTGCGCGGCATCGCCGGCTGGCCGCTCGCCGAGCCGAAGCTGCTGTCGCCCGCCGTCATGGCCAACGTGCTCGGCCAGCACGTCGCGCCCACGCGCGCGGCCGCGGCCGACCACCCCGAGTGGCACGTGCACGACTACGGCAAGGCCGACGTCAAGCACAACCGCAAGATGGGGCACATCACCGTGCTCACCGACGACCCCGCGGCCGCCATGGCCGACCTCGAGGCCACCGGCTGCTGGGACGACGTGCGCGTAGAATGACGCCGCATTCGGAAGGATGGTGGCCATGGCCCGCAACACACACCAGAAGGACGTGATCCGCGAGGCGCTGCAGGAGCACACGTCGTTCATCTCCGCCCAGCAGCTGCACCGGCGGCTCGAGGCGATGGGGGAGAGCATCTCGCTGGCCACCGTCTACCGGCAGCTGGGGGCGCTCGCCGACTCCGGGCAGGTGGACACCGTGCGCATGCGCGGCGAGCAGCTGTACCGCTACTGCGGCGAGGACGGCCACCACCACCATCTCATCTGCACGAACTGCGGGCGCACCGTCGCCATCGACCCGCCCAGCGAGGACTGGCTGCGCTCCATCGCCGCCGAGCACGGCTTCACCATGCAGACCCACACGCTGGAGGTCTTCGGCCTGTGCCCCGACTGCCGGGCCAGCCAGGCCGAGGACGCGTTCGAGGAGGGCAAGGAGGACTGACCTGCCCCCTATAACCTGCCCCCTATAAGCC
>JAXJQE010000237.1:0-1593 GCA_036311305.1 Bifidobacterium sp.
AAGTACAGGGACCAGACTACTCGGCGTCATTGTCGTCGGCCGCCGGGGCCTCGTCGGCCGCGTCGGACTTGGTCAGGTCGTCGAGGTTGTCGGTGGTCTGCGCGCGCAGGCCGGCGGCCGCGTCGCGCATGGTCTGGCCGGCCGCCTTGGCCTGGTCCTTGAGGTCGCCGGCGGTGGCGGAGGCCTTGTGGGACAGCTCGGAGTTGAGCTTCTTGCCCTGGTCGACGGTCAGCTCGCCGCGCTGCACGAGGTCGTTGATGATCTCACGGCCCTTGTCGGCCGTCGTCGCCAGCGCGCCGACGCCCGCCAGGAACACCTTGCGCAGGCCCTCGCCGAAGTCCGGGACCGAATTCTTGTTGTCGTCTGCCATGATGTCGCCCTCCAGAAGGTAACCGGGCGCCTTGCACGCCCGTGTGGTTTCGTATCCATGCCCGCATCGCGGACATCTGGTCCCCACTCTACACGCGCGGCCCCTCCCCCACGCGTTTCAGCCATGGCGTACCCCACCAAAGTCATATCTAGGCGTCCTGGTTGCGACTTTCGTGGGAAGGGGTCAGCGGGGGCGCTGGGCGGCTACCTCGCGGGCGCGGCGCGTGATCTCGTCGATCCGCGCACGCTCAGCGCGCTGCTGCTCGGAGCCCAGGTCCTCGAACCGGCCGTAGCGGCGGGAGACGGCCTCGCCGATCAGGTAGTCGGCGATCGCGGGGTTCTTCGGCAGCAGCGAACCGTGCATGTACGTGCCGATGACGTTGTGGTAGCGGGCGCCCTCGGTGTGGTCCTCGCCGTTGTTGCCGCAGCCGTCGGCGGCCACGTGGCCGAGCGGCTGCACGCCCTCGCGCAGGAAGGTCTGCCCGGAGTGGTTCTCGTAGCCGATGATGTCGCCGAAGTCGACGCTCGTCTCCACGAGGTTGCCGATCATGCGCACGTCGCGGCCCACGGTGTACGCGCCGAAGACGTGGATGCCCTCGAGGCGCGTGCCGTCGATCGTCTCGAAGTACTCGCCGAACAGCTGGTACAGGCCACAGATCATGAGCATCGGCGTGCCGTCCTGCGCCAGCGAGCGCAGCAGGTCGGCGCGGCGGAACAGGTCGTCGATGATCTTCTTCTGCCCGGTGTCCTGCCCGCCGCCGCCGAGCACGACGTCGGCGTGCTCCGGCCACGGGTCGTCCTGGTTGACGGCGTGGATGCGTGGCTCGTAGCCGTACAGCGCGAGCCGGCGCTGCACGGTGAGCACGTTGCCCATGTCGCCGTAGATGTTCATGTCCTTGGGGTACAGCGAGACGATGTCGATCGGCTTGGCCATGACGCTCCTTTACTTGCCCACGCCGGCGTCGGCGACGCTGGCCACGGTGGCGAGCTCGGCGCGCGCCGCGAGCATCGCCGTGTACGTGCAGTAGATGTGCTTGCGCACGCCCGGATTCGCCTTGACGAACGCGCGCACGCTCTTCTCGAGGTCCGTGGAGACGTCGCCGCTGCGCACCTCGTCGTAGGCGAGGCGCAGCGCCATGTCCCAGGCGCGCACGCCGGACACGACCTGCACGCCGCCGGCCATCAGGCTCGTGAAGTCGACGTCCCACAGCCCGCTCCTGTCGC
>JAXJQE010000238.1:0-3214 GCA_036311305.1 Bifidobacterium sp.
CACGACCTCTTCCTTACCAAGGAAGTGCTCTACCACTGAGCTATCGAGGCGTGGCGGATAGTGGATTCGAACCACTGAAGCACGAAGCGACTGATTTACAGTCAGTTCCCTTTGACCGCTTGGGAAATCCGCCATCGTTTCCAGTTGAGAACCTCAACCGGCAACTTGGCTAGTATGCCACGGATGCCCCGACTTGCGCAAGTCACGGCGTGTCGCGTTGGAATTCCAACGTTTTTGGGCTTCGGGGGTTCGACTCCCGCTACGGCAGGTGGGCGCCTGCACGGGGTCCAACAGCGTGGCGGGCGGGATATTCCGGCGTGTCGCCGCCAACGTTGACAGGAGCCGGAAACGACGGGAGGGCCCGGGACGATGTGTCCCGGGCCCTCCCCGAAGCCTTTGGCGGGGCTACGCTCAGTTCATGATGGCCAGCACGTCACGCGCGGCCACGATCAGGTAGTCCTCGCCCTGGTAGTGGACCTCGGTGCCGCCGTACTTGGAGTACAGGATCTTGTCACCGACCTTGACGTCCATCGGGATGCGCTCGCCGGCGTCATTGCGACGGCCCGGGCCGACGGCCAGGACCTCGCCCTGCTGCGGCTTCTCCTTGGCGTTGTCCGGGATGTACAGGCCCGAAGCGGTCTGCGTCTCGGCCTCGGCCTGCTTGACGATGATCTTGTCTTCCAACGGGGTGAGTGGGAACGACACTGCGTACCTCCTCTTTCTGGGATGGGTTGTCTTGTCCACAGCAAAACCCGCGTCGCCCACGGCTGACGGAACATGGCCGGCACACGTTTTGTTGCGCTACCGAGACATCTTAGCGCGAGGGATAGCACTCTGCCAACTCGAGTGCTAACGCTGTACGCGAAACGCCTCGAACGACGCCGATGCCGGCGTTTCGCACGCGTGTTGCGCGGGGCGCCGCACTCCCCATGTACGACGGGGCCCCGGTGCCGTGGACGGCACCGGGCCCCGGATACGGACGTCGCCGGCGGCTCAGTTGCCGCGGCGGGCCAGGATGGACGCGAGGTCCGCGCCCAGCGAGTCGGAGGTCTCCTCGGGCGCCTCCACGGCGGCCGAGCGCTCGGACTCGTGGAAGGCCACGGAGTCGTTGACGGCCGAGCCGTCGGACGGCGCCTGGGCGTTGTCCGCGGCGACCTTGGACGTGTCGGCGGCGACGGCCTCCCCGGCCGCGTCCGTGGCCTCGGCGGCCTCGGCGGCCGGCCGCTCGGGCGTGGACTCCGGCGGGACGGCCTTGGCGACCTGCTTGGTGGACTTGATCTCGAGGCTCTCGGCGACCGGGGCGGCCTGCTCCACGCCGTTGCGCTCCTCGCCCAGCGAGAAGGAGATGAGGTCCTGGTTGACGGCCATGTCGAAGGCGTCCACCGCGGAGGAGGAACGCACCTCGTTAAGTTCGTTGGTCTCGTCGGCCAGGTAGCGCTCCATGTCGCCTCTCACGACGAGCTGCGCGTGCTGGTCGGAGACGGCCGGCGTGGCGGGGGCGGCCTGCTGCGCCGCCTGCGCGGCGCCCTGCTGCGCCGCGGCCTTGGCGGCGGCCTGCTCCTGGTGGCGGGCGACGGCCTGCGCCTGCTCCTGGCGCGCCTGGCGCAGGGCGCGGCGGATCTCACGCTGTTCCATGACGTCGGTGCGCGCCTCGTTCACGCGCGCGTCCTGCCCGGCCGGCGCCTGGTCGCGCCGCTCCTGCTCGCGGCGTTCCTGGACGCGGCGTTCCTCACGGGCCTGCTGGCGTTCCTTGCTGCGCCGCTTCTCCTTCTGTTCCTTCTCACGCAGCTTGCGCTGGCGCTCGGCCATCTTCGCCTCCCAGGCGCGCGCCTTGGCCGCGGCGCGGGCGCCCAGGATGAGCACGAGCACGAGCAGCGCCGCGGGGATCAGGGCGTACAGGGGGCTGAAGTCGAGGACGAAGGCGAGGGCGACCACCACGGCGGTGATGACCACGAGGGTGTCGGCGAGGATGCTGCGGCGCCTGGCGGCCGCACGACGGAGCTCGCGCACCTGCGCAATGTACGCACGGTTCTTCTCACGATCCGTTCGTGTCGTCGGCATAATCGCACCTTTCGCCGTTGGGGTGTGCACATCGGAGAACCGGGAGGCGTTGCGCTCATCCAGCAGATGCAGCGACGCGGAATACCGGTCGGACCGGTGCTTGACCACCTGTTTCATGCCTTTGGCCGTCGAACGCGGCAGCCAAACCATCATGATGATTGCGATGATCACCAGAACGACCAAGGTGCTCAGTGACTCGTAACCCATAGTTCTCAAGAATAAATGAATTCACGACAAGTCGTGAAACGGCTCACTCGGCGTGTCGCCCATCAGACGGCGCGTGAAACCACCCGGCGCGTCCTGTTCCACGAGGCTGTACGACTCATGGTCGCGCCACTGCCCGTGGATGTACATGTACTGCCGCCGCAGCCCCTCGTACTGCGCGCCGACCTTCTGCACAACCCTACGGGAACGTTGGTTTTCGGGCACGATGTCAATCTCCATGCGGTGCAGCCGCGGTCCGTCGGCGTCGAGCAGCGCCCAGTCGCACAGCATGGCGACGGCCAGCGGCGTCAATCCGCGCCCCGCGTACTGCTCGTCGATCCAGTAGCCGATGATGCCGGTGCGCATCGCCCCGCGGAATACGGCTCCAAGCGAAATCTGGCCGACAATGCGGCCCTCGAATTCCATGACGAGCACGATCGACGAGCCGTCGCGCTCCTCGCGCCGCTGCATGGCGATCCACTGCGAGAACGACACCAGCTCGTGGCGCATGGGGTCGTTCGACTCCCATGGGTCGAGCCACTCGACGTTGCGCGAGCGCACGGCGTCCCACTCGAGCTCGTCCTCGGCGGTCATCGTGCGCAGCGCGAACGACGTGCCGTCCGGCCCCTCCAGCCGCAGCGGCGTGTGGAACGCGTCACGCGGGCTGCGGTGCATCGCGTCACGGATCGATTGCCAAATGAACACAGCACAGTTCTACCATGCGCGCACGGCCGCGCGCACACGCACACGGCCGGCGCGGGCCCGCGCGTCCGTTCCGCGGACGGCCGCCCTCCCCCGGCGACGTCCTACAATGGCGCGCATGGACACACCTATGGATATGGAGGACCCTTCCGGCGACGTCGCCGCGCGCAAGACGCGCCTCAGGCGCGCCGCCTACCGCGGGCGGCGCACCCACGACGCGGCCGCGCGCACACGCGCCGGCGAGGCG
>JAXJQE010000239.1:0-15439 GCA_036311305.1 Bifidobacterium sp.
GGTCTGCACGATCGGCAGCTCGTGCTCGTTGGCGTAGGCGATCTCCACGTCGCGCGTCAGCGACAGGTCGCGGATCGGGCTGATGGCCTTGAGCTCGGGGTCGATGGACTGGATGGAGACCTCGAAGCGCACCTGGTCGTTGCCCTTGCCGGTGCAGCCGTGCGCGATGGTGTCCGCGCCGAACTGGTGGGCGGCGCGCACCAGGTGCTTGGTGATCAGCGGGCGGGAGATGGCGGAGACGAGCGGGTAGACGCCCTCGTACATGGCGTTGGCCTTGAGGGCCTGCATGCAGTATTCGTTGGCGAACTCGTCGCGCGCGTCGACGACGTAGGCCTCGACGGCGCCGCACGCCAGCGCGCGCTCCTTGATCGTCTCGAGGGACTCGCCGCCCTGGCCGACGTCGAGGGAGACGGCGACGACGTCCTTGCCGGTGCGGTCCTTGAGGTACGGGATGGCGACGGAGGTGTCCAGGCCACCGGAGTACGCCAGCACGATGCGGTTCTTCTCGCTCATGTCATGCCTTTCTGTTCGCACGTTGCGTTCTTGACATGAAAGTATATACACAACATTGTATAAATATGCAATATGGGCGCGTCAGTCCACGATGTGGTACGGCGACGGCCCGGCGTGGTGCCGGGCCGTCACAAGGTGCGGGTCACTTGGCGGAGGCGATGGACAGCAGCCAATCGGCGCGCGCCTGGGCGACGTCGTCGTCCGAGCAGATGACCATGACGGTGTCGTCGCCGGCGATGGTGCCGAGCACGCCGTGCACGGCGTGCTTGTCGACGACGCTGGCCACGTACTGCGCGGCGCCCGACGACGTGTGCACGACGATGAGGTTGCGCGCGTGCGCCACCGAGGTGACCAGCCCGGGCAGCACCTTGGCCATCTGGGCCTGGGCCCGCTTGAGCGAGAACTGCGTGGCGTCCGTGTCCTGGGCGTGCGCCTCGAGCACATACGCGACGGTGCCGTCCGCCAGGCGCGTCTTGACGGCGTTCATCTCGTCGAGGTCACGGCTCAGTGTGGCCTGCGTGACCTCGATGCCCTGGTCCGCGAGGATCTGCGAGAGCTGGGCCTGGGAGGTGACCACGTGGTCGGACAGCGCCTCCTCGATGGCATGCAGGCGGGCGTTGCGGTTGGCGGGACGGTGCAACCCCGAGCTCGCCTCGCACATCAGGACAGCAGGCTTTCGTCGCCGCGCTGCTTGCCGATGAGCCAGGTCAGCAGCGCCTTCTGGGCGTGCAGGCGGTTCTCCGCCTCGTCCCAGACCACGGACTGCGGGCCGTCGATGACGTCGGCGGTGACCTCCTTGCCGCGGTAGGCGGGCAGGCAGTGCTGGAACAGCGCGTCCGGCCTGGCCAGGGTCATGAGCTCCGTGTTGACCTGGTAGGGCCAGAACGGCTTGGAGCGCACGGCGTACTCGGCCTCCTCCCCCATGGAGACCCACGTGTCGGTGAACACGCAGTCGGCGTCGGCCACTGCGGCCTTCGGATCGGTGGTCACGAGGATGGAGCCACCGGTGGTGGCGGCGATGCGTTCGGCGTCGCGCACGATGTCGTCGTCGGGCAGGTAGCCGTTGGGGCCGGCGACGCGCACGTGCATGCCGGCGACGGCGCCGGCGAGCAGGTACGAGTTGGCCATGTTGTTCGCCGCGTCGCCCAGGTAGGCGATGGTCATGCCCTCGAGGGCGTCCACGCCGCCCTTGAACTGGGCGAGCGTGAGGAAGTCGGCGAGCACCTGGCAGGGGTGGAACTCGTCGGTCAGCGCGTTGACGACGGGCACGGTGGCGTACTCGGCCATCTCCTCGATGCGCGACTGCTCGAAGGTGCGCCACACCAGCGCGTACGCCATGCGGGTGAGCACGCGGGTGGTGTCGGCGACGGGCTCGCCGCGGCCCAGCTGGGAGCCGGACTTGTCGATGACCAGCGGGTAGCCGCCGAGCTCGGCGACGCCGATGGAGAAGCTCGAGCGGGTGCGCGTGCTGGGCTTGTCGAAGAGCACGGCCACGCCCTGCGGGCCCTCGAAGGGGCGGTGGTAGAAGCGGTCCTCGCGGAAGCGCATGCCCAGTTCGAGGACCTGCTTCTGCTCCTCGTGGCTCAGGTCGTCGTCGCGCAGCATGTGACGGAGCTGTCCCATGGTGTGTTCTCCTGTTCTTGGCCTGGCGGCCAGGGGTTGCTATGGATTGCTTGGAATGATAGCGCCCGTCGCTCAGTCGTCGGGCAGGTCGGCCGGCATCCGGCCGAGGATGACCAGCGCGTCGTCGATGTCCTGGGCGCTGACGATGAGCGGCGGCGCCAGGCGCAGCGTGGAGGGGCCGCAGGCGTTGACGATCAGGCCGTGCCCGAGCGCCCACTGCATGGCGGCGTGCGCGCACGGGTGCGCCAGTTCGATGACGTCGAGCAGACCCCGGCCGCGCACGCTGGCGAACAGCGGGTTGTCCAGCGCCATGATGCCCTGGCGCAGGTAGGCGCCGCGGGTCTCGGCGGCCTCGACGAGCCCCTCGTCCTCGATGGTGCGCAGCGTGGCGAGCGCGGCGGCCGCGCCCATCGGGTTGCCGGCGAAGGTGGAGCCATGCTTGCCCGGGGAGAACAGGTCCGACAGCGGCTGGCCGAAGGAGATCATGCCGCCCATCGGGAAGCCGCCGGCCACGCCCTTGGCGAAGGTGACGATGTCGGGGGTGACGCCGCCGAGGTCCTCGCGCTGGAAGGCGAACCACTTGCCGGTCCTGCCGATGCCGGTCTGCACCTCATCGATGATGAGGAGGGCCTCGTGCTCGTCGCAGAGGGCCCGCACGGCGCGCACGTAGTCCGCGTCGAGCGGGCGCACGCCGGCCTCGCCCTGGATGAGCTCCATGATGACGGCGGCGACGGGGCCCTTGGTGACGTCGTCGAAGGCGTCGGCCATGGCGTCGGCGTCGTTGGCCTCGACGAACTCGAAGTTCGGCACGAGCGGCTCGAAGGGTTCGCGGATGGCGGGCTTCCAGGTGGCGGACAGGGCGCCCATGGTGCGGCCGTGGAAGCCGTGGGTCAGGGCGAGGATGCGGTAGGGCTTGTCGTCGGCGAGCTTGGCCTGCAGGAGCGCGCCGTAGAGCTTGGCCATCTTGAGGGCGGCCTCGTTGGCCTCGGCGCCGGAGTTGCCGAAGTACACGTGGGAGCCCTCGGGGGCGCCGGCGAGCTCGACGAGCTTTTCGGCGAGCTCGATCTGCGGGACGGTGGCGAAGTAGTTGCTCACGTGCGCGGCCTTGGCGGCCTGGTCGGCGACGGCCCTGATCCACGCGGGGTGCGCGTAGCCGAGGGCGTTGACGGCGATGCCCGCGAGGAAGTCGAGGTACTCGTTGCCGTCCACGTCCCACACGTGCGTGCCCTGGCCGTGGTCGAGCACGCGCAGGGGCTTGCCGAACACGTGCATGTGCACGTCGTCGTAGGCGGCGAGCCAGTGCTCGTCCTGGGTCAGCGTGCCGTCAGCGGTGGTGTCGTTGGTCATAGTTGCTCCTCATCTCCAGGCCTTCGCCCGGTTCCACCATGGTGCCGATGCCGGCGCTGGTGAAGATCTCGTTGAGTATGGAATGCGGTTTGCGCCCGTCGATGATGTGTGCCTGCTGGACGCCGCCGTCGATGGCGCGGATGCACGCCTCCATCTTGGGGCGCATGCCGGTCTCGAGCTCGGGCAGCAGGTCGCGCAGGTCCTCCACGCCGATGCGCCCGATGAGCGAGTTGCGGTCGGGCCAGTCGGCGTACAGGCCGTCCACGTCCGTGAGGATCACGAGCTTGTGGGCGCCCAGTGCGGCGGCCAGGGAGGCTGCGGCGGTGTCCGCGTTCACGTTGAGGACCTCGGTGGCGTCGTCCTCGTCGGGGGCGACGGAGGAGACGACGGGGATGCGGCCGGCGTCGATCAGGTCGATGACGGCGGAGGCGTCCACGGCGGTCACGTCCCCCACCAGGCCGATGTCCGTGGGGGTGCCGTCGATGACGGGCTTGCGCTGGGTGGCGGAAAACAGGGCGCCGTCCTCGCCGGACAGGCCCACGGCGTAGGGGCCGTGCGAGTTGATCAGGCCGACGAGCTCGCGCGAGACCTTGCCGGTGAGCACCATGCGCACCACGTCCATGGCCTCCGGGGTGGTCACGCGCAGGCCTCCCCTGAACTCGGACTTGATGCCGAGGGCGGCGAGCATGTGCGAGATCTGGGGACCGCCGCCGTGGACCACGACGGGGTGGATGCCCACCTGGCGCAGGAAGACCATGTCCTCGGCGAAGCTCTCCTTGAGGTGGTCGTCCACCATGGCGTTGCCGCCGTACTTGATCACCACGGTCTTGCCGTGGAACTCCTCGAGCCACGGGAGGGCCTCGATGAGCACCTCGGCCTTCTGGTCGGGCCTGAGGTCGGTATGGACGTCCAGGTGGTAGCCCGGTCCGCGCAGTTCCGCTGTCATGTCACTCAGCTTTCGTAGTCGGCGTTGATGTGCACGTATTCATGGGTGAGGTCGTCGGTCCACACGGTGGCCTCGCAGCCGCCGGCGTTGAGGTCGATCTCGATGTCGATCTCGGTGGGCGTCATGTCCACCTCGGCGCGGTCGCGCCCGGGCTTGCCGCCGTCGCAGATGCGCACGCCGTTGACGTCCACGGTGACCTTGTCCGGGTCGTAGGGGGCGACGTCCGCGGGCACGGTGCCCAGGGAGCTGACGATGCGGCCCCAGTTGGGGTCGTTGCCGCTGATGGCGCACTTGAGCAGGTTGGAGGCGGCCACGGCGCGCCCGCACGCCAGGGCGGCGGCCTCGCTGGTGGCGCCGCGCACGGTGATGCCGATGACGTGGCTCATGCCTTCGCCGTCTCCGACGATGCGGGACGCCAGGTCGGCGCACACGTTGGCGATGAGGGCGTTGAACTCGTCCGGGTCGGGCACCAGGCCCGAGGCGCCGGAGGCGAGCAGCAGCACGGTGTCGTTGGTGGACATGCAGCCGTCCACGTCGATGCGGTCGAAGGAGGTGGCCACGGCGGCCTTGAGGGCGGCGCGCAGCTGTTCGGCGTCCACGACGGCGTCGGTGGTGATGACGCACAGCATGGTGGCCAGCTGCGGGGCGATCATGCCCGAGCCCTTGACCATGGCGCCCACGCGGAAGCCGTTGGAGCCCAGGCGCGTGACGGTCTTGGGCTTGGTGTCGGTGGTCATGATGGCATGCGCGGCGTCCTGGCCGGCATCGTTGGACGCCGACAGCTCCGCGTACGCCTCGCGCGCGCCGGCCAGGACCTTGTCCAGCGGCAGCAGCTCGCCGATCAGGCCGGTGGAGCACACGGCGACCTGCATCGGGTCCACGCCCACGAGGGATGCGACCTCGTTGGCCTCGGCCTCGGACTGGGCGTAGCCCTCGGCGCCGGTGCAGGCGTTGGCGCCGCCGGAGTTGAGGATGACGGCGCGCACGTCGCCGTCGGCGACGACCTTGCGGCTGTACTGCACGGGCGCGGCGCAGAAACGGTTGACGGTGAACACGCCGGCGCCGGCGGACAGGGGGCCCTCGTTGACGACGAGCGCGAGGTCCGGCTTGTCCGCGTTCGCGCTGATGCCGGCGTTGACGCCGGCGGCCTTGAATCCCTTGGGGAACGTTACGCTCATGGCGCCACTCCGATCTTGCTCAATCCGGTCTCCTCGTTCAGCCCGAACGCGAGGTTCAGGGACTGCACCGCCTGGCCCGCGGTGCCGCGGTCGAGGTTGTCGATGGCGGCGAACGCGTGCAGCGTGCGGCTGCGCCGGTCGACGGCGGTGTTCAGGTGCGCGGCGTTGGAGCCGAGCACGTTCTGCGTGGCGGGCATGACGGCCGCCGGCAGCACGTCGATGAAGCCCTGGTCCTCGTAGGCCCGTTCCCATACGGCGTGGATGTCCTCGTCGGACATGGCGAGCGCCTCGTCGGTCAGGCTCGCGGTGACGCAGGCCATGATGCCGCGCGACATCGGCACGAGCACGGGCGTGAAGGCGAGGGTGAACAGGTCCGCGGAGGAGCCGTCCAGCCCGGCGGCGTGCGCGAGGTTCTGCAGGATCTCGGGAATGTGCCGGTGGGTGCCCCCCACGGAGTAGGGCACGGCGGAGTTGAGGGCCTCGGCGGCGAGCAGGTTGGTGCGCTTGAGGCTCTTGCCGGCGCCGGAGTAGCCCACGGCGAGCGTGGCGACCAGGCTCTTGGGGTCGATGAGGCCCTGCGCGACGGCCGGCTGCATGGCCAGCGTCACGGCGGCCACGTTGCAGCCGGGCCCGGCGATGCGCTTGGCGCCGGCGAGCCGCCCGCGCTGGCGCAGGTAGTTGCCGTCGGCGTCGGTGCCGACGATCAGCTCGGGCATGCCGTAGGTCCAGTGCTCGTAGAAGTCGCCGCCGTAGTAGGTGTCCCAGGCGTCCTTGCGCTCGAGGCGGTGGTCGGCGCCGAGGTCGACGACGGTGACGTCGGGGTCGAGCCCGGCGGCGAGCTTGCCGGAGGCGCCGTGCGGCAGGGCGAGGATGACGACGTCGTGGCCGTTGAGGTTCTCCGGCGTGGTGTCCTGGACGACGAGGTCCGCCAGGGGCGTGATGTGCGGTTGGAGGGCGCCGAGGCGCTCCCCCACGGTCGAATGCCCGGTGACGGTGGTCACCTCGAAGTCGGGATGGGTGGCGAGGATGCGCATCGCTTCGCCGCCGGCATAGCCGGTGGCACCCGCGATGGCGACGCTGTAAGTGCTCATGTCTGCTCCCGGTGGTTGGTGTTGGCTGCCATCATACACATTATGCAGTACATTGCATAACTATGCATATTGTGGGGTGCGCCGCACCTTCCTTTCCACGCCGCTCAGGCGCTCACGGACGAGGAGCCCGAACCGGAACCGACACCCATCTCCTGGAGCATGTCGTTCATGAGGGTGTTCGCGTCCACGCCGTTGATCGTCATGATGATGAACGCGATGGTGTAGAGCACATTGATGACCACGGCGGCCACGGCCAGGCCGTAGCCCTTCATGCGCATCGTCTTGGTGCGCCGCATGCTCATCCACCCCATGAGGGCGGGCAGCACGGGCACGGGCATGAACAGGGCCAGGAGGAAGGAGATGACGGACCAGGCGTCCCAGTGGCCGCACAGCGGGTTCTGGTGCGGGTCCTCCATGTCGATGCCGTTGATATAGCGCGGGTACTTGCCCGGCGACGTGTAGCCACGCGGCGGCATGCCACCGGGGCCCCAGGGACCGTACTGCCCTTGCCCGGGGCCGTAGCCCTGCGGCTGGCCGTTGCCGGCGCCCTGGCCGGGATGGGCCATGCCGGGGTGCTGCATGCGCTCGGCCTGCTCGGCGCGCCGCTGGGCGTCGCGCTCGTTCGCCGCCATGCGGCGCGCCTCGCGCTCGGACTGCTCGCGATGGCGCTCCTCGGGGCTCGGTTCGGGCGTCTCGGGCTTGCCGAAGAGGTAGGGGTCGTAGCCCGCGGGGAACTGCGAGCGCATGGCGCCGTAGTCCTTGGCGGCGTACTGGCCGTACTGGGGCTGCGCCTTCGGCGCGGGGGTCCCCTGGGAGGCCGACTGGCCGTTGCCCTGCTCCCGGGTGCCGTTGGGCGTGGGCTGGGTGCTGTCCGGTTCGGTCATGTGGTGTCGGCCTCCTGCGGGGTTGATGGGGTTGGCTCAGGCGCGCAGCTGGGCGCCGAGGGCCTTGGCACGCTCCACGATACGCGCCCTGATGGCTTCGCTGTCCTGTGCCGTGAGCGTACGGTCCGGGGCGCGGAAGGTGACCGCGTAGGCCAGGGACTTCATGCCCTCGCCGACCTGGTCGCCGTTGTACACGTCGAACAGCTCGATGGACTCGAGCACGTCGCCGGCGCCCTCGACGATGGCGTCGTGCAGCTGTTCGGCCGTCACGTCGTCCGGCAGCGTGAACGCGAGGTCCTGCTTGACGGGCGGGAAGGTGGAGATCGGCTTGGCCTGCACCGGCTTGTTGCTCAACGTGCCGAACAGGGCGGTCAGGTCCAGTTCGAAGGCCGAGGTGTGGTGCGGCAGGCCGAGCGCGTCGTCGACGTGCGGGTGCAGCTCACCGACGCGGCCCACGACGGTCTCCCCGGCCATGACCCAGGCCATGCGGCCGGGGTGCCACTGGGCGGGCACCTCCTTGGCGTCGGGCTGGTGCAGCTCGAGATGCGCGCCGAGGCGCGCCGAGATGCGGCGCACGGCCTCGACGGCGTCGGTCCAGTCGGCGGCACGCTTGTCGCCGAGCCAGCCATCGTCCTGGACGAGGCCGGTGAACATGCCGGCCACGTGCAGCGGCTGCTCGGGCAGGCCGGCGTCGAGCGCGGCGAGCTGCTCGTCGGTCGGGCGCACGGCGCCGGGCAGCGCCGGGATGGCGGGCGCGTCGGGGTCGGCGTGGTAGACGTGGCCAAGCTCGTAGATGGACACGTTCTCCAGGCCGCGGTGCACGTTGCGCAGCACGACCTGCGCCAGGGTGGGCAGGATGTCGCGGCGCAGGAACGGGCGGTCGCCGGCCAGCGGGTTGACGATCTCCACGTTGACCTTCTCGACCTCGTCGGCGTCCATGGAGAACGCCTTGTAGTCGGCGGGACCCACGAACGGGTAGCTCAGGACCTCCACCATGCCGTACTGGGCGAGCTCGTCGGCCACCTGGCGCTTGTGCAGCTGGTCGTCGGTCAGGCCCACGTGACCGGTCACGGGCGCGTTGGGCACGTGCGTGGGGATGCGGTCGTAGCCGTAGATCCTGGCGACCTCCTCCACGAGGTCGCACGGCTCGGTCAGGTCGGGACGCCAGCTCGGCGGCACCACGGAGAAGGTGCCGTTGCCGCCGCCGGCCACGGTGCAGCCGATGTCGGTGAGGATCGTGGCGATCTCGCGCAGGTCGAGGTCGAGGCCGGCGAGGCGCTCCACCTCGTTGGCGCGGAACACGATGGGCTTGCGCCGGTGCGTGCGGTTGACGTCGCGCGGATGCTCGGAGGCGGTCGCGTTGCCGTGCTCGACGAGCATGTCCACGGCCTCCTGGGCGGCGGCCGGCTGGATCTGGTCGTCGATGCCGCGCTCGAAGCGGCGCGCGGCCTCGGAGGGGATCTTGTGACGGCGCGAGGAGCGGGCGATGCTCACGTGGTCGAAGTGCGCGGCCTCGAGCAGGATGTTCGTCGTCTCGTCGGTGACCTCGCCGTACTGGCCGCCCATGACGCCGGCGATGCCGAGGATGCGCGAGCCGGCGTTGCCGTCGGGCGAGTCGGTGATGAGCAGGTCCTCGGGGTCGAGGTCGTGCTTCTTGCCGTCGAGGGTGACGAGGGTCTCGCCGGCCTTGGCGCGGCGCACCACGATCGGGCCCTCGATCTTGTCCAGGTCGTAGGCGTGCATCGGCTGGCCGATGTCCAGCATCACGTAGTTGGTCACGTCCACGGGCAGGGACAGCGAGCGCATGCCGGCGCGCACCAGGCGGCGTCGCATGCGGTTGGGCGTGGGGCTGCCGGGCACGTAGCCGTGCAGGGCGCGCGCGTAGTAGCGGTCGCAGCCGGGCACGCCATGGATCGGGTTGTCGTCCTGGATGACGACCTCGATGTCGGCCTTGGAGGCGTCGGCGTCCTCGATGTGCGGGGCGCGGGCGTCCAGGTCGGCGACCGGGTCGGTGAACTCGGCGCCGGTGGAGTTGTGGAACTCGCGGGCGATGCCGCGGTAGGAGAACGCGTAGCCGCGGTCCGGGGTGACGTTGATCTCGAGGATGGGCTGGTCGAGGTGCAGCAGGTGCATGACGTCGTCGCCGGGCTTGAGGGCCTCGACCTGCTCCTTGCTGAAGCCGTAGTCGCCCAGCAGGATGATGCCGTCGTGGCTGTCGCCCAGGCCGAGCTCGCGCTCGGAGGCGCACATGCCCTCGGAGATGTGGCCGTAGGTCTTGCGCGGCTCGATCTTGAAGTCGCCGGGCAGCACGGCGCCCGGCAGGGTGACGACGACCTTCTCGCCGGCACGCATGTTGGGCGCGCCGCAGATGATGCCGCGCGGCACCTTGTTGCCGTCCTCGTCGACGTCGTTGTACTTGTCGCCGACGTCGATGTGGCACCAGCTGATGACCTTGCCGTTCTTCTGCGGCTCGGGGGTGCAGTCCACCACGTAGCCGACGACGATGGGGCCGGTCACCTGGGAGCGGTGGATCTCCTCCTCCTCGAGGCCGACGCGCACGAGGTCCTTGGCGAGCTGCTCGTAGGTCAGCCCCTCCGGGACGTCCACGTGGTCACGCAGCCAGTCGATATCTACCATGGGCATGTCTGTTCACTCCCCCCTCACGAATTGTTCGCTGAATCGCACGTCGCCCTCGACCAGGTCGTGCATGTCGTTGATGTCATGGCGCAGCAGCAGCGTGCGCTCCACGCCCACGCCGAACGCGAAGCCGGTGTACACGTCCGGGTCGATGCCGGCCGAGCGCAGCACGTTCGGGTTGACCATGCCGCAGCCGCCCCACTCGATCCAGCCGGGGCCGCCCTTCTTGTCCGGGAACCACAGGTCGAGCTCGGCGCTCGGCTCGGTGAACGGGAAGTAGCTCGGGCGCAGGCGGCTCTTGGCCTCCGGGCCGAACATGGCGACGGCGAGCTTGTCCAGCACGCCCTTGAGGTCGGCCATCGTCAGGCCCTTGTCCACGGCGAGCGCCTCCACCTGGTGGAAGACGGGGGTGTGGGTGGCGTCGAGCTCGTCGGTGCGGAACACGCGGCCCGGGCAGGCGATGTACAGCGGCACGCCGTGCGCGATCAGGCCGCGCACCTGGTCGGAGGACGTCTGGGTGCGCAGCACCATGTTGGAGCCGACGAAGCCGGCGGCGTCCTTGGCCTGGTTGCCCTTGACGTAGAAGGTGTCCTGCATCTGGCGGGCCGGATGGTCGGGGCCGAAGTTGAGGGCGTCGAAGTCGAACCATTCGGTCTCGACCTCGGGGCCGTCGGAGATCTGCCAGCCCATGCCGACGAAGAAGTCCTCGACGTCCTCCATGAGCTTGGGCAGCGGGTGGCGCGCGCCCAGGGGCTTGCGCTCGACGGGCAGCGTCATGTCCACGGTCTCGGCGGCGAGCTCGGCGGCCTCCTCGGCGGCCTTGACCTGCGTCTCCTTGGTGCCGTAGGCGCGTCCGAAGTCCGCGCGCAGCTTGCCCATGAGCTTGCCGGCGTCCTTCTTCTGCGCCTTGTCCAGCGAGCCGATGGCCTTGCTGGCCAGGGTCATGGCCGACTGCGCGCCGGCGTACTTGCTCTTGATGGCCTTGATCTCCTCCATGCTGGAGGCGGCCTGGATGGCGGCGATGCCCTCGGCGACCGACTTGGTCACCGCATCGGCGTCGAATTGCGTTCCTTGCGCCACGAGAATCCTTCCTTGACAGCCGAGATACCTGCCTGAATCGCGGTATTCCAACGGTTTACCGATGTCAGATTGTTCCATTCCTACTCGACATGGCCAGCGTCATGAGCATGACCGCCGCGCTGGTCGCGAGGTTGAGCGACTCCGCCTTGCCGTAGATGGGGATCGAGGCGATGACCTCGGCACGCTCGAGCATCTGCGGGTCCAGCCCGCGCGCCTCGTTGCCGAAGAGCACCGCCAGGGCGCCGTCGAGGCCGTCCCCCTCGCGCACCAGGTCGGGCAGCGACTCAGGGGCCTTGCCCTCCAGCCCGTACACGTCGGCGGCGATGAGCGTGGCCTCGCGCGCGGCGCACATGGCGAAGAACGCCTCCTCGTCCAGGCGCAGCACCGGCAGGTGGAACAGCGAGCCGGTGGTGGCGCGGATGACCTTGGGGCCGAACGGGTCGACGCAGTCGCCGACGAACACGACGGCGTCGCAGCCCGCGGCGTCGGCGGCGCGGATGACGGTGCCCGCGTTGCCCGGGTCGCGCACCTGCCAGAAGGCGGCGAGAAACGGGCGCGGCGTCTCCGGGGGCGTCTCGATGAGCTCGCGCGCCTGCACGAGATCGGCCACGGCGAGCACGCCCTGCGCGTCGCCGCTCATGCGCGCCATGACGCGCTCGGTGACCTTGTGCACGTACGTGCCCTCTCCCATCGCCAGGCCGGCGAGCTGGCCGGCGGCGGCGTTGCGGAACGGGGCGTCGGGCTCCTCGCCCTCGACGGTCACGTAGAGGTCGAGCACGACCTGGGGCATCCAGGTGAGCGCCTCGCGCACCGCCTGGGGGCCCTCGATGAGGAAGCGTCCCGCCTTCTCGCGCCGGTTGCGCTCGCGCAGCGCGGCCACGCGCCTGACGCGCTCGGCCTTGTCATTGGTCATCACCTGTGCATTCATTGGCATGGGTTCCACGCTAGCGGCAGGGCGCAACATGGCGCGCCTGCGGCGGATGTGGGGCGGCCGTGCCGTGCCGGACACGCGCACGCGACGCGCACGCCGTTCCCAGCCAATCCCCAGCAACGACGCAGCGCGTCCCCAGCCAATCGCCACCGCCGTCCCAAGCTCGCGCGCCTACGCTGGACGCATTCCCCTTTTCCATCCAATATGGACACGTCAGTAAGGAACCACCATGTTCATAGTCCGGAACGCGTTGCGCAACGTGGTGCGCAACAAGGGCCGCAACATCCTGATGATCATCATCGTGACCATCATCACCGCCGCGGCGACCGTCTCGCTG
This sequence comes from Bifidobacterium sp., assembly GCA_036311305.1. Classification (GTDB taxonomy): domain Bacteria; phylum Actinomycetota; class Actinomycetes; order Actinomycetales; family Bifidobacteriaceae; genus Bifidobacterium. Next base: position 12,568 of record JAXJQE010000239.1, read on the forward strand.
GCCATCGTGCAGGCCGCGCACACGGCGCGCACGAGCGCGCTGGACGACACGACGATCACCGCGCAGATCTCCCTGGACCGCCGCGCGCTCATGGACGCCGCGAAACCGTCCGACTCGTCCTCCTCCTCGAGCGAGAAGCCGGACATGTCCGCGCTGCAGCAGTCCATGACCGAGAAGCAGCTCACGCTCGCGGACTACGAGAAGTACGCGAAGTCCGAGTACGGCGTGAAGACCTCCTACTACACGGAGACCGCCTCCCTGGCCACGGCCGACGGCGGCATCGAGCCCGTCGACTCCAACGGCACCGTCACCTCCTCCAGCGACGACTCCACCTCGTCCTCCGACTCCTCCTCGTCCTCCTCGGACAGCGCGTCCAAGGATTCCGGCGATGCCCAGCAGGCCCCCGGCGGCGACATGGCCATGGGCGGCGGCGACATGGGCGGCGGCAAGGGCGACATGCAGATGATGACCACCGGCGACTTCTCGCTGGTCGGCTTCTCCGACGACGAGGCCCTGCTCAACGCCCCCAACGGCTCGTTCACCATGAAGTCCGGCCAGGCGTTCGGCTACGGCGAGGACGACGCGGACCAGGTCATCGTCTCCGACACGCTGGCCACGGCCAACGGCATCAAGGTCGGCGACAAGATCAAGGTCGCCAACGCCGCCGACACCGACAAGACCTACACGCTCACCGTCGTGGGCATCTACTCCAACGCCACCGACGACACGCAGGCCATGGGCGGCCCGATGCAGTCCACCGCCTCCGACCCGGCCAACGCCATCTACACCAACATCGCCACGCTCACCAAGCTCGGCCTGACGCCCGACAAGACGATGGAGATCACCGACTCGCAGGGCAACAAGCGCACCACCCAGGCCGCGCAGCTGAGCTACACCTACGTGTTCGCCGGCAAGGACGAGTACGACAAGTTCGCCGAGGACGTACGCAAGGCCGGTCTGGGCGACGAGTACACCGTCTCCTCCGAGGACGTGGAGCGCTACGAGCAGTCGCTCGTGCCCATCGAGAACCTCTCCAAGTTCGCCACCACCATGCTCATCGTGGTGCTGTGCGTGGGCGCCGTGGTGCTCATGGTGCTCACCGTGTTCAACATCCGCGAGCGCAAGTACGAGATCGGCGTGCTGACCGCCATCGGCGTCAAGAAGGCCAAGGTGGCCGGCCAGTTCACCCTCGAGCTGCTCGTGGTCACGCTCATCGGCCTGGCCCTGGGCATCGGCGTCGGCGCGGCCACCTCCGTGCCCGTGTCCAACGCGCTGCTGAGCTCGCAGGTCGAGCAGCAGCAGAGCCAGCAGGCCAGCCAGATGCAGCAGTTCGGCCGCCAGATGCAGGGTCCGGGCGCCTCGTCCAGCTCCTCCTCCGACACCAAGTCGGAGCAGCAGTCGGGCGACACCCAGTCCGACCAGAAGCAGGCGCCCACGGACATGCCGCAGGGCAACCGCGCGCAGCAGATGGTCAGCAAGATCAACGCGACCGTCAACTGGGCGACCATCGGCTGGATGCTGCTCATCGGACTCGCGTTGACATTGCTCGCGGCCCTGGTCGCGGTGGTGTTCGTCATGCGCTACGAGCCGCTGCAGATCCTCGCCGACCGATCCTGACCGCCCACCAGATACGAAGGACATGAACGACATGACCGACAAGACGAACGACACGGTGTCCGCGCAGGGCGCGAAGGACACGAAGACCGCCCCCGTGAAGGATGCCGCCAAGGCGCCGGCGGCGAAGGCCGAGCCGATCCTCAGGCTCGAGGATGTCAGCTACGCGTACAAGAAGGGCGGCCCGCTGGTCATCAGCCACCTGAGCCACACCTTCGACACGGGCCGCGTGGCCGCCATCATGGGCCCCTCCGGCGCGGGCAAGACCACGCTGCTGTCCCTGATCAGCGGCCTGACGGTGCCCACCAGCGGCAAGGTGCTCTTCCAGGGGAAGGACCTGGCGACGATGGACCGCTACGAGTACCGCAGCCGCGACATCGGCGTGATCTTCCAGAGCTTCAACCTGCTGCCCGGTCTGACCGTGCTGGAGAACATCATGCTCACCATGGACGCCTCCGGCAAGAAGTTCGACCGGCCGAAGAAGGAGATCGCCCTCGAGCTGCTCGACCAGGTGCATCTGCCGCGCCACTACGCCGACGAGCGCATCCTGCACCTGTCCGGCGGCGAGCAGCAGCGAGTGGCCATCGCCCGCGCGCTGAGCGACGACCCGAAGGTCGTCATCGCCGACGAGCCGACCGGCAACCTCGACCCGGCCACCCAGGAGGACATCATGGCGATCTTCCTGGAGCTGGCGCACGAGCAGGACAAGTGCGTGATCATCGTCACGCACAGCCCGCAGATCGCCGAGGCCTCGGACACGGTGTTCAAGCTGCGCCCGCGCCGCTAGGCGCACCACGCACACGGGGATGGCCCCTGCCTGCACGGCGATTCACCGCATCGCGAGGAGACGCCCCGGCACGCGCACGGCCGCCTACGATGGGTGGCATGAGCCGACCGAGCACCCCCACGCACGAACCGCAATGGCAGCATGTCGAGCATGGCTTCGGACCGTTGTGGGCGCCCGACTCGCGCATCCTGTTCCTGGGCACCATGGCGAGCCCGCGCAGCCGGCAGGCCGGCTTCTTCTACATGCATCCGCGCAACCGGTTCTGGCCGATGCTCCAGGCCATCTACGCCGACCCATCCGACCCGGCGGACGTGACCGGCGACACCGCCGACAGCCGCCGCGCCTTCGCGCTGCGCCACCGCATCGCGCTGTGGGACCCCATCGAGTCGTGCGACGTCCTCGGGGCCAGCGACGCGAGCATCCGCAACGTCGTGCCCAGCGACCTGACCGGCATGGTCCAGGGCTCCGACA
>JAXJQE010000240.1:0-2511 GCA_036311305.1 Bifidobacterium sp.
ACCCCTGTGCGCTTGCCCGGGACGGCAATTCGTCCAAGGCGACGATGCCCTTGGCGATGAGCTCGCGCGCCACCTCGCGGTATTCGCGGGCGGTCTTGTGGTTGTGCGCGTAGTACGTGATGGGCGTGGCGGCCACGTTGGCGTCCGGCAGCTTGATGGAGCGGGAGATGACGGAGTGGAAGACCTTGTCCCCGAAGGCCTCGTAGATGCGCTGGACGACCTCGTCGCAGTGCAGCGTGTGCGTGTACATGGTGATGAGCACGCCGTAGATCTCCAGGCTGGGGTTGATGCGCGCCTGCACCTTCTCGATGGACTGCATGAGCAGCGCCACGCCGCGCAGCGCGAAGAACTCGGCGGCCACGGGGATGATGACGCCGTCCGCGGCGGCTAGGGCGTTGACGGTCAGCAGGCCCAGCGAGGGCTGGCAGTCGATGAGGATCGCGTCGTACTCGTTGAGGACGGGACGCAGCACGCTGGCCAGGATCTGCTCGCGGCCGACCTCGGTGACCAGCTGGATCTCCGCGGCGGACAAGTCGATGTTGGCGGGGATGATGTCCAGCCCCTCGAACTTGGTCGGCTGGATGATGTCGTGCACGTCCACGCGCGGGTTGAACAGCGCGGTGTAGATGGTGTTGTCCAGCGTGTTGGCGTTGATGCCCAGGCCCACGGTGGCGGCGCCCTGGGGGTCGAAGTCGACGATGAGCACGCGCCGGCCATACTGGTTGAGCGCGCCGGCGATGTTGATGGAGCTGGTGGTCTTGCCTACGCCGCCCTTCTGGTTGCACATGGCGATGACACGCGCCGGACCGTGCTGCCGCAGCGGTTCGGGCACCGGGAAGGTCTCGTATTCTCGTCCAAGCAAATCCGTAGGCATACCGTTCACTCTATCAGTTCATGCAACATGGTCGGTGCGGCAGGGCGTCCATGGCGCCATGCCGCACCGACTCAATTCTGGCCGTTGTCCAGTGTACCGTCCGGGAACCCGCGAAACGCCTCATTTGGCGCGTGGGTGAGCGGTGATGTACGTTTCGATGAGCGCATCGGGGGTGATGTGCGTGTAGATCTGCGGGGTCTTCACCGAAGCGTGACCAAGGAGCTCCTGCACGGTGCGCACGTCGGCGCCGCCCTGGATGAGGTGGGTGGCGAAGGAATGGCGCAGCGTGTGGGGATGCAGGGGATGGTCGATATGCGCGCGGTCCCCGGCGTCCTTGATGATCTCCCAGACGGATTGTCGCGAAAGGCGTTTGCCCCTCAGGTTGAGGAACACGGCACGCATCTCGTGCTCGTTCTTGGCCCTCTCCTCGAGCGCGGGGCGCCCGTACTTGAGATACTGTTCCAGGGCCTGGCTCGCGTAGGAGCCGAAGGGCACGAGGCGCTGCTTGTCGCCCTTGCCGGTCAGGCGCACCACCTGCTCATCGAAGTCGATGTCGTCCAGGTTGCTGCCGACCGCCTCGGATACGCGGCAGCCGGTGGCGTACATGAACTCGAGCAGTGCGCTGTCGCGCAGTCCGCGCACGTCGTGCATGTCATGCGTCTCGCACGCATGCAGCAGCGACGCCACCTCGTCGATGTCCAACACATCCGGGAGGGACGCACCCGTGCGCGGTGATTTCACCGGCTTGGCCACGTCGTCCTCCACCAGCCGCTCGGACAGCATGAAGCGGTGGAACATATGGATACTGGCCAGGCGGCGGGACCGGCTCCCGGGGCTTTGGCCCTCTTCGCCCAGGACGCGCATGTAGGATTCCACGTGCGTCGTGCGAATCTGCTGTGGGTCGGTGATCCCCTGCGAAGCCAGCCAGGCAATGTAGCGGTCGAGGTCGCTTTGGTAGGCAGCAATCGTAGCGGAGGACAATCCACGTTCAACATCAATGTGTGCAAGAAATCGTGCCTCAATCATGGGCAGACTGTTCGTCATGACTGTCTCCTCATCAAAGGTGCAAAACCAAGTGCAAAAATCAATGATTGAATTGTTGCGTTAAGTTGTGGGGGTTCAATTTTCGGCTCACGCCGTTGCCGCACAACCATAAGAACCCCGCCGATGGGCGGGGTCCTTATGTTTTATGCGTGCACCAGCATTATACTGCCGGTGTCTTCATGGTCCTGGGACCGTGTCGCCTTGTGGACTCAGGCGTTGACCGGGGCGTTGACGTCCTCCGGGAGGGCGGCCTTGGCCTGGTCGACGATGGTCTTGAAGGTGTCCGGGTCGTTGACCGCGAGGTCGGCCAGGGCGCGGCGGTCGAGCTCGATGCCGGCCAGGCGCAGGCCCTGGATGAAGCGGTTGTACGTGATGCCCTCGTTGCGCACGGCGATGTTGATGCGCTGGATCCACAGCTTGCGGAAGTCGCCCTTGCGCGCCTTGCGGTCACGATAGTTGTAGTTGAAGGAGTGGAGCAGCTGCTCCTTCGCCTTGCGGTACAGGCGGGAGCGCTGGCCGCGGTAGCCGGACGCCCGGTCCAGAACGGTACGACGCTTCTTGTGTGCGTTCACTGCGCGCTTGACACGTGCCAT